>JBNLGO010000134.1:0-9923 GCA_050306095.1 Cyclobacteriaceae bacterium
TGGGATGTATATCAGCAACTAAAAGCTGAGGAAGATACCAGTAATATTCCGGTTATTGTTATTACTGCAAAGGCGCAAAGTATAGATAAAGTTCTCGGTTTGCATATCGCCAAGGTCGATGATTATATCTCCAAGCCATTTGAACCCAACAATTTAAAAAATATTATACTCAAAATTTTTCCATCTAAATCATCCCAAAAAGAGATTGTCAAAAATATTGTGACGTCACCGGTGAATACTAAAAAACTGGTTGATTTAAGTTATTTAAAAAAGGTAAGCGATGGTGATAAGGTATTTATTAAAGAGATGATAGAAACATTTATTAAAAATGCTCCTACTGATATCAAAAAGTTAAAAGCCATGTTGGCCAAAGATAATTGGGATGAAATAGCTCAACTTGCACATAAAATAAAACCTGCCATTAAATTTATGGGAATAAAAGGTGCGAGTGATGATATCTTAATGATCGAAGGAAATGCCAAGAAGAAAACCAATTTAGAAACCGTAGCCCCAATGATTATCAAATTGGAAAAAGATTGTAAAGAAGCTGTTAAAGAATTAGAAATCATCCTTCAAGAGGATTTTAAAGGTATATTAGAAATCAAATAATCAATTTGAATTTTTTATCGTGCGAAAATTAATCGTTCTATTTTTAATGATAAGTTTTAATATGGTATGCTTTAACCGGTGCACTGTATTAAAAAAGTCAGATTATATCAAAGTACATAAACCCGTACATCATAACAGACCATACAATCCCAAAAAAAACAGATATTCTAAACGAATTAAGGTGACCAAGATGCGGCGCTAAAAAAATAGACTGGGGCTGCCCTTATCTGGATTCGCGAGGATGAAATCTCAAGAAGAATTGGTTTACCTGGCTGTGAATGATTCTTAAAATTTCAAGTGCATAAAGAAGTGCTTCTTTACGGCAGCCCCTCGTCATATTTTTTTATTAAAATAAAAGTACGCCCTGCTGCTTAACATAAATATGAGTTTGATCATATTTTAACTTTTTTTCTAAAATATTTGAAGAATTTTATTCCTAAGATTTTCAAAACTTATCTTTGGCGGAATAATCAAAATGATGCAATTGTGAAATATGATGTTGTAATTATTGGTGGTGGTATTGTAGGACTGGCGTCAGCATTAAAACTTTTAAGTAAAAGAGAAAGTCTTAAAATCACCCTTATAGAAAAGGAAGATATACTCGCCGATCATCAAACAGGTAATAATAGTGGAGTCATTCATTCAGGATTGTACTATAAACCCGGTAGTTTAAAAGCAACCAATTGCATCAATGGATATAAACAGCTTCTTCAATTTTGTGATGAGGAAGGTATTAAATATGACCTCTGTGGTAAAATAGTAGTAGCAACGAAAGAAAGTGAACTACCCCAATTGGACAAACTTTATGAAAGAGGCGCGCAAAATGGATTATCCGGATTTAAAAAACTAAACGCTGAAGAATTAAAAGAATACGAGCCTCATGTAGCAGGTATGGCAGGCTTCTTTGTTCCACAGACAGGGATTATTGATTACCGAGAGGTGGCCAATAAATATGCTGAAAAGATTCGTGCAAAAGGCGGTGAAATAAAAATTGCTGAAAAAGTTCTGGGCATTGAGAAAAAGAAAGAAACTGCTATAGTTAAGACAAACAAAGGCGAATATGAAACCAAACTGGTAGTGAATTGTGCTGGGTTATATTCAGATAAAGTAGCCCGATTCACTGCTAATGATGTCAATGTGAAAATTATCCCTTTCAGGGGCGAATATTATAAGCTGGCAAAAGAAAAGGAATACCTGGTTAAGAATCTTATTTATCCAGTACCTGATCCTGCGTTCCCATTTTTAGGTGTTCACTTTACCCGAATGATGAAAGGTGGAGTGGAAGCAGGACCAAATGCAGTACTTGCTTTTGCACGGGAAGGTTATTCAAAATCTGTTATTAAACCGGGAGAACTCATGGAATCTTTATTATGGCCAGGTTTCCAAAAAGTAGCTGCCAAATATTGGAAAACGGGATTTGGTGAAATGTATCGTTCATTCTCAAAAGCAGCTTTCACAAAAGCTTTGCAAGAGTTAATTCCTGAAATAGAAAGTAAAGATCTCGTAACGGGTGGTGCTGGTGTTCGAGCCCAGGCATGTGACAGAGATGGAGGTTTGCTGGACGATTTTAAAATCATTGAAAATGACAGTGCGGTGAATGTACTAAATGCACCTTCACCAGCAGCTACATCTTCATTATCTATCGGAGATTCTGTTTCGGATATTGCTTTGAAAAGATTATAGCAACTCCTTTTCCCTAAGAGATCTCATATATTTACTAACCTGAGTGACATCATCAGTTATGGCAATACCAGAAATGGTGGCGCCAGATAAAGCTTGTATTTCCCCACCATAATCTAGTGGGGAATTACCGTCATATCCTATAAATTGTTTCAACCATCCCGGACTGCAAATTTCAAATCCGTAGGTGGCTTGATAATCCAATACTTCTATTTTAAGTACCTCCAGGGAATTGGGTTCAAAAACAATCATGTAATCAAAATGCTCGTGATCAGTTGGTTTTTCATTAGAAAATGGGGAGGAACACCCCCCTATTCTACAACTTTTCACCCTTCCCACATACATGATCCCCAATGTTTCTGAAGTATTACCTATGGAATAAATGCCGTTCTTCTGGGCAACGAAATTTAATGCGTCATCTATTGAATCAGGTATCGTAATCTTATCTTTTACCAAGTCATGCCCTTTCCATATTTTAGAAAGAGTTTTTTCCATTCTTTTAACTGCAGATGATGACAAATCATTCTCTTTGAGCCGCCATCCGACAAGTGAAAGACTAAAAATTAAAAAAAGTAAGAACGAGATATTTACCTTATTCAATGACATTATTAACAACTATTAAAACCAAACTCCGATACCTAAGTTCACCTGACCACTATTTTTATCTACTCCTTCTTTGTTGAAAGATTGATAATCAGCTTTAAATGCAACTCCTTTATTTACTTTACAAGTAAGTCCGACAGTGATGATTTTCTGGTGATTTTCACTGTTTTTTAATTGCTCACTCGAAATTTTCGCTTGTGTATCCAATTCTTCATATCGAATAAAAGGAATTAACTCAGTTTGCACATCTTTATTTCCTTGCAAAACATTATACCCCGCCTCTACATAATAACCATATAGTTGGCTACCTAAATCACTTCCAGTAAAAGCATTATATTGATCTGTATTGGAAATATTATTCACATAAAATTGACCACGGGCCACAAAACCCATTTTGTTATACCTCGCATCAATGCCAATCATATTGATACCCACTACCGAAGAATCAGCTCGTGCTAATGCCGCTTGATCATCTTTTGCTATACCATTATATAATGTGGACTGTGTTTTGCCGAAATAACCGGAAAGACCAACATTCAATCCTAGTATTCCATAATATTCAATTTTACCACCAAAAGTAGGTGAACTCATATATGATTCTGCCCCTTTTTGTCTTCCTCCTCTTAATCCACTTTTACCATTAAGCTTGGCTGCACCATCATACCCATTAAAACCATTGAATATATAAGCCTGGTATCTTAAAGAAGCTCTGGTGAGATATCCCGTCAAACCAATCCCCATTTCTCTCCATGTTGTAGGGCTAATTTTATTATCTATTGTAGGTCGCTCTACTCCATTATATGTTGGTGGCTCGTGGTATTCATTTACTATACCCATAGGTACGAGCATTAATCCACCTCTTAACTCTAAAGCTCTATTAAACCGATGACTTACAAAGGCCTGTTCTACATATACTTCCTTCACGTGCTCATACTCTACTTCCGTAATAAACTGTGTTTTGTTACTGAACTTATAGCCAAATAGCATCACTAACCTATGCACATCTAACTTGCCATTACTTCTTAAATCCGAATTAATGGGCTGATTATAATCCAATTGAGCATAACCTCCTATTGTCAACCTACTATCAGTATTCATTAATTTGGCAGCAGAGTTTTGAAGGTTGTAAAGGCTGTCTTGTTGCTGTTGTTGTGCTACTAATGTAAAATTGGCTGCTAATATAAAAGCCAATAAAAAACTAAATATTTTCATTTTATTTAATCTATAATGATTTACAATTGATTTTGTTGTTTATTTAGATTCAATCTTAATAAGGTGCAAAACTATATTTTCATCTTTTTACAGCCAAGAAAAAAATTAATTATTTTGAATAAATCTAAATAAAGATAAGGGATGGGAATTTATCGGAATATGATTTTAGTCATCTCATTTACATTTTTTAAAAAATAATTGTCAACTATGAACAAATTATCATAACTTGCGTTCACAAATTGTGAAATTCATAGAAATGAGAACTTTCTTTATCAATGTTTGTTGTATTTGCTGTTGTTGTTGCGACATCGATATATTGATGGGAAGGAAATCTTATATATAAATAAGAAACAAAAAATAAAGACATAAAAAAGCCTTTCCATCATGTGGAAAGGCTTTTTTTATTTACACAATTCAGAAAATGATCGTAGAACAAATAGATATTCAATTAATTCAAAAGCTGGATAAACTGGAAGGTTTCATCGGAAACACTCCTCTTTTCCCTTTGGATAATCTTCATTCAAATGAAAATGTGAAGATCTTTGCTAAGCTGGAGTGGCAACAGTTTGGAGGGAGTGTAAAGTCAAGACCTGCTTTCAATATTATCAAAAATGCTATTCACAGTGGAGAATTAAATCAGGACAAAGTGCTACTTGATGCTAGCAGTGGAAATACCGGCATAGCATATGCGGCTATTGGCGCATTTCTTGGAATTAAAGTTGCCATCTGTCTACCAGAAAATGCTTCAGAAGAAAGAAAGACATTATTAAAAGCTTATGGTGCTGACATCATCTATACCTCTAAATTTGGCTCTACGGATGAAGCTCAAGAAATAGCAGAAGATCTTTACAATAAAAATCCCGAAAAATATTATTACGCCAGGCAATACCAAAACGAGGCCAATTGGAAAGCACATTACCTTACCACTTCAGAAGAAATCTGGAAACAGACAGGTGGTAAAATAACGCATTTTGTAGCGGGGTTAGGAACCACAGGTACTTTTACCGGAACAGGAAGAAGATTGAAAGAACTTAACAATGACATTCAATTGATTTCACTACAGCCCGATGCGGCATTGCACGGAATGGAAGGATGGAAACACCTGGAAACAGCGATTGTCCCAACCATTTATGATGATACAGTTGCCAATAAAAACATGGACATCGATACTTTTGAAGCCTATGAAATGATCAAAAAAGTAGCTTCAAGAGAAGGGATAATTTTGAGTCCTTCTGCCGCAGCAAATGTCGTCGGAGCACTAAAAATTGCAGAATCATTGGACGAAGGAGTTATCGTAACGATTTTTGCGGATAACTCAGATAAATACGGTGAAATCATAAAGAATCTTTTTTAACATGCCCCTACCCTTAGAAATTGCAGAAGCTGCATTGAAAAATATGATCAATGACCTGGAAGAAGCGTATCCGGATGAAGGATGTGGATTCCTATATGGGAAAGATGGTGATATCAGGAACATTGTAGAAGCTAAAAAAGTAGTTAATAGTAAAGACGGTGATAAACGGAGACGATTTGAAGTGAAACCTACTGACTATATGAAAGCGGAAATGTATGCCGATGAAAATAACTTGAAGTTGGTAGGAATTTATCATTCACACCCTAATCATCCGGCCAGACCATCGGAACATGATTTAAAACAAGCTTTTCCAGTGTTTTCATATATAATCGTTTCAGTAAATGAAGGAAAAGCAGGTGATATAACATCCTGGCAACTGGATGAAAACGGAAATTTTGAACAAGAAAAAATAATCAACAAACTATAAATAAAATAGACAATGGCAAAAGTGATTATCCCAACACCGTTGAGGAAATTTACAGAAAATGAAGGGTCAATTCAGACCAGTGGAGGAACTGTACAAGAAGCTATCAAGCAATTGACAGAAACTTATCCTGAGTTGACTAAGCATATTTATGATGATGGAGGAAGTATCAGGAGTTTCGTGCGAATATATGTTGGTGATGATGACATCAAGGCATTGCAAAATGAAGAAACACCTTTAAAGGATGATTCAGTAGTAAGTATTATCCCTGCCATTGCAGGAGGAAAAAACTAAAACCATGAGCGAAATTCAATTTTCAAAAGAAGAGCTTGAAAGGTATAGCCGTCATTTGATTATACCTGAGTTTAATATAGAAGGCCAACGTAAGCTGAAAGGTGCTAAAGTACTGGTAGTTGGTACAGGAGGGTTAGGTAGTCCACTCCTACTCTATTTAACAGCAGCTGGTGTGGGAAATATCGGAATCCTCGATTTTGATGTGGTTGACGAAACCAACTTACAGCGTCAGGTACTATTTACCGTAGACGATGTGGGAAGATCAAAGGCAGAGGCGGCCAAAGAGCGATTGATGAAATTAAACCCGCATGTTAATTTCACAGTACATAATGTGCAATTAACCAGTGAGAATGCGCTGGATATCATCAAAGATTACGATGTAGTTGCTGATGGAACGGATAATTTCCCAACCAGGTATCTAGTAAATGATGCCTGTGTAATTCTAGGTAAAACCAATGTGTACGCTTCGATATTTAGATTTGAAGGCCAAGTATCTGTATTCAATTATAAAAAAGAAGATGGTACATTCGGTCCACATTACAGGGATCTCTTCCCTTCTCCACCACCTCCTGGTTTAGTACCAAGTTGTGCTGAAGGTGGTGTGATTGGTGTTCTTCCTGGTATTGTAGGAAGTCTTCAGGCTAACGAAGTCATCAAAGTAGTGTCAGGTGTGGGTGATCCATTAGCAGGTAGGTTATTCTTGTTGGATGCGTTGACATTTGAAACAAGAACTTTAAAACTGCATAAAGATCCGAATACTCCTGAGATTAAGGAATTGATTGATTATGAGCAATTCTGTGGTATTGGTGAGGTGAAGGAAGAAAAGGCTTCTCGTGAAATCAGCGTTCAGGAGCTGTATGACATGCAGGTGAAGGGTGAAGATTATCAACTGATTGATGTGCGCGAACCGTATGAATATGATATAGCGAACATTGGTGGTGAGTTAATTCCATTGAAAACGGTAATGAGCAATATCGATAAAATTTCTTCTTCCAAAAAAGTGGTGGTTCACTGTAGAAGTGGAGCCCGAAGTGCGCAAGCCATTGAAGCCTTGAAAAGAAAATTTGGTTTTGATAACCTCTATAATCTTAAAGGAGGAATCTTAGCATGGGCTGATGAAATCGACCAGGAGATGGCGAAATATTAGGATACGATTAATATATTATTGAATGAGAAAGCCGGATAAATCCGGCTTTTTTATTTTCCCAACTTTACTTTTTAATATCGTATTCCAAATCCTTACCATTTGTTGTAAACTCATGTCAGAAATAATAAATATCTATTTCCATTTAGTAAAAATGATTCTTCGCATAACTTTGCAGTAAAAGAACAATTTGAATACTTCCTTTAACAATAACGACACAATCATTGCTCTGGCCACTCCTCAGGGTGTTGGCGCCATTGGTGTGATTCGACTGTCGGGACCTGAAGCTATCTCAATGACCAACCAGGTTTTTAAGGGAAAAGATCTTGAAAAACAGGAATCACACACCATTCATTTCGGAACGATCAGGGATGGGTCGGAGATCATTGATGAAGTATTAATATCCATATTTATTGCCCCTAAATCCTATACCAAGGAAAATGTCATAGAAATTTCCTGCCACGGTTCCAATTTCATTCTTCAGCGAATCATAAAACTTTTTCTTAAACATGGTGCCCGCCTTGCGCTTCCCGGAGAATTTACCAAAAGAGCTTTTATCAATGGCCAATTTGATCTCGCCCAGGCAGAAGCAGTAGCCGATTTGATTCATTCGGATAATGAATCCTCTCATATGGCGGCCATGAACCAAATGCGGGGTGGTTTTTCTCAGAAAATAAGCGCTCTTCGACAGGAATTGATCCACTTTGCTTCTATGATCGAACTGGAGCTGGACTTTGCAGAAGAAGACGTAGAATTTGCCAGTCGTGAGCAATTAACTTCTCTGGTAAACAAAATTATGCAAGTGGTTCACACGCTTATTGAAAGTTTCAGCCTGGGAAATGTAATTAAAAATGGAGTACCTACCGTAATCGCCGGAAAGCCCAACGCCGGGAAATCTACCTTGCTCAACACACTGTTGAATGAGGAAAAAGCAATTGTATCAGATATACCAGGAACAACTCGAGACTTTATAGAGGATGAAATCCATCTGGAAGGTGTCAGCTTCCGTTTTATCGATACCGCAGGAATTCGCGAAGCCAAGGATAAAATAGAAGCCATTGGTGTAGAGCGCACCAAAGAAAAAATGCGCCAGGCATCGCTGATCATTTATCTATTCGACCTCTCTGAAGAATCTGTATCAGATATCGCCAAAGAGGTGAATGTATTGGAAAACCTTGGGATTCCTTTTATCAAAGTGGGAAATAAAGTTGATAAGGTTTCTGATGAGAAGCTGAACGATTTCAAGCAGATAGAAGAGCTGGTGATGATCTCCGCAGGTAATAAAGAACACATTGAGGAGTTAAAACAAAAGATTGTTGCCAAAGTAAACCTCGAAGGTTTTAAAACCGGCAACACCATCGTCACTAACCTCCGCCATTACGAAAGCCTGGTCAACACCGAGAAATCCCTTGAAGATGTACTCAAAGGAATCGACGCCCAAATCTCCAACGACCTCCTCGCCCTCGACATCCGACAGGCCCTTCACCACCTCGGCGAAATCACCGGTGACATCACCACCGATGATTTGCTAGGGAATATCTTTAGCAAGTTTTGTATTGGGAAGTGATTACAGATTTTCTCTACTTATAATAAAATGGTATTCGATACCTTCTACTCTCAGTGCCCTTAGTGATTCTTTGAGCAACTCTGTGAAACAATTCTATTACCCAAAGCTCAAAAAGAAGTCACAAAATTTCATAGAGGTAATACAGTGCCACGTTGCCTAAATTCTAACCCTAATAATATGTATATTCAAATCGTTTCATATTAATTGCACTTACATATTGGCTATTTCTTATTAAGTTCCATATTACCAAAATGCGGAAAATCGTACTGCTTATCATTCTAACAAGCTTCATCACGCAAGCTTACCCTTCTGATTCAAAACTCGATATATTAAGCTATCAGCTAACCATTAAACCATATATAACATCAAAATACATTGAAGGAGTTGAATTGATTAAATTCCAGCTTCCTCTTGATGAAACTGATATGGTTTTAGAGGCTGGTAATCTACAGATTGATTCAATCAAGGGTGCAGGTGTGAAAAAGTTTTCGAAATCGGGAAACAAACTTCATATTGACCTGTATGAAAAGAGAAAATTAAGAGAGCAGATTACTGTCTATTATCATGGTAATCCAACTAAAGGGCTTCATTTTAACCAAGAATTCGATCAGGCTTTTACCTCTTATTTCACAAGTGATTGGATGGTTTGTAATGATATTCCCAGCGATAAAGCGACAATCGACATGAATGTTATTGCCTCAAAAGAATTGGATTGTATTGCCAATGGAAAGTTGTTGCAGAAAGAGGAAGTAGGTGGAAAACATGTATACCATTGGCAGCAAAAATTTGAAACACCGGCCTATACATTTGGTTTTGCCATTGGAAAATTTCAAAAGGCTGAATTGAGTGACGGTGAAATAAAAATTCAATGCTATGAGAGGGAGGAGGAGCCAACCGAACTAGCAAAAGTTTTCAAGGAAACGCCCATGATGATTTCATTTTTTGAAGATAAAACCGGTGTGAAATATGACCTGCCAACTTATCCGCAAATCCTCATAGGAAATCAATACCAGGAAATGTCAGGGTACTCACTTTT
>JBNLGO010000135.1:0-9726 GCA_050306095.1 Cyclobacteriaceae bacterium
GGATCAGTCAAGTGTAGATAAAGATGGTAATGAGACGATTGTTTCCGGAAAAGGAAGACATGATCCTTGTGTAGTGCCACGTGCAGTACCGATCGTAGAAGCAATGACAGCCATTACCTTGCTAGATTTTTATTTGATAAACAAAACCATAAAACTGTAATTCATGCCCAAATTAGCGTTACACACCAAAATCATCATTGGACTTTTTGTAGGATTAATTTTTGGTTTTGTAACGATTAATACAAGCATCCCCAACTCGTTTGTAGTTTTTTATATCAAACCAATAGGCACCATTTTTATCAATGCCTTGAAGTTAATTGCCATGCCGCTGATTCTGGCTTCTTTAATAGTAGGGGTGACAAATTTGGGTGATGTATCAAAGTTATCAAGATTGGGGTTTCGTACCATCTTGATCTATATTGTTACCACCATATTTGCCATATCCATTGGGTTGATTTGCGTCAATTTGATTAAGCCTGGCAAGTCTATCTCTAAAGAGACCCGAATGGAGCTAATGGAGATGTATAGTGGCGATGTAGAAAAAACACAAGATTTAGTAAATAAAGAAGTAAAGGAAAAAGGTCCTTTAGAGCCATTAGTCCGCATCATTCCCGATAATATTTTTAATGCAACTGCCAATAATAAAAATATGCTGCAAGCGGTGTTTTTTGCTGTAATTTTTGGCATTGCATTGTTGCAGGTGAATAAGGAAAAAGCCAAAACTGTTATTCGGTTTTTTGAGGGATTAAATGAGGTGGTGCTTAAGCTTATTGATTACATCATGATCCTGGCGCCGTATGCTGTATTTGCTTTGATGGCCGCTTTGATCGTGGAGCTGGCAGGTGAGAACCCGGCCAAAGCCCTGGAAATATTAGGGGCATTGCTAAAATATGCGGGCACGGTCATTTTGGGATTGTTAATTATGATTTTTGCGGTGTATCCCACCATTTTAAAAAGATTTTCCAAATTAGGTTATCTGGAATTTTTCAAAGGTATCAGGGAGGCTCAAATATTAGGATTTAGCACCAGTAGTAGTAGCGCTACTTTGCCAGTGACAATGGAGTGTGTGGAGAAAAATTTAAAAGTACCAGAGAAGGTTAGTAGTTTTGTACTGCCGCTTGGTGCTACCATCAATATGGATGGCACCAGCATGTACCAGGGAGTAGCAGCGGTATTTATTGCGCAGGTACTAGGGATGGAATTGTCATTGGTTAGTCAATTGACAATCATCTTAACTGCATTGCTAGCTTCCATTGGTTCAGCAGGCGTACCAGGAGCAGGTATGGTAATGCTGGTCATTGTATTAGAATCAGTAGGAATTCCTGCTGCAGGATTAGCCCTTATTATTGCACCGGATAGAATACTCGATATGTGCCGCACGGTAGTAAACATTACGGGTGATACCACCGTTTCTGTATGCATGGCAGAAATTGATAAAAAAATTGATCTTAAAAATTAGAAAAGGATAAAGAGATGTCAGAAAGTTCAGCAGTTAGTATTTACATAGAATCAAACCCCAACCCGAATTCATTGAAGTTTGTTGCGAATAAAATGTTAGTAGGAGAAGGTGAAAGTTATGATTTTCCGGATATAGAAAGCGCAAAAAATGCACCTTTAGCACAAACACTTTTTAATTTTCCATTTGTACAGCGGGTTTTCTATATGAATAATTTTGTGACGGTTACAAAAGCAGAGAGTATTGATTGGGAGGATGTTAAATTTGAAGTAAAGGAATTTATTTTACAATACTTAAAGGAAGACAAGCCAATATTAAATGAGGTAGTTAAAAAAGAAGAAAATACACAGGCGCCTGATTCTACCTCTGCCTCAACTTCTGATGCTCCAATTGATGAACGAATTAAAAGTGTGTTAGATGAGTATATCAAACCGGCAGTTGAAATGGATGGAGGGGCCATTCAGTATCATTCGTTTAATGATGGAGTGGTAAAGGTGTTATTGCAGGGAGCATGTAGTGGTTGCCCAAGCTCTACACTTACCTTAAAAGCAGGAATTGAAAATTTATTGAAGAGTATGGTGCCTGAAGTGCAATCAGTTGAAGCTGAGGGCGTTTGATGGAACTATACAAAAGAAGATTAGAAAGCCGGTTTATCCGGCTTTTTTTATTTGTACTAATTGGACAAAATTAAGAAGTTGTTATAACATAAATATAATTACTTGTTATATAGGCTGTAGTACCTGAAACAGGGTACTTTAATTCATACATTATATAATGTTTAACTAAAATTATAATGTTATGAAAAGCTTATTAACATGTTTAGTATTTGTATTCGCCGTTAGTTTTGTTACTTCTTGTTCAAACATTAATGATGAGGATATTACGCCGGAAGTAAATAAAAAGAAGGTAGAAAAGTTTGATGTAAAAAGCACTACTGGAGGTGATGATCCTGAGCCAGGAGACCCTGGTGACGATTAATAACACCCCAATTTTAAGCATATAGCAGAATTATTGTTATAATTCTGCTATATTTATGTTGAGTTATTGCAAAATGTGATTTATATGCAAAAGTTAGTTAGCATTAGGTTGATTGGGAGCTTTATTCTTTTAAACTGTCTTGGAATCCATTCATCCCAGGCAGGTGATATTCAAAATGAGAAAGACAAAATTGATTCCATAAGACAGGTTGGTTGGAAACTATTATATCAGGATCCGGAATTAGTTATTGAGTTATCAAACGACCAATTGGAGGCTTCTGAGAATATTAAATATTACGAAGGCTTATATCTCGCTAATTATCAATTGGGAATGGCCTATAATAATTTACACGTTTTTGATCAAAGTGTAAAGAGTTCTTTCAAGGCATTAGAAATTCTTGAATCACATAGTTTAAAGAATAGACAAAAGAGAAAAATCAATATTTATAAGAACATTGGTCTCTCATATTTTGAAACGTATGGCTATCTCACCACTAAAGATTATTACAATAGAGCACTTGAAATTGCCATTGAATTGAATGATTCTTCTCATATTTCTTCCATTTACTATAACCTTGGTATAACAGAAGAAAAATTAAGCAATCATAAACAAGCGCTGAATAATTATTCATTATCATTAGAATATTTACCTGAGGAAAATCAAAAAAAATTATCCGTAATTTATAATTCGATGGGAAATGTTTATAGTGCTCTTGAAGAATACAATGTGTCTAACATGTATTATAGAAAGGCTATAGAATTTAGTCAGGATGAAAAGAGGTCATCTTATTATGTGAGTAACCTGGGAGAAAACTTTTACAAAAAAAGTAATTATGACTCAGCAATTTATTATTACAATACTGCTCTAGCTTTAAGTCAAAAATTTAATGACCAGGACAAGATCAACTGGATTCACAATAACCTGGGAGATGTTTATTTAAAGAAGGGAGAGCACCAAGAAGCGCTATCTTTTTATACAGCTGCATATCAAGCATACTCCGGAAATAAGATAAATGAAGAATACAGAAGATCTTGTAAAAACTTGTCTATTGCGTATGAGCTAATGGGTGATTTTCAAAATGCGCTTAAATACAATGATTTGTTCCTGGCACAAGATGAATTGTTGCAAAAAACAAAGGAAAAGCTACATGAACAAAACTCCATCTATCAAATGAAAGAAATGGAGTGGCAAATGGAGAGGCAAGCAAAAGATGAACAAATTGCACTATCTCAAAATATAATTTTATTCCTCAAACTTGCTTCCATTGCGCTTATCATAATTTTATCTATTGCTACTTATCAGGCTATAAAATATTATAAAGGGATACGGCAAGTAAAAAAATGGTTGGCTACGGAATGATTTAAAACTTTTTAATAATATTCTTCAAATTTTCCCTCTTTTTATAGAGCTCAATAATTTGACTTTTCAATTCATTAATCTCATTGAGCTTCTTGTGGTTATCTATTAAAATATTTCCGAAAATCGATTTCAATTTGGATAGAATATCTCTTTTATGATGGTCATCTTTTATTTCAAGTAGTTCGTCTAATAAAGAAAATACTTCATTTTGCGAAGCATAGATTGGGTCTTCCTCTTGAACCAAATTAATTTCTGATTCCTCATATAAGAAATCAATATTCTCTAATTTTTTCTTGCCTAACCCCTCTACAAGCCAGATGGGGTTTATGTTAAAAGTTTTAATGAGTTTTGTAATGATTCCGTTTACACCCACCCGACCTCTTTCAATATCAGAATAGGAGCCTTGCTGCATGTCCAGTGCTTTGGCCATGTCCTTTTGACTCAAATTGAGCTCTTCTATCCTATAATTCTTCAACCTATCGTTAGGCGTGCTATCCATCAATTACCAGTTTACTAAAATAAATATAGAGTTATAACTAACTAATCCCCTTATAATATTTCTATAATTCGGAAAAAAACTTAATTTAGCCCTCTATAAATGATGAGGTTATAAAGTAGTTCGCTAATATGTCTAAAAAAGTTAACAACGAAAAGATAATTAAAATACCCGACAAAATGGTGGCCTATGTCTCTGGTTGTTCGGTAGAGACGGTTAAAAAGGTAAAAGGTAAGAAAAGAAGGGATACATTTAACATTAACGGCAACACTAAATTGATTGAAGAATTCCTTCATTCGATTAGGAATGGTAGAAATTAATTTACTGATTAAACCCATATTTAATCAAAATTATGTATCACGTTACACAAGAAAAAGTATCAAAATCGGAAAAAAACTATATAGTTGACTTCCTACAAATCGATCAAATATTAGGGGATATAACTAATGTTGGATTCATTAAAAGATTTGCAGGGCATTTTATACTACTGAAACGACGGATTTTACTTGAGTGCGAAATACAGCTTCTTGATGAAAAGCGTGCGCAGGATATAATTTCGTATGTAGAGCATACTACTGATAAAAAGGAAGAAACCTCAAGTGTCACCATACATCCGAGACTGATAAATAAGGCGTATTCTTTAAAAGAACATAAAATATTTAAAAGAGATAGAATGCAATTTTTAAATCATAATACCTGGTCATAGTGATCACTACCTATGAAGCAATGAATGGATAGGCTTTTCAGGTATTAAAGAAATTATAGCTTGTTGCTATAATCATAGTCGCAATATGTTTTTTAAGCTTAAAGGGAGGTTGGATTGAATTTAGAAACCCTAAAATCTACCATCTCCCTTTTTATTTCACCTCATTTTTCCCAATATTTGTCGAGTTATTTTCTAATTTTTTCATGAGGTCGTTATACATTTTTTTGTTCTGCTTAATTACCACCATATCTGTACCAGGTAAAACATTTGGACAACATCAAGTCGATTTCTGTTCAAAAGCCAGCTCTTTAATTAAAATTATTGTTGATAAACACTTCCAACCAAATATTAACGATAGTTCGTTTTTACAATCCGTTTTTAGTGAGGTACTACTTCATTTAGACGAACATCAATTGTTATTCTCCGAAAGTGAATATCAACATTTTGATAATTATCAGTATGGAGTCTTTGATGATATATTCAATCATAGGTGTCAGTTTTATCAAGATGTTATTAATGTTTACAGATCAGATTTACTTCAATTCCAACAAGTATTGCATACATCAGAAACTTTTATTTCAAATGAGGGAATTGATATTGATAACCTAAGAAAAACGCTTGTAGCTTCCGGAAATGGAATTGACCGTACAAATCGATGGCTACTTTTCCTGAATGAATTAGAAAATGATTATATCGAAAATCAATTGAATCCATCTGAAAACTCAGGCAGTAGGATTGATTATTACAAGGCATTTTTTCAAAGAGAAAATTGCAAAATTGACCAATTGTTAGATCAACCTGATGTCATCCAGGCAAAAATCGAAAACGCATTTTTTAAAGCTATATCTAGCGCATTTGATCCTCATACAAATTTTCTCCCATTTGAAGAGTTCCAGTTATTTCAAAAAGCGATCTCAAGGCAAACCTTTACTTTTGGAATTTCCCTGAAGAAAAATAAAAGTGATGAAATCGAAATTTTAAAAGTTATTCCCGGATCAAATGCCTGGAAAAGCAACCAGTTAAATAAGGGTGATGTGATCATAGATATTCTCTCTGAAGATATCGATTTTCAGTCCCATTGTTCTAAATATGAATACCTATATAATCTGTTTTTGGATAGAAACGTGGACCAGGTAGAAATGGTGGTGCGAAAATCAGGTGGAGAAATTGAGCAGGTAAAACTAAAAAAGGAAAAACTGGAGGTTAGCGAAAATAGAGTTGATAGCTATATTTTGGATGGTGTGCAAAAAATAGGTTATCTCTATTTGCCAGGTTTTTATATGGATCTGGAAAGTAAATCTGAAGTAGCGGGTTGTGCGGATGATGTAGCTCGAGAAATTGTAAAATTGAAAAAACAGGGTATTAAAGGTTTTATCCTGGATCTACGATATAATGGTGGTGGCTCTATGGATGAAGCCCTTGAGCTGGGTGGAATATTTATTAATGAAGGTCCGCTGTTTGTTACAAAAAGCCACAATGATAAACCCCGGATACATAAAGACATACATCGAGGCACAATTTACAGCGGCCCTATGGTAGTTCTTGTGAATAGATTTAGCGCATCAGCATCAGAAGTTTTTGCATCGGCCATGCAGGATTATAATCGAGCCATCATAGTAGGAGATACAACCTTTGGTAAATCCACATCTCAACTAATATTACCATTAACAAGTAGTGATTTTTCTGATGAAGGAGATATAAGTTTTCTTAAGGTGACCACAGATAAATTGTATCGGGTAACCGGTAAAACATACCAGGGAATAGGAGTCGTGCCAGATATTATGTTGCCTTCTTTATTTGGAGATTTTATGCCATCGGAAAAGGATTATGACAATGAAATAAATAGCAGCCCAACTGATAAGAAGATTTATTATACCAGATATCCATTATTACCCATTAAATATTTGCGAGAGAAAAATAATGAGCGAATGGTGAGCCATAATTTGTTTAACCAGATTAATTCTATAAATGATCATCTTCAAACATTTAAAACCAATAGACAATTGGGATTAAAGGATGAAAATGAGAAACTGATTGAAAGTATCCGTCTGAGTTTTAAACAATGGGAGGAGATTAAAGATGAAAAAACAGAAGCCTACCTGGTGGAAAGAAACAATGATGATTTGATGGTAAATAGTATAAGTGAACAGCAGCGGGCTGAAAGCCATCTATCAATAGAAAATATATATCAAGACAAATACATTGAAGAATCCTATTATATTCTTTCAGACTTAATTAATTATTTAAATGAAAATTGACATGCGAACCATCACACCTATTTTTTTAATTCTACTAATTTTTTCGAGTGTTCCGCTAAAAGCACAAGATGCACAATCTGCAGTAAATTATTTAACAACTATTGACCAGGAATTTTCAGAAATCACCAATGATATGTGGACATATATCAAGGTGGTGGCCAAGGGCAAAAGTGCCAGAAAGGTGGAAAATAAACGGCAAAATCTAATTAGCTCGATGAATACTGCCCGATACAATGTGCAGCATCAAAAAGGATATCAAGGGGATGTGTCCTATCGAAATGCAGTAACGGAATATTTACGACTTAACCTTATCGTGCTCAAAGAAGACTATGGTAAAATTCTTGATCTGGAAGAGATAGCCGAAAGATCTTATGATAATATGGAGGCGTATTTACTTGCAAAAAAAATGGCGGGACAAAAGCTGGATGAAGCCTCCGATTTTATTGATAACAAAAGACAGGAATTTGCCGATTTATACCATATTAACTTGGTGGAAGGGCAGACAAAAATGGGTCAAAAACTCAAACGAGCAAGTGATACATTTGAATATTACAATAAGGTATACCTGGTTTTCTTCAAAAGTTTTAAGCAGGAAAGCTATTTAATAGAAGCTGTTTCTAAAAATGATTTAAATGGCTTAGAACAAAACAGGAGTGCTTTAGAGGCAGTTTCACAAGAAGGGATTGATAAACTGGTGGAGTTAGGCGATTACCAGGGAGATAATACTATTAAACATATAAGTATAATCCTACTTCGGTTTTATTTAGATGAAGCAAAGAACCAAATGAAATTGGTTTCGGATTTTTACCTTAAGAAAGAAAATATGGAAAAAGTACGGCAAGCTTACGATACGAAAAGAAAAAAAGACATTACCCAAGTTGATGTGGATAACGTTAACAGATCAATAGACGAGTATAATGCTGCATTGAATAAATATAATCAGATGATTCAATCTATTAATAAAAATAGAGAAGACCTCATTGAAAAGTGGAATCAAAATTCTGAGCGGTTTCTGGCGAAACATGCGGTATAGATAACCTGAAATTTAAAATCTCTTTGAAAGCAGAAAATGAATTAATCAGGTAGATTTAGTATCTCTTCTTCTACAACCCTCGGATAATGCTCATATTCCAATTGATGGACTTTTGAAGCTACATCATCAGCCGTATCTGTTGGCTCCACTTTACATTTTGCCTGGAAGATTATTTTTCCTTCATCATAATGTTCGTTTACCTGGTGGATGGTGATTCCTGATTCCTTTTCGTGATTATCTACCACTGCCTGGTGAACATGCATACCATACATGCCCTTGCCTCCATGTTTTGGTAAAAGGGCCGGATGAATATTGATGATTTTACCGGGATAGTTTTTAATGATTCTGACAGGAAATAATAGCATAAATCCCGCCAGCACGATATAATCAATCTTTCTTTCTGCTAATGCTTCATCTACCTCTGTAGTGTCGTTCAAAGTTTTCCGATTATAAACCAATGCTTCTACCCCAAATTTTTTGGCCCTTTCCAGCACAAATGCATTCTTGTTATTACTTATGATCAAGGCGACTTTAGCAAGCGAACTTCCCTGGAAGTGTTTGATAATTTCCTCCGCATTTGACCCGGAGCCAGAAGCAAAAATGGCAATGTTTTTCATTGAAATGGATTAAAAGAAAGTCATACTAAATATGCCGGCCAACATAAACAGTTTGCAGTAATTACTCAACTGATTAAACTTCTTTTTTGTATCGGCTTTGTAAAGAAGGTAATTAAAATAGCTAATCGGAATGAGTAAGATCACAAAAAATGTATCCAGAATAGGATTATCAAGTAAGTGTGACAAAAAGAATAGCAAAAGGATCGAAATGAAGATTAAAACAAACAGAAAGACTTTTGTTTTTGGTATTCCCCAAATGATCGGAAGGGTTTTGCTACCATAAATTTCATCTCCGGTTTTATCTTCCATGTCTTTGATGATTTCACGAATGATGGTAATAGAAAATGCAAAAACCGCGTAATTGAGTATGAGGTAAAAATTTCGTTGAAAATAAATAGCAAGAACAATTAGAGAGGCACCAGTAAGTAACGAAATGAGCAAATTACCAATAAATGGTAACCGTTTTAATTGATTACTATACACCCAAAGAAAAAAAGCGGCTATAAAATTGATGGCGGCAATTTTCCAACTCAACCAAAAACCCAATGTAATGCCAGCCATGTTTAAAGCAATATGTGAAATAAGTACAACCCGCCTTTTAATGTGCCTGCCCACTATTACTTTGTCTGGTTTATTCACATAGTCGATTTTAATGTCATAATAATCATTGATAATATACCCCGCGGCAGCAATAATGATGGTAGAAGATGACAAGACAAGCATCCTTAAATCGGTTAAAAGGAAGAAGTAATTTTCAGGATGGCCAATTAAAAAAACAGCAGCGAAATATTGTGTTACACCAATGATCAGCAGATTTGGAAAC
>JBNLGO010000136.1:0-9682 GCA_050306095.1 Cyclobacteriaceae bacterium
AATAATAAAGCACAGAGGTTAAAATATAAATAATTCAAATTTAAACTTGAATTTAACACAACATAAATCGTAGCAATATTGGAACTCATGAGGGCAGAATAAATT
This sequence comes from Cyclobacteriaceae bacterium, assembly GCA_050306095.1. Taxonomy (GTDB): domain Bacteria; phylum Bacteroidota; class Bacteroidia; order Cytophagales; family Cyclobacteriaceae; genus CAJXNP01. Next base: position 106 of record JBNLGO010000136.1, read on the forward strand.
CATTCTGTGAAGAATTTACTAAATCATAATTTGGTTTAAAAATTGGTGGACAGCGTCCACCGTAGTCCGTAGCAGCTTGCGGAAGGGCGAAGCCCTCCTCCGCTAAAGCTACGGAGGACGAAGGTGGAGCTGGCGGGAGTCGAACCCGCGTCCAGATAGGGCAATACTGCATCCTCTACATGTTTAGTCGCTAATTTGGTCTCGGAGTAAGCCGGTTAACGACAACCTACTTGTCTCCAAAGTTGCTGAGAGTTTCACTATTGACCCGCAACAAGATCGCCAGCTAGTTTCATCTTTCGACACCCCAAATCCGGTCCGATAAAACAAAAACCGGTAGGATGTGGCCCGGCACCGATCTTATCAGTGAACCGTTTAAGCCTGGAATTTTAACCTTGGGTTAAAATTAGGCAGCCATGGCGTAATTATTTTCGCCAATTATAGTTCGAACGCATTGTTCACAGATGCACATTCAACACCTGACATGCAGATACATCATCGACTCCTACTGTCAAATCCAGTCAGCCCCATATTTCAAAGATCGAATAGCCCGCAAAGATAAAACGAAATACGTTAGCGATGAAGTTCTGTTGTAACTCCTTCAAATTTTATTTTCTACTTCAAGCTTTCCTCACAATTGCTAAATCTGAAGATTAATTTCTAAGTGTAGATTAATTTTCCAAAATCCAAAATAGTTTCTTTTATTTGCAGCCATGGGTAATTTTGTTGTATCAGCGAGGAAATACCGACCAAAGGGATTTGAAGAGGTAGTAGGTCAAAGCCATATCACCACTACACTCCAAAATGCCATTGAAAATGAGCAACTTGCTCAGGCGCTCCTTTTTTGTGGTCCTCGAGGAGTGGGTAAAACCACATGCGCCCGTATCGTGGCCAAGATGATCAACAATTTTGAAACAAATGGCACGGAAAACGCCAACCCACTTAATATTTACGAACTGGATGCCGCATCCAACAACTCAGTGGATGATATTCGAAACCTGATCGACCAGGTACGTTACCCTCCCCAGTTCGGAAAATATAAGGTATATATCATCGATGAGGTTCACATGTTATCTCCATCGGCTTTTAATGCTTTTTTAAAGACATTGGAAGAGCCACCATCGTATGCCATTTTTATTCTGGCAACTACGGAAAAACACAAGGTAATCCCAACTATTCTATCCCGATGCCAAATCTTTGACTTTAACAGAATTCAAAATCAGGATATTGCTGGTCACTTAAAGATCATCGCAGAAAAAGAAGACATCAATGCTGAGGAAGAGGCATTGCATTTAATTTCTCAAAAAGCTGATGGCGCATTGCGAGATGCTCTTTCTATATTTGATTTGATCGTTACCTATTCTAAAGGGAATACCCTTACATACAAAACGGTCATTGAAAACCTTCATGTGCTTGACTATGATTATTATTTCAAAATCACAGATGCATTGATGGCGGGCAATCATGGTGAAGTACTTGTCACATTTGACGAAATACTAAGCAAAGGATTTGATGGGCACAATTTTATAAATGGTCTGAATGAGCACTTCAGGAATCTATTGGTTAGTAAGGATAAAACTACGGTAAACCTTCTGCAGACTTCTGAAAACATTAAAGACAAATACCTGGAACAAGCAAAAAATGCATCTTCTTCCTTTATTTTATCGGCATTGAATATTGGCAATCAATGTGATATTCAATATAAGGCGAGTAAAAATCAGCGATTGCTTGTAGAGTTAACATTGGTGAAATTAGCGCATTTAAATGATGCAATTCGCTTTGCTGATAATTTCTCTACTGAGGGACTAAAAAAAAAAGTTTAGCACCTCCCTCTGAAAAAGAAGATAAAAAAGAAATTCAACAAGAAACTTCGCCCGCAAAACCCTCGCAACAGCTCGCCCAGGTGAAAGTTAAAAACATAAAAAAAACACCTGCTATCCCAAATCTTGCTTCTATCAAGCAAAAAATTGAAGAGAAAGAAAACACACCCGATAATAAAGAGCCTGAAAAAGAGGAAAGGGAACCGTTTGACTTTGATACATTTAAAAAAGTCTGGAATGAGTTTGCTGAACAAATAAAGGAAAACGGTAAAGACTCGGACTATAATTCACTAAAAGGAGAATTGGAGCTTATAAGTGATGAACAAATCAAATTGACGATAGCAAATAAGTTTCAGAAAGTAGCCATTGAAAATTTAAAACAAGATCTACTTACCCATATTAGAACCAGGCTTAAAAACAATTATATTACCCTGGAAATTGCCATAAGAAAAATCGAGGAGAAGGAACTTCGCTATACCAATCGAGAAAAATTTGACTACCTGGCAAATAAATACCCCAAATTAAAAGAGTTTCAATCCCGGCTTGATCTGGACCCTGATTTCTAGCACCCAAATATTTAATTCCTTAAAGGACAAAAAAAAAGCCTTTAAACTAAGGCTTTAATTTCTTCAAGAGCTACTTCTGTGAGTGGCTTGGTAATGAATTTTATGACATTCTCATTATTGACAATTTTATCAATATCCCGTTTGTTATCAGAACTAGAAAGAATAATGACTTTGCATTTTTCTTTTACCAGATCACTGAATTTTTCAAACTCATAAAGGAAAACAAATCCATCTACGATTGGCATATTGATATCCAGAAAAATAATGTCTGGAAGCTTTTCCGGGTTTTCTTTATTATCATCCAGATATTCAAGTGCGCCTTTACCGGAATTTTTTATTTCTACATTTTTAGCAAAACTGGTGATTTCAATAATCCTTCGACTGATAAAATTGTCTGTGTCGTTATCATCTACCAACATCACTAAATCGATAACACTATTCTCTGACATTTGTTTACAGATTAAACTGATTTAACTTTTAGTAAATGTAAAGTAAAAAATAAGGTTAATATATTAAAATACAAAAATACTTATTTTCAATTTACTAAATCGGATACCTTAATTTTGGAGCGCAAGATATAAAAAGTTGGTCTATTTTAATATAATTTTTAATTCCTCTTCCGGTTTAATTATAAAATCTTCTTTTCCATTCCATTCCATAATCTCCTTAATGGTCACCTCATATTTTTTCGCTATTCCATAGAGCGTATCGTCTCCCGATACTTTATGAATGATGATTTGATCATTTAAAACCGGAGACTCTTCCACCTTCGCGACGACAGCTTCTATTTCTTTATATTGAGGCACATTAACATGCAACTCCTGCCCTATGCTCAATACATCGTTGATCTTCAAATGGTTATCATCAAGTAAATCTGTAATATCCACTTGATATAATTTTGAAATTGAAAAATAGGTATCACCTTTTTCTACTTTATGGGTAACTTTTTTAAACCCTATGATTTCTTTTTCAGATTCAACCTCATCCACATTTCGAACCTCTTCTAACTCCTCTACTTCTTGTGTTAATATTTCTTTTCGCTCCTGTCGCTCTTCATCTGAATTTTCAAAGATCTCTATATATTCGGTAGAATCTTGCTCAATTTCAGCTTCCTCCTTTATATTTTCTTTTTTTTCTGTCTTCGGTTTTAACACTTCTTGTGATGTATTAATATCCATTTTCGCTAGAGGTTCTTCTGCTTTTTGAAGATGTCTGACATCATGATACTCAGGTGCTATGCTTTTAGGCCGGATATATCGGAGCCATAAAACCAAACCGGCTTTAACTCCCCCCTCATCTTCCAAACGGTTTTTTACTAGCAATTTTCTGAGTTTAATCCCGTATTTTTGGGACACATCCCAAAGCGTCTGTCCAGGAATAAGTGTATGATAATGGGTTTTGGCTTTGTTACCTTTATTTTCAAAATAGTAAACTTGCCCAGCTTGAATTTTATCAAAACTTGTCAGGTCATTATATACTAAAAACTTTTCCAGGCTAACCCCTCCTTTTATGGCCAGCACATCAAAATTATCTCCTGGCTTGGCAATTGTCCCCTTTTTTCTGTTTACTTCAAAAACATCTACCTTATCTGTGTTTTCAATCTTGGGGAATTGATTGGCCGCAGAATAATAGCTTTTCACTTGCAAGCCATGATTTCCAATTGACAATTTAGAAGTTTTGGGTTTTTCTGTCCCATTTTCATAAATGCCATCATTTTTCTTGGCAATCTGGTCAGCTTTATCAAAACCAATAGGTATTAAAACTGAATACTTCTTATCTGAAGGCACTTTATGCTTTTTAAAACATTTATTGTATTCCGCTAGAATATCACTATCAATCTCAAATTCTTTGGCTATTTCTTTTAGGGATTTACCTCCTCCACTTGTATATTCAAATAAGAAAAATGGCATTCCGTCACTTTTGCCAATCTCATCTTGATAGGCAATTTTATGGGCAAGAAATTTTTTGACATACCAATGCGTTTTACCTGTAATATCCATCCTTTTCTTGCCAAAATTTTTCTCTGAGATATATCGTTCTGCTCCCCCTCTGCCTGTGTTATAGGCAAGTAATGCATACACCCAATTGTTGAAATAAAAATTGTTTTTCTTCATATACCCGGCAGCTGCCCTGGAAGAAGAAGCAAGGTTGAGGCGTTCATCTACCATGTTATCAATCCGAAGATGCATCTCCAGACCGGTTTCCTTTTTAAACTGCCAAAAACCAACTGCTTTTGAGGAGGAAACTGCATCTGACACTAAGGCGCTCTCCTGAATGACCAGGTATTTAAAATCATCCGGAAGTTTTTCTTCCTTAAATATTCGCTCAATGATGGGAAAATGTAGGTTGATCTTTTCTACCCGCTTTTGAAAATATTTTTCACTTCTCCTGATATTATCTACATCTGTCTGGATCTCCCTTCTGGCCTTTTCATTTAAATGCAGTTTCATTCCAGCAAATTCCATGGTGGCTGGCACTCTCGGTCCCTGGGCTAAGGCCAACTGACCAGTAAATAAAATTGAAAGGAATAATACTATAATTCTCATCTTACTTTTTACGAATTAAAAACAACCCATCTCTTACGGAAAGCAATACATTCTCCACCCGGCTATCTTTCTGAATTTTATCGTTAAACTCTTTTAAGGCCTCTGTATCCTTATCCTGCTTATTTCCTTTTGGTTGTAATACCTTACCACTCCACAATACATTGTCAGCCAAAATGACAGATCCACTTTTTAGTTTATCAATGAGTAAGTCATAGTAAACCAAGTAGTTACTTTTATCGGCATCAATAAACACCAGGTCAAATTCAACTTCCAAAGTAGGGATAATTGCAGTTGCATCTCCTATATGCTGAACTATATTTTTACCAAATGGGGATTCTTTAAATTTTTTCTTATTCTGCTCTTTAAGTTCTTCATTTATATCGATGGTATGAAGTTGACCATCCTTTTTGAGTCCTTCAGCTAAGCACAAGGCCGAATAACCAGTATAGGTACCGATTTCAAGGATATTAATGGGCTGTAAAATTTTAGAAACCAAGGCCAGCAACCTCCCTTGCACTTTGCCCGAGAGCATTCGTGGCATCAATTCATATAAATGCGTATCCCGATCTATTTTCTTCAATAAATCACCTTCTTCAGAGGTGTGATGTTCGATATACTCTTCGATATCCGAAGGAACTATTTCCATGAATTAAGTATCTGTTGGTTTGATGTATATAAAACTAAGGTCACTTTCATTAAACACCTCGTTGGCTGTATCCTGCAAGTCAACAGGAGTTAAACGGTTTAATTTATCCAGTATTTCTTCAAAGGTGTCAATTCTTTCCGTATCCAATAGGCTCTTGCCTAACGCAAGCATCAAATTGACATTATTTTCTTCTGCTATGGCAATTTGCCCGATTAATTGTTCCCTCGCTTTTTGAAATTGGGTATTAGTTAAAGGTTTTTCCTTTAATATTTTCATTTCTTTTAATACCAGCTGCACACATTTGGAAAGGTATTTTGCATCTGTTGCAAAAAACACGGAGAACAGCCCAGTATCAGTAAAAGCATTATAGCTGGCATCAATGGAGTAAACAAAACCATATTTCTCCCGCACTCCCAGGTTCAGCTTTGAATTCATCCCGGGTCCACCAAGTAGATTATTTAATAAAATGAAAGGGTATTTTTTTTGATCGTGAATGTTGTAAGCAGTATTTCCAATACCGCAATGCGCCTGTAAAATCGGTTTTTTTGTAATGCGGGTTTTTGCTACATAATCCGTGAAAGGCACTCTTTCATTATTTCCCTTTAATGCAGGGATTTTTTCTACATATTTATTAACAATTCTTAGCACTTTTTTAAAGGGCAAATTGGAAACTACTGAAAAAATAATTTTCTCGGTATCTAATTTTTGCTTTAAAAATCGTTGGAAATCTATTTTACCAAAGGAGTTAACACTTTCCTGGGTTCCCAGAATATTATTACCTAAAGGATGACCAGAGAAGATCAGGTCATCAAAATCATCCTGTATAAAATCTTCCGGATTGTCCTTATACATTGCCATTTCTTCCAGAATTACATTTTTCTCCCGCTCTATCTGCTTTTCAGGAAAAATAGAATCAAAGGTAATATCCGAAAGTAAATCTACAGCCTTGTCAAAGTGATGATCTAATACGGAAGCATAAAAGCAAATCTTCTCCTTAGTAGTATAAGCATTTAGCTCACCTCCTACCGAATCCAAACGGTTAAGTATATGAAAAGCCTTTCTCTTTTTTGTGCCTTTAAACACCATGTGTTCCCAAAAATGGGCCAGCCCCTGCTGTGTAGCACTTTCATCCCTGGACCCCACATCCAAAATGAAACCGCAATGGGCAATTTTAGTATTTAGTGCCTGCTTATATACAAGGCGAATGCCATTATCAAAAGCATGAATGATGTGATCTTCCATAATTTATATTCCAGCAAAATTACAGGTATTTTTTGACAGTATAAAAAGGAATTTTTTATACTGATCAATTATTAAACTTTATACATTAAAATTGATAATTGAGTTTAAAATCGCATAAATTAAACCCCGGAATTATAATCGCAGTTTCACATGAAATATCATCCTATTGACAGTAAGTTGTTTGTAGAAAACAGAAAGAAATTAGTAAAACTACTCAAGCCGGGATCAGTAGCTATATTTAACTCAAATGACATTATGCCTACGTCTGCTGATGGAACCATGAATTTCAGACAGCATAGCGATATATTTTACCTCACGGGAATTGATCAGGAAGAAAGTATTTTGCTTCTCTTTCCGGATCATCCGGATGAAAAATTCAGGGAGATTCTATTCTTAAGAGAAACCAATGAAGAAATAGCTATTTGGGAAGGGCATAAATACACCAAGGAAGAAGCGATAAACACCTCGGGAATTAAGAATATTCAATGGTTGTCAGCATTTGAAAACACATTTGATACGTGCCTTCCATTTGCCAATCATATTTACCTTAATTTAAATGAGCATCTTCGAGCAACAAAAAATGTTCAGACCCGGGATGATAGATTTGTGGAATGGTGCAAATCCAAATACCCTCTGCATGAATATGAGCGAGCAGCGCCACTTATGCATCAATTGCGGGCTATTAAATCAGAAATAGAAATTGACCTGCTGCAAAAAGCTTGTGATATCACGGAAAAAGGATTTAGACGAATATTAAAATTCATCAAACCAGGAGTGATGGAATATCAGATAGAAGCTGAATTGATTCATGAATTTATCAGTCATCGCTCCGCAGGATTTGCTTACCAACCTATCATCGCCAGTGGTGCAAATGCGTGTGTATTGCACTATTTGGATAATAATCAACCTTGCAAAGATGGTGATATAATTCTCCTTGATGTTGGCGCTGAATATGCTCATTATAACGGGGACTTAACTCGAAGCATTCCGGTAAATGGCAGATACACAAAGCGTCAAAAAGATGTATATAATGCTGTTTTGAGAGTACAAAAAGAAGCCATGAAAATATTGCGTCCTGGCAATACCATTCCTGAATATCATAAGGAAGTAGGTAAAATCATGGAAAGTGAATTGATTGGTCTTGGATTAATTGATAAAACAGATGTGAAAAATCAACATCCTGATAAACCGGCATACAGAAAATATTTTATGCATGGCACGTCACATCACCTGGGGCTAGATGTACATGATTATGGAAACTGGTACCGAAAGATGGAAGAAGGCATGGTGTTTACGGTAGAACCAGGTATTTATATCAGGGAGGAAAATTTAGGAATACGCATTGAAAACGATGTAGTAGTTCGAAAGGATGGTGTGGAAGACCTTATGAAAACAATCCCTGTAGAGGTGGATGAGATAGAAGAAGAAATGAATTCTTAGGGAAGAATATTTCAGGAGTGATTTTTATATTATTATTGAATAAAATAAAATATCCTCAAGTCAACAGAGTTATTGCTTGGATTGACTTGAGGATATTTTTTGAGATCAATTAAGACCGATATTTCAATGCCTTTTGGCGCAGCATTTCACGATCTGCAGTGATTTTAGGATCACTATAAATGTTTTTGGATAACTCAGAGACAACTTGTTTTTTATACCCTAACCGCACAGCTATATCTTCGCAATATTTAATTTCTGATTTAAACACCAAGCCATCAACTTTCATCAGTTGGATCACCATGTATAAATATTCAAATCTCTCATCTTCAGAAAGTGAAGATAAATCACCGATAGGCTCAGGCTTTCTCAGAAGTTCTTTAATATCTTCATCTGTAAATCCATTTGCCTTAGCTACTGACTCAATCATTTTTAGTTCTCTTCCCGCAAGATCGCTGTCAATTGTGGCTAATTGTATAAGAATATTTAATTGTTTCTTTTGCATTTGTCTCTGTTTTTACTCTTTTATCGTTTTGAACTGTTACCAAATTTAAAAATAAATTTAAATTCTCCTCTATGGCGGGTTTATTATCTTATAGGTGAAAGATGTAATAAAGTACAGCTTTTTAAACGCACAACCAATTAATTCACGTCTTCAAGGAGTTTTTACCATTGATTCTACCATTTTCATCATATAATAATTCGGTAAAACTGAATTTACCTTCTTTATCCATAAGAATAAGTGAAGTACAACGGGTTCCATATCCTTTTATATTAATAAACATCGATGATAATTTTTTCTCCAGCTCTTTGTCAATACCTGTGTCAGGCAATTCGGTTTCATTAGCAAATGTCCTGTCACTTAATATCCCAATTAATTCATCTTCCGTTACTACATCGCTTAATATTTTGGCTTTCAATTGAGCTTTTGCTTTATCTACTTTCGGCCAGGGAGTGTTTAGCAAAGCATTTGACAATCCATGTATTCCATCAACCACAGAAGTTGTTTTATTACTTATATTTGAATAATGCAGCAATTCATCCTTTTGACCTAGTAGCAAATTAAACCCATTATAAAGGTGAGCGTCTTTACTGATTTTCTCTATATAGGAAAGCGGTGAATCATTACTTTTTAAATATTCCAATGTCAATATTCCTCGGGATGGGGCATTCTGTCTAACGTTTTTTGGATCACGGTAATTAGTAATAGCAGCTATTTTCCCATTTTCATTTACACCTAGCCAGGTTCCATTTGCGGTAAGATCCTTTCCGGCTATTACATTATAATTTTCCCAATGGTGTAATGGAAGCGTTGGTCGGTTA
>JBNLGO010000137.1:0-9682 GCA_050306095.1 Cyclobacteriaceae bacterium
CACCTACTTTATTTATTCTGTCATGGTATTGTAGGTGGATTGTATTTGTTTTCTGCTGAAGCTCATTCAGATGGAAACGATAATTCTGCAGAACGAAGGCTGTCTATAAAAAAAGCAAATTCTACCATCACACTTGACGGTATTTTAGATGAAGATGATTGGAAAAATGCAGAACCGACGGATCACTTTTATCAAATATTCCCTACGGATACTTCGAAAGCAATCTCCAATACGATCATTAAAGTCACATATGATGAGGAGTTTTTTTATGTGGGCATTGAAAGCTATGACCACGATCCAGGAAAATATTTAATCGAATCTTATAAAAGGGATTTTTTTGGTGCGCAAAATGATGTAGTAAATATCATCATTGATCCCTTTTCTGATCAGACCACAGCTTTTCTGTTTGGATTGAGTCCATATGGAGTGATGCGGGAAGCGATGCTTAATTCACAAGCAGAAAATAGCAGAGACGGTTTTTCATGGGATAATAAATGGTTTGCAGAAACGAAAATTTATGACGACCACTGGACCGGTGAAATGGCGATTCCTTTTAAAACACTCCGGTTTAGAGAAGGAGCCGATTCATGGCGGCTAAACTTTTACAGGATTGACACCAAACAAAATGAAAGAAGTAGCTGGAATAGAATTCCCCGAGGATTCAGGCTTTCTTCGTTGGCATTTACCGGCGAGCTTGTTTGGGATGAACCGCTTAAAAAAAATAAAGGTCCAAATATTTCCATCATACCCTATATATCCGGTGGTTATACACAGGATTATTCCAATAGTGAGCAGTCGGAATTTACAAAAGCTATTGGTGGGGATGTAAAGATTGGCGTCTCCCCTTCCCTAAATCTCGACCTCACCGTCAATCCCGATTTTTCAAATGTAGAAGTAGATGAACAGGTAGCGAACTTAAGCCGGTTTGAAATTTTCTTTCCTGAAAAAAGACAATTTTTCCTGGAAAATGCTGACCTCTTTTCCAATTTTGGAACGGAACAGGTCAGACCCTTTTTTTCAAGAAGAATAGGAATTGCTTATGACTCTTCTTTATCACAAAACGTACAAAACAAATTGCTTTTTGGAGCGCGATTAAGCGGAAAGCTTAATAAGAACTGGAGAATTGGTCTGTTAACGGTACAAGGAGCCCGAAACAAACAGATTAACCTCCCAAGTGAAAACTATACTACAGCTATCATTCAAAGAACCATCTTTAACACTTCCAATTTATCGGCAATATTTACCAATAAAGAAGCATTGTTTAATGAATCTGGGAATACCTCTAAGCAATACAACAGACTCATCGGACTAGAATACAACCTTAATTCAAGCGACGGAAAATGGAAGGGAAAAGCATTTTATCAACACGCCATTTTACCAAAAAAGGTAAATGAAAGGGATGCCTATGGAATGAACCTGGAACACACCTCAAGGAAGATAAGAGCATTAGCAGATGTGCAGCACATCGGTGAAAACTTCGATGCGGAAATAGGTTTCGTTCCAAGAAAAAATATCTATCGTGGTGCCGCTGAATTAGATTACAATTTTTATCCAAAATCAAATTGGCTAAATCGTCACAGCCCAAAATTGTCATTTGAATCTATTTACAACAATCAGTCGATCATGACAGACAGAAAAATAAAATTCGGCTATGAGCTTTATTTTATGGACAATTCGAGGATCATTCTGTCATTGATAGACAATTACATTCTATTACGAAGACCATTTGATCCAACGAATTCAGGTGGAGAAAAACTCCCTGTAGGATCCATTTATAATTACAACTCTTATGAATTAGAATTCAGATCTGATAAAAGGAAAATGTTTTATATGGAGTTGAAAACCATTGGAGGAGAATATTTCAACGCTCAACGCTTAGGTTTTTCAGGAAATCTGAATGTGAGATACTCTCCGCTTGGCAAATTTTCCATGAACTATTCTTACAATAAGATTAATATGCCGGCGCCTTATTCTGATGCAGATCTATTATTGATAGGTCCTTCGTTTGAATTTACCTTTTCACGAAAGGTGTTTTTCAATACACTGGTGCAGTATAATAATCAAATAGACAATGTGAGTTTGAACGCCCGTTTTCAATGGAGATTTAAGCCTGTTTCAGATTTATTTATCGTGTATAATGACAACTACTATCCTGACAATTTCCAGGCAAAAAATCGTGCAATTATAGCTAAATTAAGCTATTGGTTTAATTTATAGACTAATTCCCGTTGGATCAGTGAAAAAGCTTTTATCTTTTTCATCCAGGTTATTATAAAATTCAATCACTTGATACTGACCTTTCCATGATGCCAGATCAACTCCATTTTCATGTATAAACCGGGTTATCAAGGGCTGATTATTCAAGAGAGGAAGAACTTGTTTTTTAAAGTTGGTGAGTTTTTGCGTATAACCACTTTTTGTAAAGTAATAATCAAAGCCAATTACCAATGTCGGTTCTGAAACTATATTTCTTTTTAAAAGTAAAGTGCGATCATTTGATTCATAATTTTCAACCATCTTGTAGGTTTCACACCTAAGAATGCTCACATCACCATGGACTACCATTTCCAGAAATCTCAATTTTGGCTGCGAATAATAGGCGTTGGGTTCAGACACTTCAACAGAAGTATAAATCCTGTTCAACTCTTTTTCACAATCAAAATATTGAAAAACCTGAACCTGATGGGTAGTAAATGTAAAGGTTTTACCCTGCTTAACGACACTTACCAGGTCTAATTCCTGATTGTAGGTGATATCACCATAATACACAGAATTATCATTTAATACTACGGTTCCTTTTCCCGATTTATCTAAATCTCCAGCAAGTCCTGAAAAAGCAGAAATGATAAATAACGAAACAAATAAGAGAGATATATAAGAAGTTTTCATGACCAAAATTTTACGAATTTAATAATATAAGCCGAAATATTTCAGTCAAATTAGGAATATCAAAATATTATAGCGCAAATATTAAAATCATCTTAAATGAAATATTCAACGAATCATACATTGAGGTATCATTCTGTTATTAAATTGCTCAAAACATTTACTGATCAATAATAATTCGATAAATTTTCACGGAATAATTAAATTTCATCTTTTACTCAATAATTATGATATTTCTCATAAAAATGAACCCAAAGACTCTTTTTAAAAGAGAATTATGTAAATATCCAAAATACAAATCTTTAAATGTTACAATAACAATTGAGGGGCATTGGGAAGAATGCATAAAAATAAATGCCAGTCTCGGCCGGCATTTACATGAACATCACAAAATATCTTTCGGGGAAAACAAACTTTATTTCACCGGATAAATTCTTGCCGCCCATCCTCCTCCTGGGGCCATATGAAACTTTAATTGTTCACCTTTTTTCACCTTGATGACTTCTCTCTGATAGTCTTCCCCTCTTCGGGCGGCATTGACACCATCTTTAAAAATCACGGCTTCATATTCTCCATCAGATAGGAAAGATAGGTCAATGGATAGTTCCCTTTCATTCCAGTTAGTTAATGCCCCGATAAACCACGTGTCACCTTTTCTCCTGGCAATAGCGGCAAACTCACCTACTTTTCCATCCAGCGCTACTGTTTCATCAAATACAGTAGGAACAGCAGCAATGAATTTGGTGCTTTCCGGTTCTCTCATGTAATTGGTTGGATTATCTGCCAGCATATTAAAAGGGGATTCATAGACCACATAAATTGCCAACTGATGACATCGGGTGCCCTGGCTCATGGGTGTAGAGAATATTGATCTGAAATTCTCTTTATTCGCATTGATCATTGCGCCGGGCGTATAGTCTAATGGACCTGCCAACATTCGGATGAAAGGAATAGAAGTATCATATAGTGGGAAATCAGTATTTGACCATTTCACATTTTCCAGTCCTCGCACGCCTTCAAAGTTGACTACATTAGGATAAGTTCTTTGTAAACCAGTTGGTTTATAAGCACCATGAAAATCTAGCATCATTTTATATTCAGCTGCTTTTTTAGAAAGTCTATAATAAAAATCTACCATCTTCTGATCATCACGGTTCATAAAATCAACCTTAAACCCTTTGATCCCCATCCTGGAATAGGTTGACAGTGCTTCATCCATTTTATTATCCAATGGATACCAGCCGCCCCACAGCCATACTCCTACTCCTTTACTATTAGCATATTTTACAATCTCTTCAATATCGATTTCCGGAACCACGTCCATTATGTCCAGGCTATTCGCCCACCCTTCATCCAGCAGGATATTTTCGATACCATATTCAGCGGCAAAATCCGCGTAATACTTATAGGTCTCTGTATTAATTCCTGCTTTAAAATCCACATTATAAATATTCCAGTCATTCCACCAGTCCCAGGCAACTTTTCCCGGATCAATCCACGAAACATCTTCAATTCGTGATGGACTTGCTAACGCGTATACCAAATCGTTATTTAATAAATCCTTATCCTCCTTACTTATGATGACCACTCTCCATGGAAAGGATCTTTTTCCACTGGTTTTAGCGATATAATTTTTTCTGTTGATGACTAATGCCTGAAGATCATTGTAACCTCCCTGAACTTCCTCATTGGGGTATTTGGCTAAATCACCCACCAAAGAGTGTCCCTTCCCTTTACGCAAAAACATTCCGGCGTAGCTTTCCAGGTCTGCTTCAGTGATGGCAGCTTTTACTCCATTTTCCAGCTCTACCAAAATCGGAGCAAATGCCACCGTATCTTTAACCATTTCCGAGAGGGGTATATGCACATAATTGTTTTCAAATGAAATTTGATAGGCATCATTCGTAGGATCATTCGCATAAGGAATGTAGGCTTTATGATCATTGGAAAAATTAAATTCAGCTTCTTCAGAAAGAATGGTGATCTCACCCTTCTTCTCTGTAAAAAAGCGGTATGCAACACCATCATTATAGGTACGAAATTTTAATCCAAAATCACCTTTAAAAGTTAGAGTAAGCTCATTGTAGTGATCAACAATTACATCTTTCTTATAGTTAATCGCCTCAATTTTTTCATTTACTTCACGGGTAGTTGACTTTTTAACTTTTGGATTTTCACCCAATTGTTCCTTCTCCAGTTGCATTGATATGGCTGAAGGTTCCAGCACAACTTGCTTCCCTAAATTAACACTCCAGGTAATATTTTGACCTGTATTTACCTTAATACTAATTTCTCCATTGGGAGATGAAATTGAATAATCCTGACTGATAGCCAGCACCGAATGAAATATAAAAACAGCTAATAGTAGGTATCGGTATAAAGTCATAATAGCGAGGTTAAAACAATATTTTATTTTGATTTTTATAATATAAATGACCGAATTACGTAAACGTTTACGGGATTTAAAAGAAAAACTTATATTTACATTTGTCTAGTAAAAAGTCAATTAAAAACACCTTTAAAATTGAGGTAAATAAATTGAAAAAAAGGACTACCATCACAGATATCGCCAATGCCTTGAAAGTAACACCAGCTACCGTTTCCAGGGCATTGAATGGTCATTCGGACATAAGCGAAAAACTCAAAAAAAGGATCTTTAGAACGGCTGAGAAGATGAATTACCATCGTAATAAGATGGCTTCATCGCTTCGATCAGGCAAGTCCTATTCCATTGGTGTGATCCTTCCCAGCGCTGCACATAATTTTTTTGGAAGTGTCATTGACGGTATCATTAATATTGCAGATCAGCATGGTTACGAAATTTTAATTCATCAATCCAATGAGTCCTATCAGCATGAAGTACGAGGAGTGAAAGCACTTATGGGTGCCCGTGTGGATGGAATTCTAGCATCCATCGCCAGGAATTCAAAACAATTTGCTCACTTTGTAAATGCAGCTGAAAGTCATGTCCCAGTTGTGTTTTTTGACCGGTATGTAGAAGGTGTCGGAATAGGAAGTGTATCCATCAACGATTTCAAGGGTGCCTATCAGGTTACAGAATATTTAATTAACCAGGGATATAAAAAAACAGCTTACATAACAGGCCCTTTGCATATTAAAGCTTTTATGGACAGATTAAAAGGATACCAAAAAGCAATGCACGACTATGGATTACAGGTAAAAGAAGAATACATTATTAATGGAGAAGTCTCCATTGATTCGGGGCAATTAGCAACACAAAAACTTTTGTCGTTAACGAATCCTCCTGATGCAATTTTTGCTGTAGAAGACTATACCGCTTTAGGAGCGCTTAAGGAATTGAAAAAGCAAAATTTAAAAATCCCGGAAGACATCGGTTTATTTGGGTTTTGCAATGAACTGACCGGCGAACATACCACACCTACCCTATCCAGCGTAGATCAACAAACCACTAAAATGGGTGAAGAAGCTTTTAAACTCCTTCATTCATATATCAGCTCAGAAAACCCTTCTACTTTAATAGAAAATAAAATAGTTTTGGAACCAAAATTAATTATGAGGGAAAGCTCCAATCGGCTTCAAAAACCAATCAGTATTTCTTGAATGCATGACTGAATTATTAGCAAGACACATTCGTTCTTTTTGTGAACCTTCTACAAAGGAACTAGATCAGTTCCTAAAGCTATTCACTACTGAAACTTTAAAACCTAAAGAACATCTCCTGCAACAGGGACAAGTGTGCCACTCCTTATATTTCATAGTTTCCGGATGTTTTAGGTGCTATATCATTCATAAAAACGGAAGTGAAAAGACCATTAATTTTGCATTGGAAAACTGGTGGCTTGCCGATTTTGACAGTTTGCTAAATAGTAAACCTTCCGATCTTCATATCCAGGCAATTGAGAAAGCTACTTTGCTTAAAATTAAAAAATCGGATCTCGACCAATTTTTGGAATCATCTCTTGCTATCAACCAGTATTTCAGGATTATTCAAGAGAAAGTGAGAGTTGCTGACCAGCGTAGGATTCAATATTTCTTCAACCTGTCAGGAAAAGAATTATACACCATGTTTTGCGAGTACAACCCGGAATTTGTCAATCGTATTCCTCAATACATGCTCGCTTCCTACCTGGGATTTACACCAGAATTTTTGAGTAAGATCAGGGCAGAAAAGTAAGCTCCTACATTTCTTAACCTAGATTAATATTTTTCAGCTTTTGGTTCCCCAATTTTGAACCATCAATTTAAAACAAAACAATTATGAAAGCTGAAAGACTTGATGTAAACAGTGTAACACCGGGAATTTACAACCCTCTATTAGACTTAAACACATACTTAAAAGGTAGCACCCTCACGACTACTGAATTTGACCTGATTTATGTGCGGGGATCACAAATTAACGGGTGTGCCTTTTGTGTACAGTCACATACAAAAGATGCCATTGATAATGGTGAGAAACAATACCGAATCCACGCTCTACCCTATTGGAGAGAATCACCTTTTTTCTCAAAAGAAGAACAGATCATACTTCAAATGACCGAACAAATCACAAAAATCAGCGAGGATGGATTGAGCCAGGAATTGTATGAAACTGCTATTGATGTTTTTGGCGAGAAAAAGGTTTCGGATATAATTATGGCCATCGCAAGCATCAACGCATGGAATAGAATTGGAAGATCAACCTTATTAGTCCCTAACCCTTCACAAAATTAAAGTTTTCATGGAGCATCGTATATGCGATGCTCTTTTTCTAATTATTAAAAGGTAATCATGAAAGTTCACCACAATGCTGATTTTGACTATCTGAAAGACCTAATTTGTGCTTTTAGAAATAATATCCCTGAAGAGGAGCTGCGCAATAGGTTTTTATCACTTACAGAATACCATGGATATCAAACCATTCATCTAGAAATTGAGAATGAACCCGTAGCATTTGCAGGATATCGGATTACAGAAACTTTACTATTCGGAAAGCATTTATTTATTGATGATTTATTTACTGTGGAGCATAAAAGGAATGAAGGCCTTGCTCAACACATACTTAAAATCATAAAAGCTTACGCAGAATCTGTTGATTGTTTATCTATTCAACTAGACTCAGGACTGAGCAGAAAAAACACTCACCTTTTTTATGAAAATAATGATTTCACAAAAACAGCTTTTCACTTTTACAAAAAAATAAACAAATGAAAATCACAAAACTTTTTTTGCGAATTAGTCTGGCTATAGCCTTTTTATCTGCTGTTGCTGACCGCTTTGGATGGTACCCAGAAGCAATATCTGCCTGGGGTAATTGGAAAAATTTCGTGGATTACACCGCAGTATTAAATCCATGGGCTCCAGCGCCTTTGATTCCAACTCTTGCCATTTTCGCCACATTGCTTGAAGTGGTCTTTGCGATTGGTCTGCTCATCGGTTTTCGTACTGAGCTCATTGCCAAACTAAGCGGCATCCTTCTATTGATGTTTGGCCTATCTATGATGATTACCTCCGGAATAAAAGCTCCCTTAGACTACTCTGTTTTTACTGCCTCCGCTGCAGCCTTTGCATTAAGTGGGATGAAGGAAAAACACCTTGAGTTGGATGAATTATTTTAATATGATTAACAAAAAAAACTCATAATATGTACTTGGAAGGTTAGTTGTTAATAATTGTTGACAATAAAATTAAAATCCTCACACTCAAATCGATAAATCGCAACAAATCCGACTTTTTATTTTAATTTCCTCAAACCTCATTGATTTTTCGGGCCGATATTCAAAAATCAACAATATATATTCAATTCATTAACAAACCGGAAATAAGCTCCATCCACCTTCTTTTTTACAATATTTTGTTATTACCTTATTTCAATAATTGTAATCATCTAGCATGGATTCAGCCCGTATTAAGAAGTTAGTTCAAAAGATATCGTCGCAAGATGAAGAAGCTTTTAATGAGCTTTTCAATTATTATTACCCCCGATTAATCCAGGTTTCTCTGGCTTTTGTACCAGGGATAAGCATGGCGCAGGAAATAGTATCGGATGTATTTTACAAGATCCTGAAAAATCCGGCACTTCTCACGAAAGTAGAAGATTTTGACAACTACATATTTTTATCAATAAGAAACCAAAGTCTTTCGTATCTCCAAAAGAATAAGAACAAACACCTTTTTAATTCCATTGACCACACGGATGATTATTTGTTGCGAGATGTTAAAAACCCTGAACGATCGATGATCACAAATGAACTTTTTAGATTAGTAGATGACACCGTACAAAGCCTACCTCCTAAAAGAAAAGTGATTTATAAACTGATCAAGGAAGAGGGTAAAAAATATAAGGAGGTAGCTGAAATCATGGGAGTCTCTGTGAAAACCATAGAATTGCAAATGAGTAATGCATTAAAGGAATTACGTAAAACAGTCAGGTTTTATCTGGAATCAAAAGACGAAAAAATCAAACCTATCAGGAAATACAAAATTCTCAACTACCTGTTTTAACCCGGAAAAATCCGTGTATTTTTCGCCCTATGGATTCTAATAAATTCGCATAGCTCCCTTATTTAATGATTTATCAATAAAATTCAACTAAACACTGTACATCTTCGCTATGGAATTTTTAAAAATTAATCCAATAATTATAAATATTTAAAATTTATCAAAAATAGATATAGGGTAATTTCCATTTTGGCAGTCTTTATAATTGTAAAGCCAAAAACAGCATTTAAATCATCAATGGAAATAGATAAAATTATAGCAGATTACCTAAGTGGTCAGATCAGTGAAAATGATAGGCAATCACTAGAAATATGGCTTGATGAGAATCCTGATCATC
>JBNLGO010000138.1:0-9644 GCA_050306095.1 Cyclobacteriaceae bacterium
TTTGCAGAGGGATTACATGAACCGCTAGGAATGGCATATCGAGATCACGCACTATATGTATCGCAACGAGGAGAATTAACAAAGCTGATAGATAATAATGGTGATGACCGGGCTGATATCTATGAAACGGTATACGCATGGCCACTTTCAGGGCATTATCATGAATATTCGTATGGGCCTAAAATTGCTGAGGATGGAAGCATGTTTGTCACAACCAATGTGGCTTTTGGCGATCAGGAATGGTGGCGGGGTGAAAGCAAGGTGCCATGGAGAGGGTGGACGCTAAAAATCCATCAGGATGGAACTGTGGAACCCTGGGCTACAGGCATGCGATCCCCTTGTGGAATTGGAATGATTGACGGAGAGTTTTTCTATACAGAAAATCAGGGCGACTATGTAGGATCAGGTGCCTTGTGGCATGTGACGAAAGGAAGTTTTGTAGGTCATCCTGCTGGGTTGCGGTGGTCTGAATTACCCGGGTCACCGGTTTCTTTGACCAAGAAGCAATTTGATCAGGTGATTGATCCTCGTTATGTAAATGATGGAAATCGAGTTATCAAGCCGGAAAATATTCCAGATGAAGAAAATCCGGATTTGTTTTTTGAGGCAAAAGATAGATTACCGGGATTAAAACTGCCTGCTGTTATTCTTCCACACGCGATTTTAGGAATATCAAATTCTGAAGCGTTAAAGGATAATACGGAAGGTGCATTCGGACCGTTCGATGGGCAAATATTTATCGGAGACCAGGGGCAAAGTAAGATCATGCGTGTGGTATTGGAAAAAGTAAATGGAGAATACCAGGGTGTAGCATTTGATTTTAAAAAGGACTTTCAATCAGGGATACTACGGATGAGCTGGGCGCATGACGGCTCTTTATTTATTGGAGAAACCAATAGAGGTTGGGGAAGTGCCGGTACCACTAATTCCGGTTTGCAACGCTTGATCTGGACTGGAAAAATTCCAATGGAAATGAAAACCATTAGTGCAAAACCCGATGGATTTGAAATTGAATTTACTATGCCTGTTGATCGTGAAAAAGCAGAAGATCTGGATTCTTATACTGGAAAAAGTTTTACCTATAAATATCATCCGGTATATGGTAGTCCGACTATCAATGAAGAGCCATTAAAAATAAAAGGAGTAAAAGTTTCTGATGACAATATGCGTGTCAGGGTAGTTATTGATAACCTCCGTCAATTTTATATTCATGAAATAAATGTACCTGGAATCACCAGCGAAAAGGGAATACCTGTACTTCATCCACAAGGATTTTATACATTAAATGCTATTCCTGATGGTGACAAGGTACCAACTAATGAATTGAGCACCAGGCGATCTTCAGCTGCTAAAAAGAAGAATAAACCGCCGGTGAAAAAGGCTGTTGTGTCAACTGGGAATTCAAAACCTTCCTATGCTGCAGTAGAACCATTGTTAACGAAGAATACTTGCCTGGCTTGCCATCATGCTGAAAAAAGATTGGTAGGTCCTCCATATAAAGAAGTAGCCAAACGCAAATATTCAGTAGATGAAATTGTCAATCTCATTTATAATCCGCAGCCCCAAAACTGGCCAGACTATGCTACACCTATGGCTCCTATGCCTCAGGTGCCAAAAGAGGAAGCCAGAAAAATAGCAGAGTGGATTAAATCGTTGGAATAGACTTATTTGGAAATTGAATTGGGTCTGATGAATGTATGGAAAAAACAATCGAAGCAATTTCCCCCCAATTTTAAGGTGTCATCTTTAACTTGAAAAATGGCTTGATCTAGCTCTTCTTCCTTGAAATGAATGATGGGATATTGACTGCTACTAAATATGGATTCTCCCTCGGAAATCGAATATTTAGTAGTGTATTGGAGAGTGTCATTAATAAATTTACGATAGGTTCCGGAAGTTTCAAAGATAATGAGTTTACTATCCCCGGTGGATTCAGGTGTAAGTGTTATTCCGGCAATGCCCCCACTTGAGGAAACCCATTCCCAGTTTCCATGCACCTGATTATAGATATCAATTTTTTCATCTTCACAGCTAGCAAACAAAAGAAGGCAAAATATTGGAGATAAGATCCATTTCATAATTTATGAGCTCTTTATAAGCAAGACCCATTTTGATAATCTTCCGTTGGAATAGAAATAATCTAAATCGGGAAAAATATATAATTGTCTTTTCTGATTCATTTTTACCTTTGTAGCTATTTAATTTTGAAATATGAGCGCACAAACATTACTGATTGTTATCCTGGCTATTTTGACCTTTGACTTTGTATTTGATAAAGTGCTGGATTGGATGAATCTTAAAAACCTGAAAACTAAACTTCCAGATCAGGTAAAAGGAATTTATGACGAGGATAAGTACCAGAAATCGATGGAATATACCCAGGTAAACACTCGTTTTTCATTTTTCACATCTGCGTTCAGTTTTATATTATCATTTGGTCTGATCCTGACAGGGTTTTTTGGTTGGTTTGATGGAGAGATTCGAGAACTTTATAGCAATGAAATTATTGTTTCCATGGTGTTTTTTGGAGCGCTATTCATTGCTTCCGACATCATCAATATTCCCTTTCAATTATATGGAACCTTTGTAATCGAAGAAAAATTTGGTTTTAATAAGACAACTGCCAAAACCTATGTGCTGGATAAATTGAAAGGCTATGTGCTTACAATAATTATTGGAGGAGGTATTCTCTTTATTTTCCTAAAATTGATCAATCTGTTTGGGGCTAATTTCTGGATATATTTTTGGATAGTAGCTGCAGTTTTAATGTTGTTGATCAATATGTTCTACACAAGCTTGATCTTGCCACTTTTTAATAAATTAACTCCACTCGAGGATGGTGAATTAAAAGAAGGAATTGAAAGTTATAGTCAAAAAGTCAATTTTCCATTAGACAATGTTTTCGTTATTGATGGATCAAAAAGGTCAAATAAATCCAATGCATTTTTCTCCGGAATAGGAAAGAAAAAGAAAATTGTATTGTATGATACCCTTATAAATAATCATACAAAAGATGAATTAATCGCCGTGCTTGCGCATGAGGTAGGGCATTTTAAAAAGAAGCACATCATTAGCGGGTATGTTATTTCCATTCTACAGACAGGGCTCATATTATTCATCCTTTCGCAAATGATCTTTAATCAAAATTTGTCTGTGGCATTGGGAGGCGAAGTAAATTCCATCCATCTTAACTTGTTGGCATTTGGTATTTTATTCTCACCAATTTCACATTTCATCGGGATATTTATGAATTTATTGAGCCGAAAAAATGAGTATGAAGCGGATGCTTATGCCAGGGACACTTTTAATGGAGAAGCACTGCAATCGGCTTTGAAAAATTTATCTGTTCATAATTTAAGCAACTTAACACCTCATCCTGCGTATGTTTTCTTCCACTATTCGCATCCTACGCTACTTCAGCGTTTGGATGCACTCAACAAAGCAACATAGTTTAACTATAAATAAGTGAATTATCCCCTAAGCTGGCATTTAAAAAAGAATGTACAATTGGCCGCGCCAGTAATGATGGGGCAATTGGGCCAGGTAATGGTAGGTGTAGCAGATACCATCATGGTAGGGCAGGTGGGGAAAATACCTCTTGCCGCTTCTTCGTTAGCCAACAGTCTTTTTATCATCATAATGGTATTTGGAATTGGAGTAAGTTTTGCCATTTCTCCAATTACAGCGAAGGCACAAGGGGAAAATAATTACCATAGCACTTCCAATATTTTAAAACACTCATTGGTCGTCAATACCTCACTTGGGGTGATACTTTCTTCCCTTGTAATACTATTGAGTTATAGTATTCCATATTTAAACCAGCCAGAGGATGTAGCAACACTTGCGGCGCCGTATCTGAGAATCATTGGGATCTCTATTTTACCCATAATGGTATTTCAGGCTTTACGACAATTTAGTGAAGGGCTATCAATCACCATCCCTCCAATGATTATTATAATAGGTACCAACCTATTGAATATTCTGTTCAATTATATTCTGATCTTCGGAAAGCTTGGTTTTCCAGCAATGGGTTTGTTTGGTGCAGGGATTGCCACACTCTTATCACGGATTATCATGATGAGCATTATCTACGTGTACATATTTTCAAGTAATAAATTCAATCCATATTTGAAGTATTTTAAAGAGGTGATAATTTCTATGGTAGAGGTTAAAAAGATTCTGAAGTTGGGGTTGCCCATGGGATTGCAATTTACTTTTGAGGTAACAGCATTTGCTTTTGCAGCTATCATGATCGGTTGGTTGGGTGCTACAGAGCTAGCTGCTCATCAAATTGCGATTAACCTGGCGGCCGTTACTTTTATGGCAGCTTCGGGAATTGGAGCAGCGGCCTCTATCCGAGTAGGTAATCAATTAGGTAAGAAAGATATTGTCACCATGCGAAATGCCGCATTTACCTGTGTGGGGATGGTTGGGGTGTTCATGTTGGTAATGGCTGCCGGATTTATATTATTAAGAAATTATTTACCTCATTTATATATCAATAATGAAGATGTGATTGCACAAGCAGCATCCTTATTAGTAGTGGCGGCCATTTTCCAATTATCGGATGGTTTGCAGGTAGTATCCCTGGGAGCATTACGTGGAATTGCCGATGTGAAAATCCCAACCTTTATTACACTCTTTGCCTATTGGGGATGTGCTTTGCCTTTCGGCTATATCCTGGGTTTTAAATTTGGATTAGGAGCAGAGGGTGTATGGTATGGCTTGTTAATAGGGTTAACCATCGCCGCCATTCTATTATTGCTTCGATTCAATAAAGAATCCGCTAGAATGCTTCAAAAATTTCCACTTGCTCAACGGGTTAAATTACCGGTTAATTAAGTGAAAATTTGAAGTAATTCTTTGCCCAGATAATCCATATAGGTTTCCTACCAGCTCATTTCATTGTTCCTGTGCTTGTTTCTGGTTAAATGCAAAATTCAGGTTTAAATAATTGCGAAAAACAATTAGTTTTGCACCCCTTTCATTTGTATTAAGGGAAATAGGATGGAATTTTTAAAGGTCCATCAAAATGTATTGAAAACAAGTTTAAAAATTCTGATGGAGAAACGTTCCATCATTAATAACATTAAAAAAATGACAAAAGCATCGAAAATTATCTACACAAAAACGGATGAAGCGCCAGCTTTGGCTACTTACTCTTTACTACCTATCATACAAGCATATGCTTCCAAAGCGGGAGTTGAAGTAGAAACAAGGGATATATCTTTAGCAGGTAGAATAATCGCAAACTTCCCGGACTATCTTACGGAAGATCAGAAAATTTCAGATGCTTTAGCTGAATTGGGGGAACTAGCAAAAACACCTGAGGCAAATATCATCAAACTACCTAATATCAGTGCATCTATCCCTCAGTTGGTAGCAGCAATAAAAGAATTACAATCACAAGGATACAACCTACCTGATTATCCTGCTGAGCCAAAGGATGATAAAGAAAAAGAAATTAAGGAACGTTACGATAAAATTAAAGGTAGCGCAGTTAACCCGGTATTGAGAGAAGGTAATTCAGATAGAAGGGCGCCAAGAGCGGTAAAAGAATATGCACGCAAAAATCCACATTCTATGGGAGCATGGAGTGCAGATTCTAAAACCCACGTGTCAAGTATGAGTGAGGGTGATTTTTACGGAAGTGAAAAATCAGTTACTATAAATGGAGCCACAAGCATCAAAATTGAATTCGTAGGAGCTGACGGTAGTAAATCTACCTTGAAAGATAGTTTTGCTCTTCAGGATGGAGAAATTATAGATGCAGCAGTAATGAGTATGAAGGCATTGCAGCAGTTCATAGAAAAAGAGGTGGAAGATGCAAAAGCTCAGGGTGTACTTTTCTCTCTTCATATGAAAGCCACCATGATGAAGGTATCTGATCCTATTATTTTTGGTGCGGCGGTTAAAGTCTTTTACAAAGAGATATTTGACAAGTATGCCCAGGAATTTGAAGAACTAGGTGTTGATACCAATAATGGATTAGGTGATGTTTACCAGAAAATCCAGCAGCTTGCGGATGATAAAAAAGCACAAATTGAAGCAGATATTCAGGCATTGTATAGTAATAAGCCGGACCTGGCAATGGTTAATTCTGATAAAGGAATTACCAATCTGCACGTTCCTAGTGATGTAATCATTGATGCATCAATGCCTGCTATGATCAGAACTTCGGGTCAAATGTGGAATGCAGAAGGGAATCAACAAGATACAAAAGCCGTAATTCCAGACCGTTCATATGCTGGTGTTTACCAGGAAACTATAGAATTCTGTAAGAAGAATGGGGCTTTTGATCCTACTACCATGGGTAGCGTACCTAACGTAGGGTTGATGGCACAGAAAGCCGAAGAGTATGGTTCGCATGATAAAACCTTCCAAATAAAATCAGCTGGAAAAGTACAAGCTGTAGATGCTGATGGTAACGTGTTACTTGAGCAGTCAGTGGAAGAAGGCGACATTTTCAGAATGTGCCAGGTAAAAGATGCTCCAATTCAGGATTGGGTAAAATTGGCAGTGAAAAGAGCACGTGAAACACAAAATCCAGCTGTTTTCTGGTTAGACGAAAATAGAGGCCATGATACAGAATTGATCAAAAAGGTAAATACCTATCTAAAAGATCATGACACTTCAGGACTTGAAATTCACATCATGTCGCCGGTAGAAGCTACCAAGTTTTCATTAGAAAGAATTAAAGAAGGAAAAGATACCATATCCGTTACAGGAAATGTTTTGAGGGATTACCTAACAGATTTGTTTCCGATTTTAGAATTAGGAACCAGCGCTAAGATGCTTTCAATCGTACCGTTAATGAATGGAGGCGGTTTGTTTGAAACAGGTGCGGGAGGTTCTGCGCCTAAACACGTACAACAATTTGTAGCAGAAGGACACTTACGTTGGGATTCATTAGGTGAATTTTTAGCATTGGCCGTTTCTTTTGAGCACCTGGCTAATGTCAATGATAATAAAAGAGCCAAAGTATTGGCTGATACACTTGATGCTGCGACAGGTAAATTCCTGGAAACAGGCAAATCTCCATCTAGAAAAGCAGGTGAGATCGATAACCGAGGCAGCCATTTTTACCTGGCAATGTACTGGGCAGAAGCTTTGGCACAGCAAACAGAGGATAGCGACCTTCAAAAGGTATTTGGAAAAGTAGCTGAGGAAATGAAGTCTAATGAAGATAAAATCATGGATGAGCTAAATAGCGCTCAATGCCAGCCTGTAGATATAGGCGGTTATTATTCTCCTGATTTTAACAAGACTTCAAGTGCTATGAGAGCGAGCACTACCTTAAATTTGATTATTGATAATATTTAAGGATTAGAAATAACTATTTAAAAGCCAGGTGTTTCCGTTATACCTGGCTTTTTTTATTACCATTCAATAGGTTCTTGCCCATTTTGGAGGAGATAATCATTTGTCTTAGAAAAATGTTTGTTACCAAAAAATCCCCTGTTGGCCGCAAAGGGAGAGGGGTGTGCAGACTTAAGGACAAAGTGCTTGTTTTCATCAATAATCTCACCTTTTCGTTGTGCATATGCACCCCATAATAGAAAGACAATTTTTTCTTTTTCGTCAGAAATGGTTTTAATCACAGCATCTGTAAATATTTCCCACCCCTTGTTTTGGTGAGAACCTGGTTTATTTGCCCGCACCGTTAATGTGGCATTTAAAAGTAGCACGCCCTGGTCTGCCCATCGTTCTAAATTACCGGAAACGGGAATATCTTTACCGATATCTGTTTTGATTTCCTTAAAAATATTTACCAATGAAGGAGGCTTTGTGATATCATCGCTAACAGAAAAACAAAGCCCATTTGCCTGTCTGGGACCATGATAGGGGTCCTGACCAATAATTACTACCTTTAAATCGTTAAAGTCACAATGGTCGAATGCAG
Source organism: Cyclobacteriaceae bacterium (assembly GCA_050306095.1). GTDB lineage: Bacteria > Bacteroidota > Bacteroidia > Cytophagales > Cyclobacteriaceae > CAJXNP01. The sequence continues at coordinate 7,904 of JBNLGO010000138.1, forward strand.
AAAATATTTTCTTACCTGGGGGAAATACTGTATGATGGGTATATTCATCCTTAATAAAGTCCACCAGGTTAATAAAATAATCCTTTGAAAACTCACTTTTCAGACGTATTTTCCATGAATCGGCTATTTTTACATCCATATTCAATTTTTTTTGAACTATTAAAAAAAATGCATTTATCGTAGAAAAAATTACTTCGGTCGAAAAATTATAATTTTTAAAGAATAAATTATAATCTTTACGTATTGATTATTAAACAATCATATTTTTTAGAGTTAAATTAATAATTAAATAGAGTTTTGCGCATGATAGTTACAGAGATTACAAGTGGAGTGAAGGTGAGTGTGGAAACAGAATATCAACCAACATATTCTAGTCCGGCGCAATTTCACTATGTGTTTACCTATCGAATCACAATAGAGAATTTAGGTGACAGCACAATCAAACTAACAAGAAGACATTGGTATATTCACGATGCGTGCAAATCTGTGCGTGAAGTGGAAGGAGAAGGAGTAGTTGGCGTACAGCCAATATTGGAGCCTGGTCAATCCCATCAGTATGTTTCAGGATGTAATTTAAAATCCGGGATGGGTAAAATGTACGGTACATATTTAATGGAAAGAGTAATGGACGGAAAAAAATTCAGAGTTATTATCCCTGAGTTTAACATGATCGTACCACATAAGTTGAACTAGGAGTATCACGAGTTACATTCTTTATTTTCAAACATTTCTTACACGTATTTTAGGGCAATCCTGGTTGTATTAAGCCTTTGACAAACATTATTTTTAAATTAACGCCTAAATTACCTGGGAAATGTTTGAACTAAGGAAGAAGTACCAGCCACTTATATTTATAATTCTACTTATCGGAGCAGCAGGATGCTTTGATGAAAATGATTATAAATTTGACCGAATAGCTGAAATAGAATGGGATCCATCATATGCCATTAAATTACTACATGGTTCCCTTTCATTACAAGATTTTGAAGAAGGCCTGGAAGACTTCGAAGTAAGAAGTTATCCGGATGGCCTTCTTTATTTTTATTACGAAAGTTATAATTCCTCAGATAGCTTAGTCGGTGAGATTAGGTTTCCCGATGTCTCGGCAAGTACAGCCTTTAATTCCAAAGTAAATTTTGTCGGAAACCTCTCTAGCGAGCTTTTAGTAGTGGACGACACCTTTGTCATTGATTTAAATATATCAGGCGGGCAAATTGATTCTGTATTTTATGAACAGTTTGGCTTGGATCTCATCTTTCAATGCACTGCCAATGTGGACTACGAGCTTACTTTTACTTTTCCTACTTTCATAGAAAATGGAATTCCGATTTCCAAAACATATACCCGATTAACCAATGGATCCATCATAAATCAAAAACAAAACCTGTTTACACAGTTTTTAGCGGACCTTACCACCGATGATCCACCCTACAATAGATTTCCAATTGCAATTCAGGCTAAGCTTTTACCAGCTAATAATGTTGTCATTACGCAAGCTGATATTTTCGGCTTTAACTTTGATATTTATAATCAGGATGTAGAATGGCTGGTTGGATATTTTAATCCTGTATCCAAGGTGATTTCTGATGAAGATTTGGCAATTGATTTATTTGATAAAAATTTTGATGGAGATTACGGATTGGAAGGAACGGTCATGCGTTTTGAGATTGAGCATGATTTTGGAGTTCCCATTCGGCTTGCGTTTAATACACTTCAAACATCTAATGATAACGGCGATGTA
>JBNLGO010000139.1:0-9564 GCA_050306095.1 Cyclobacteriaceae bacterium
GCTCAATAACAGGAACATTTTTTATTACTTCAAATGCATTAGTTAAACCGACCATCTGACCAAGAAATCCAGTTACCATGGCGAATAACCCAAAGGACTTGCCATATCCGAGTTTATGTAATATCCTTTCCCGATTGGGCTGATCTGAATTAAAACCGACAAAAAATTGATATATAATCCACGCAGTTGAAATAATTAACAATAGAGTTAGAATCGACATAAATCCTGGGCCTCCTATAAAGAAATACTTTGTCATAATTTTTTTTATTTAGTGATAAATATTGCTGTAAAACTATAGGAGACTATATATTTCATCAAGGTCGAAACCGGTTCTTAAAGGGTCGTTTACCAACCTTGACTTTTAATATTGATATCTTTTTCGAAATTAGCCAGCGAAATTAAAATTGAATGAATAAAAAAACTGAAAACCCATATATTCACATTGCTTACTGGATTTTTGTAATATTTGTATTAACCCTTTCATTTGGATTTTCTTGGGGAAGTAACATGGCCGCATTCTATTTTGTATGTATGCTTCTGCCCATTGTTTTAGGAACCTCGTACTTTTTCAATTACGTACTCGTTCCCAAATTTTACCTTACTAAAAGGTATTTGAGATTTGCTTTTTATACTTTCTGTACAGCCGTCATTTCATTACACCTTGAGATGCTCGTTTTGCTATTTTCTTTTGTTTACATAACCAATCTTAGGATTGACAATATTAATCCCAATGCAGTTGATACGCTACTTTTAGCCTCTATATTGTACTTACTGGTATTAATAGGTTCGTTTTTATTAATGATGAATCAAATAGTAGAAAACCGACATCTGATTCAACATCTTTTAAAAGATAAAGAGAAAATGAAAAAGTCTTTTCTAGAAATTATGTCCAATAGAAAAATAATGAAAATACCATACGACGAGATTATTTATATCGAAAGTTTATCCGATTATGTTCAGGTAAACACCGTGAAAAATCAAATAGTCAGCAAGGAGAAAATCAGCAAGTTAGCTTCAAGATTACCAGATATATTTATGAGAATTCACCGGTCATTTATTGTAAACACAGATAAAATTAAGGAGCTATCCTATGATGAACTAAGAGTTGATGATGTTAGGCTTAACATTGGCAAAAGTTACAGAAAGGTTGTTAAGGAAACCTTAAATGGGCATAAATAGAAATTAACAACTGACTACAACAATCTACAAGAAGTCGATAAAAATGAAGAACTGAGAATTTCATCTTAAACTCGATGATAAAATGTGTTTTAAACTCCCAAAGATTCCTCCAATCAATGGTGTAAACAGAAAGCCAACTAACTACCAGCCTTTCCTTTTTTATATTTCTTCTATATCCTTATTTTAAGTAAATTGATTCTAACCAACTATCGGTATGCATGAAAGTCACACCAGAGCACAATGAGCGCATAGCAAAATTGACATTCGCATCTGTTTATCCTCATTATTTGGCAAAAATAGAGAAGAAAGGAAGGTCAAAAGACGAGCTGCTTCAGGTAATAAAATGGTTGACGGGCTATAGTGAATCACAATTACGGAAATTGATGGATGAAAAAGCTACTTTCGAAATATTCTTCCAAAAGGCAAAACTACATCCAAATGCGCATCTAATTACAGGCGTAATTTGCGGGTATAGAATCGAGGAAATAGACAATCTATTGACCAGGCAGGTAAGGTATCTTGACAAATTAGTTGATGAATTAGCTAAAGGACGAAAAATGGAGAAAATATTGAGAAAGGAGAAAAATTAGAACTAGATATTAGGTAATTAAAATCTCCAAGAAAAGGGTAATTCTATGTAAATAGTTCCTAATATTTAAAAATATGAAAAATTTAATTGGTCACAGATCAACCGTATTGATATTCATTGCTCTATTGTCTTCTATTTCATGCAAAGAGACAGAGCCCAACCCTAGTCCAGAACAAGTATTGCAAAATATTGAAATCACTCCCAACCCATTTATTGATTCATTTGAAATCGTAATCAATGACCAAATTTCAGGAGAAATGGAATACGTGGTTTTCAATCGTTTTGGTCAAAATATAAAATCAGAAAATTTTACCATTAACGCCCAAACGCAGACTTCTAAAAAAGTAGATGCAAAATCTCTTGAAGAAGGTGTCTATATATTGATTATATACTTTGAAGGTGAAAATGTTGTTAAAAAAATAATAAAAGAAGAAAGCTGATACCGAAATAATTTTATTGAAAACCGGATTGCTAATAGGTCGTCAAACATGTAAATTCACACATCATTTCGTTCCAACTTTTCAACAATCTTTTTATCTCACTGGATTATTGTTCTCATTTATTTTGGAATGAATTTATATAAATATACACTCACAATTTTATTGCTCTCTTTTGGTTTTTCGGCTTGCAGTCAAGATTCTATTCCATTCAAAATAGCATCATTATTTGATTTGAAAAGTCCGGAAACATTAGGTCTCCCCTTTGCCAAAAAATGTGAAACGATTACCATTTTTTCTCCTGGTGTTAATGACAATAAATACAATCATGGAGTGGTGCTCTACCCTTTTAAAGGTGAATTATATGCCATGTGGCAAAGTTCTCAAAAAGATGAAGACGGGAAAGACACCCAGGTCTATTATAGTAAAAGTTCCAATGGCGTTGATTGGAATACTCCAATGGCGCTCACAGACAAATGGGAACATGGCATCAAAACAAGTGGAGGATGGTGGAGTTATAGTGATACCCTTGTTGCTTTTATAAATGTATGGCCGCAACAATCGGAAGGACCCAAACAAGGTTTTGCAGAATGCTTCCTCTCTACGGATGGTAAACATTGGCAATATCATGGAAAGCTCCTGGACAATAAAGGAAAAGCTATTTTAGGAATAATTGAACAGGATCTTCATGCCTTACCGGATGGACGAATAATTACCGCATTTCACATGCAACCGGGACTTATTGCTAAACCTTTTTATACCGATGATCCTTCGGGAATAAAAGGTTGGACACAAGGGGAAATGGAAAACTTATCTATCGAAAAACATGTAAGCAGGGAATTGGAGCCTAGCTGGTTTTATCAAAACGATGGAAATATTGTCATAATTTTTAGGGATCAAAGAAGTTCATTTAAAAGGCTGGCTTCCGTCAGTAAGGATAGAGGTGAACATTGGTCAACACCTGTTATTATTGATTCTCCTGATTCACGAGCAAAGCAAAGTGCAGGTAATCTACCGGATGGCACAGCATACCTGGTTAATAATCCTTCCGGAAATAAAAATCGCTTCCCTTTAGTTATCACCCTTAGCAGGGATGGTTACACTTTTGACAAAGCCTTCTTATTGAGAGGTGGTGGCAAAGATTTACCTCCAATGAAATATGAAGGTAAATACAAAAGAAAGGGATTTAGTTATCCTAAAAGTGTAGTGTGGCAGGATTATTTATATGTGTCTTATGCTACGAATAAAGAAGTGGTTGAACTGACGCGTATACCGATTGAATACTTAATAAAAGAAGCTCATAGAAAATAAAGAATTTAAATAATGTTAATAAGAACAATCATATTGGTATTTCTATCATTGGCTTACACTTCTCTAAGTTGGGCACAACAAAAAGATATTGAAAAGGACACCAGCTATTTATTGGAAAGTGCATTAAAGAAAGCTATACGACATAATAAAGATGAGGACATAGTAATCAGCGCAGTTTATTCCAGTCCTTCTAAAAAGATATCTACTGAAAAAAATATTGTCTACAAAAACCTGGATGGTAGAGTGCTTCATGCCGACCTTTTTTACCCTAAAAAATTAAATAAAAAAACTCCTGGTATTTTGATCATACATGGAGGCGGATGGAAATCGGGTGATAAGGTGCTCATGACTCCAATGGCGGAAAAACTAGCGGAAACTGGATATTTTGTAATGGCACCTGAATATCGGCTTTCCCCAGAAGCAAAATATCCCGCAGCAGTATTAGACTTGTATGATGCTTTTAATTGGATGGTAGAAAATACCAAGGAATACAAAATAGACACCAGTCAGTTTATTGTGATGGGGTGCTCGGCAGGTGGACAATTAGCAGCTCTGGTAGGTACAACCTATAATTCATCAACAAATATTTACAACAAAGAAACCCATGGTCATATCGCTGCCATTATTGATGTAGATGGTGTTCTCGCTTTTAAACATCCGGATTCGGCAGAAGGACAAGTAGCAAGTGAATGGTTAGATGGAACCTATGAAGAAAATCCTGTAAATTGGGAAGAAGCTTCTGCTTTAAACCATGTCGATGCACAAACGCCCCCTACCCTTTTTTTAGCAAGTAAATATCCGAGGTTTTTAGCGGGTCGACAGAATTACATTCAAAAATTGGAAGAATACCAAACACCTTCAGAAACTTATTTTCTTAATAATGCTCCACATTCTTTTTGGCTATTTAACCCATGGTTTAAACCTACAGTAAAATATGTACAGGATTTTTTAGATGAATATTTAACGGATAAAAAATAGGAATTTAATTGCCTTGGTTTGAGGTTATATTTTTTACTAAGCCATTTAAATAGGTTTCAATGTTATCATATTTTGAATCTAGATCTCTTCCATTTAGATCAGAAGAATCTTCCGGATTCAAGCCATGTTCTTTTTCCCAACTATCTGGCATTCCATCTTTATCCGTATCTTTTGGTGAAGGTTTAGAAGCTAAAGTTGGCCACCCACCCACATCTTTTGGTGAATCAATAATACCAGGTTTCCCACCCACAGAACCTTTATAGGTAGTTGTTCCGGTTTCCACTTCTTTTATAAGACGCTGATCTACAACATCTCTCACCAATGATGCGCCTGCATACTTTAACACTAACTTATATGCTTTCTCTGCAGATTGTGTTGGTACTTCTACAACTTGTACCGGATTATCTAATTTGGTTTCCATTGGGTCATCACATTGCACACCACCTTTCCAGTTCTGTTTGCTAACTTTTTTACTTCCTTCTACAAAATTCCCATCCACATAAAACTTGCCATATGGCTCCATTGGATTTATGATTCTTTGCAATACTTTTTCTTTTGTCGCTGGTCCGGGTTTATAGTAATTATTGATCATATTGTGATTTCCTTCTTCACCACCATAACTACTATTGCTTCCCCAATTATAAATCACATTATTTCTAAAGTCCACAATTTCCTTATCCGGTTCTTTGTGATATCTAGATCCACAAAATCGAGGGTTTCTACTACTGTTGTTGGTGAATAAATTATGGTGAAAAGTTGCTCCTTTTCCACCCCATATTCCGCCATATCCATGAGCGCCTTTATGATGCACAGAAGAATTTAGGCTTTCGCCAATTAAGCACCATTGCATGGTGAAATTTTCGTTGTCATAGAAAGTGGCTGCCTCATCAGTGCCCCAACTCACAGAGCAATGATCAATAATTACATTATTTTTTCTTAAACCACTTAATGCATCCCCTTCATATCCTTTCTCATCCCCTAAACGGAAGCGCATATATCGAATGATCACATTATTTGAACTTACCACTAATGGGTAATTCTTTATACATATCCCATCACCAGGTGCTGATTGACCGGCTATGGTAACATCTCCGCTATTGATTTTTATGGGTGATTCCAGTTCAATTGTACCTGATATGTTGAAAAGGATGTACCTTGGGCCTTTTTTTTTGATGGCTTCACGCAAACTTCCCTGACCATCATCATTGAGATTTGTAACAAACACAACCTCTCCACCCCGGCCTCCAGTGGTATATTTTCCAAATCCTTCCGCACCAGGAAAGGCTATTTCCTCTGAAGATTGGCAATATGCAATGTTAATAACTGCTGTGAGCATTGCTAGGAATGTAAAAATCGACAATTTATAGGTACTCATTTTCTTGAATTTGAGGATTGAATTATCTCTTAATTGTTTTATATATCCTGCTTGGCTTTGGATTTTTCAAGTTCTAAGCACAAGTTGATAAATGGTCCAACTGCTTTGGGATCATTCGATCTGACTTCTTCTTCAATATAATATTCAAAACTCCCATCACGATAAGGATTGCCTCCTAATCCAGCCCCGCCACAAACATTTGTAATCTCCACCTCACCATCATCATGAACTTTAATAAACTCTTTAATAATTCCTTCATATCCTTTTAAGGCTGGATCAAAATATTTTTGATCTAAATAACCTTTTCTAACTCCCTTTACCAGAAAATAAACAAACATAGAGGACGCTGATGACTCCAGGTAATTTCCTTCCCTATCCGGTTGATCCAATACCTGATACCAAACACCCGATTTTTCATCCTGATAATCGACAATAGCCACTGCCATATGATTGATATATTTGATTAAATCCTCTCTACCAGGATGATTTTCCGGAAAAAAATCTAACACATCAACCAAAGCCATAGCATACCAGCCCATACCTCGACCCCAGAAATTAGCAGAAAGGCCTGTTTCTTTATTGGCCCATTTTTGTTCCCTACTTTCATCCCAACCATGAAAATAAAGACCTGTTTGCTCATCTCGTGTATACTTTTCTATCAAGTGGATCTGATTGATCACATCATCAAACAATGAATCTTCACCAAATTCAACAGCATACTGAACTAAAAATGGAGAAGCCATGTATAATCCATCCAGCCACATCTGATGTGGGTATCTTTTTTTATGCCAAAACCCACCTTCTGATGTACGAGGATGATCTTTCATCTGACCCCTAAGCATGTCTATTGCTTTTTTAAATTTGGGAGTGCTGGTTTCATTGTAAATTGAAAACAAAAATTTACCTGTATTGATCATGTCTATGTTAAACTTGCTACGGTCATAACTGATGATGTTTCCACTTTCATTGATCATTGTATCAGCATAGGTGAGTAAGTAATTATAATACTTTTTATCTCCGGTGTATTTCCACAAATTTTCAATAGCGCTACAAACTACACCGTGTGTATAATTCCATCGTGGCCTTGTATTAAAGTCCAACATCCAGGCTTCCGGATTTCTCTTCATATCAGAGTTTGCCATTTCAATGGCCAATGAAAGGTATTCACTTTTTGATTCTACTTTCTCGTTTTGGCCTTCGCTTTCGTTTCCTTTGCTATTACTACAGTAAGACATAATAACGGCCAATACCGAAATAACCATCAACCACAAAATATTTCTTCTCATCAGTTTACTTTTCATTTGTTACTAGTTTACATCAGGAATCCATCCACTTAACACTTTTTCTGGTGAATAATTTTCAATATCAATTTCATCCAGTTGCTTTGACCACACTACTCTATTTTTTCGATTAGCACCTGGTCCTTTTGAATTATATTCTGCATAAAAAGACGTTTCCTCTGCATTAGGTTTACCCCAGTTATGCCATCCTTCAGGTTTAATTAATTTACCCATCCAGCAATCAATAAACACGGTCTTTGCGCAGGGTCGCCAGGGCCTTCCAAGGTAAAATGAATTGTCAGGAGCATCCCCGGTTATTTTGCAGTTTTTAAAGACAAATCCATAGACAGTATTTTCTTCTGTGGAAGCAGCAGTCACATATCCGCCATTTCCTTTACAGAAGATTTCACAGTCTTCAAAAAAAGCAGTTGACCATCCGAAAATAAAATCGACCGTACCCTCTATGTAGCAATTTTTATAGTACTGTCTGCTTTTCTTACCATGAGGATAAAGGGTATCTTGAAATCCCAGAAATCGACAATTTTCAAAAGCAACCCTATCACCGTCAATGCGCACTGCTACCGCTTGCCCTATGGGACCAGAGGAATTTTCAAAGGTTATATTTCGGGCAATAAAGTCATCTCCAAAAATGAAAAATCCAGAGGAACCTGAAGTTCCCATCTCCTCGCCAAACCTGTTTTTCTTAGATGCATAATCATCGTTTGTGAGAATGGTATTTTCAACACTCTCCCCAATAAATGTCACGTTGGATTTAGATTTGGGAAGCACTATTTTTTCTTTATATGAACCATTCTTTATAAAAATCACTGTTCTTACTTTTCGCAGATCTGGCACGGCATTAATTGCTTCCTGCACCGACTTAAAATCACCAGATCCATCCTTTGCCACAACAAAATCAAATTGCTGAGCAATCGATTGATTGCCAATACATATCAAGAAATAAACCACTATTAAAACAATATTTTTCACGCTCTATCTTTTACAATTTTTGCATGGCTTCAAATACCAATCTTGCTACTTCTATAGCTCCTTCCGGTTGAAAATGTGTATTATCATTTTGACCATCAGGATAAGCTTCGTATTTACCTGCAGGTAGATTCATGAAATAATGATCTGTCACATATTCCTTTCCTACTTTTGTAAAATGATCAACTGAAAGTTGTGTAAGATCAATAAACTGTACATCTAATTCTTTTGCCACATCAATAGCTGCCTGTGGATAATCTCCATGGACATTGGACAACTGCCCATCCTTCCAGGGATAATTTCTATTAACCGGTGTGATGATGATTGGAATAGCTTCTTTCTGACGTGTCTGAGTGACATATAATCTAAGAAACTCTTTGTAACCTTCAATATCTACGTATCGTTCGGTTTTATTTTCAGCAGAATCGTTATGCCCAAATTGCATCATTACAATATCATCCTTTTGTAAGGATTCATAGACATTTCGCCATCTTCCTTCCTGAAAAAATGTCCGGGTACTTCTCCCTCCCCTTGCTCTGTCATCTACAATCACACTGTCAGTCCTAATCAAATTTCTGATTTTAATCAGGCTGTCAGCACTCATAAATGGTTGAAACACCTGACCCCATCCTGTTACGGGATAACGGGTTTTCATATAATCTTTTCCAGGATCATAATTGTCTGCATAATTAGCCACCGTCGAGTCTCCAATAAGGTAAATACGAATAGGATCTTCCTTGAAAACAAAGGACAAAAGTGATATTAACAACAGGAAAAACAGAATTTTTATCCTCATACTTAGTCTTTAAAATACTTAGCCAGCTCAGGAATTTGTTTCTTAATTTCAGCGGCAACTAAATCTGCAACTCTAAAAGCACCAGTTGGTGAAAGATGAGTATCATCTTCTTTTCCATCAGCTATAGAAGGGTATTCTCCGGGTTGTATATGCAAAAAGAGTTTCTTAGACTCTTCTTTTCCGTAGGTAATCAGGAGTTCTTTGGTTTCTTTTTGCAAATCAAGTAATGGCACGCTTTCTTCTTTAGCTACTTCACGAACCACATCGGGATACCTGCCATGTGTTTCATAAAACTTCCCATTTTCATCAAATCTTCTTCGGACAATGGGAGTGGCCAATATTGGATTCCCTTCTTTTGCACGTGTATCGGCAATATATTTTTTCAAGTTGGCTCGATAGGCAGTATCCGGATCAGCATATCTACTGGGATCTTTAATTTTCTCATCATTATGCCCGAATTCTATAATGACATAATCACCAGGTTTAATTAAAGAAAGTACTTTATCCCAACGCCCTTCATCTATGAAGCTCTTGGTACTTCGTCCATTTACAGCATGATTGTCAACAGTAACACCTTTTTCAAAATAGAGTGGAAAAACCTGTCCCCAACCTTTTTCGGGATTTCCATCTTT
>JBNLGO010000140.1:0-9561 GCA_050306095.1 Cyclobacteriaceae bacterium
AATCGGGAGACAGAAGATGGTGGGTTAACCGCCACAAAAGATCTCCGAATTGGAAACATAGTTTTACAATCAACTCCCCTCCCCGATCCGGATGAAGACCATCTGGTACTTGCCATAAATGATGCTATTCGTAAAGAAGGTAATCAACTGTTAGACTTCAACGAATCTGTTGCTCAATGGCAAAACAGGGTGCTTAGTTTACGAAAATGGCGACCTACAGAAGATTGGCCAGATGTAAGCACTCCTACCTTACTATTGACCAATGACAAATGGTTAAGTCCATACCTGACGGATATTAAAAAACCACATCAGCTTAAGAAGATTGATCTGGCAATGGTTTTGCAATATCATTTGGATTTTGATAAACAAAAGCAATTAGATGAATGGGCTCCTGAAAAATTGGAAGTGCCTAGCGGGTCGAAAATTAAAATTAAATATCAACCGAATGGCAGCCCTCCTGTTTTGGCAGTGCGCATCCAGGAAGTGTTTGGCATGAAAGAAAGCCCATTAATTAATGGCGGAAAAACCCCTCTCCTTTTACATTTGCTTTCACCTGGTTTTAAACCAGTTCAGATTACAAGCGATTTGAAGAGTTTTTGGTCAAGTACTTATTTTGAGGTAAAAAAAGAACTGAAACAACGTTACCCTAAGCATGTCTGGCCTGATGATCCTACCAAAGAACCGGCAATTTCCGGAGTAAAAAGAAGAAATAAATAGCATTGATAACACAGCAGATATTTAATTATATCGCTTTATGGCAATATTCATCGATTATTGTGGTTGATAAAGGGAGGTTTGTGAATAAAAACGAATGTTATTGAAAAAGGTAATTTCATCAGAATTTATTACTTCTTTTACTAACTCTACTATAAGATATCTATCTTTAACCATGCGCTATTTTTTTACCACTTTCATTGTGAGTATTTGTTGCCTGCTTTTTCAGCTTAATTCTTTTGGCCAGAAATTATGCTATGATATTTACCTAAACAATGACGATATCATCGGGGAAGTGCATGTCAATCAGGTTCAAAATGGTAATACGCAGAATTTTGAAATTTTTTCGGCGGTAAACTTCAAGGTTTTGTGGAAACAATATCAAAGAGAAACTCACAATTCAATTTACTATCAGGATGGAACTCTCTTTAAAAGTTTTAATAGTGTGTTTATGAATGGAGAATTAGAAGATTCTTCCGCCATTATTAAAAATAATCTTTATTATAAGGGCTTTAAAACTCCCAACGAGCATTTTGATATAAAGGAAAAGGATTTGACTTTTTCTATGGTGAAATTATATTATCATGAGCCGGTTGGCCTTACTAAAGTTTATTCGGAACGGTATCTTGATCATTGTAAAATTGAAATAGTAGAAGATCATAAATATAAGATTCACCTACCTGGAGGGAAACACAATTATTATACTTATAAAGACGGTGTGTTAACGGAAGCCTTTATAGACAGAGCCTGGTTTAACCTGGTCTTCAAACCAAAGAAAAATTGCCTTAGTGATATAGTGACTCACCATTAACATTCGTGCTCAGCACTTCAGTCATATAATCAAAAAAAGGTCTGATTTGCTGAAAAGACTCATCCATTAAGTTTACAAAATTCTGTGAAAGTACTTCTTCATCAGAAAAGCTCTTTTCAAACCAATATTGCTTGAAACGAAGCAAATCAATGGCGGGGTCATCTTTTGAAAACCCTTTAGGGGATGTTTTTACTTTTTCACCTAGCATGCTACCAAAGGTATTTTGGATAGATGGGCTGTTTATTTGATCCAACCACTCTTCATGAAAATGCATGATATCCTGTCTTACGCGTTTTAAGTCTTCAGGATTTGGACGGTGAAATCCACAAGCAATCTTGCTTCCACCTGGTTTTATCCAATAATAATACCCTCCCCGAAGTAGCGGTTTCTGTCGCTTTAGGTACCCAGCGAAGCGAGGACTATAGGGTGTTTTATCTGCAGAAAATCGAACATCCCGATAGATACGATACAAACTTCTCTTTGCTGAGGATGTTTCGATTTGATCATGTTGATTCATTTTATGGATAAGCTCGGCAACAAATGACTCAATATTTTCTTTTGCTGATTCATATTTCACTTTATACTTTCCAAACCATTCACGATTGTTGTTTTTAGCAAGTTGCTTTAAAAAGTCCAGAGTAGATTTCTGTATCATGTTGGGTTGGTTATACAAAATATGGAGTAAAAACCATTATGCTATAATCGGTATTTTGATCACAAAGGTTGCTCCTTTTTCAGGTGTTCTTTCGTAAGACACCTCACCATCTAATAAAGAGATATATTTTTTAACCAAAGCTAGCCCTAAACCGGTTGAACTCTCACCTGCGGTAGGTCGGGCGCTTAATTTTGAAAATTTACTAAAAAGTTGATTTTCTTCTTCTTGAGGAACACCGGGGCCTTCATCTTTTACCTTAATGAGGACATATGAATCATGATCTTGACAAATAACATCAATTGTGGTATTAGAGGGTGAGAACTTTATGGCATTAGAAAGGAGGTTGTCAAAAACTAATTTTAAATACGTTTTATCGGCATTAATTGTCTTTGAGGTGCAGTTGTCTGAGATAACTATTTTTATATCCTTTTCAATGGCTGCTTTTTGATAAGAATAAATGGATTCTTGTAAAACATCTATAAGGACTAAATCTTCATTTTTTAAAGATCGGGTTTTATGTTCCAAAGAGTCCATTTCCAATATCCTATTGACCAAGTGAATGGTGTTTTTGGATGATATTGAAATTTTATCTAAGCATTCATCTAGTTGTCGTTGGCCGTCTATTTTTTGAGCAATGTCTACCAGACCTGAAATGTTACTAAGCGGATTCCTTAAGTCATGTGCAAGTATTCTAATGATATAGTCTTTCTCTTCTACCAGTTTTTGTAGTTTATTAGATTGTTCCGCAATTGTCTTTTTCTGCTGAAGGAGTTCATCTTTTTTTGCTTTCAGATCCTTAAGGGCTTTTGTTCGATTAAACTCAAAGACAAATGAAATGAAGAGTATGATTAATAAAAGACCAGGTAAAATACTAACGTACCATTCTGTATGAAGATCTAGGCGATATTCTACTGGAAGTTCTTTTTCTTGCAATGCCAAAAAAGCAAACCACAACATCGCCAAAAAAGAAAATGCGCCCCATAATGCTCCGGAAAGTCTATTGACAACCAACAATGCCAAAACTGGAATAGAAATGATCCATGGATATATAGCCGACCAAACCCCTCCGGAAAAGTAGGTTAATGGAATGATGGCAGAAGCGCCGATGAATACATATAAATTACCTAGCCAACTTATTGGAACTTTTGTTTTAACAAAAAATGGGAGAATTATAAAACCTACGATATTATAAATCATTAGGTAAACTCCCTTTTCGAATTCAAAAACAAAACTTAAAAGCACATAGCTGTTAGAAAATAATGCCGTTAAAAAGCATGCTCTAACAAATAACTGAGCTTTTTTTAGCTTTGGAACACTTTCAAAATACGTTGGATGAATAAAAAAATTGATGAACGCGTTAATCCCCATTTCTCCCCATATAAGTTCAAAAATTATTCAAAGATAAAAGATTATTATTGATTTGATTCTCCAAAAGTTATAAATCCTAAAACTTGACAATTAGTGACCAATATTGTCTTGATGACACTGAGATGATTGTATTGAAAATATATATGATGTAATTGACAAATAGATCAATTACTTAGCGTACTTTCATGAAAAATAGCACTTCTTAGCATCAAAAACATGCCAATATCAACCTTACTTTCAATAGGCGTAATCATCGCAATAATTATTTTGATCCTTTATGTTTTTCCAATTAGCATATGGGTATCAGCTACATTTTCGGGCGTACAAATCAATTTGTTTGATTTGGTATTAATGCGATTTAGAAAAGTTCCTCCTGGCCTCATTGCATCTTCCTTAATACTAGCTACAAAAGCCGGAATAAAAGACATTAACACACAATTGTTAGAAACCCACTATCTGGCAAATGGAAACCTTAAAAATGTCATTAAGGCGTTGATTGTAGCTGATAAAGCAAATCTTAATATGAATTTTAAACAGGCTACAGCTATTGATCTTGCAGGTAGAGACGTGCTTCAGGCAGTGCAAGTGTCTGTTACGCCTTATATTATTATTGTGCCTGCCATTACTGCTGTATCTATAGATGGCATTCAGTTAATTACCGAGGCTAGAGTTACCGTCAGAACCAATATTAAAACGTTAGTTGGAGGTGCCGGTGAAGAAACAATTCAGGCGCGTATAGGTCAAGGTATTATTTCCAGAATTGGAGCTGCCAATAGCTATCTTGATGTTTTGGAAAAACCGGAAGAAATATCAAGGTGGGTCTTGAAAAACGGTTTGGATGCAGGGACAGCTTTTGAAATTTTGTCTATAGATATTGCTGATATCAATATTGGTAAAAATATTGGTGCCAAACTTCAAATTGATCAAGCGCTTGCAGACCTTGATGTGGCCAATGCAAAAGCCGAAAAAAGAAGAGCAATGGCCATTGCTTTAGAGCACGAAATGCTAGCAAGGGTACAGGAAGCTAAGGCTAAAGTAATTATTGCAGAAGCGGAAATACCAACAGCCCTATCGGGTGCATTCAGAAAAGGACAATTACAATCTGCTTAATCTTAAGAGCACAAAAAAATTAAGCCATATAATTATATGGCTTAATTCACTAAAAAAGGAACAAATTCTTAATCGATAATTTTAACATTCACCGCATTTAATCCTTTTTGGCCACGCTCTACTTCGTATTGAACTTGGTCATTTTCCTTTATATTATCCATTAATCCACTTTTGTGAACGAATATATCTTCTCCTAAATCGGCTGGTTTAATAAACCCAAAGCCCTTTTCATTATTAAAAAATTTAACGGTTCCTTTATTCATAATTACAATATTTGTTTTCAAAATCTTTCATTTACAAAAGAGTGCCTAGTCTATAAAAGTTAAAGCCTTCCCTCTTTTACCTGCACGACCCGTTCTTCCAATTCGATGGATGTAGCTATTAAAGTCCAATGGAATCTGGTAGTTGATCACGTGCGTTACATTGGATACATCTATTCCTCTTGCAGCCACATCTGTAGCCACTAATATCCGACTATTTCCCGCCTTAAAATTATTCAGTGCGCGCATGCGTTGTGATTGGGATTTGTTACCATGAATAAGTTCTGATGGTATTCCAGCTTTATTGAGCTTTTTAGTCACTTTATCCACCATTCTTTTGGTTTCAGCAAAAACCAATACCTTCTCGAAATCATCATCATCCATAAGCTTCAACAGCACATTAAATCGATCAGCTCCTTCTGGAATCTTTACGACATCCTGGTCAATTTTATCGGCTGTAGAAACACCAGAACTCACTTTAACTTCCAATGGATCTTCTAGTAAGCTTGCTATTAAAGATTTTTGAGTTTGATCAATGGTGGCAGAAAAAAGCATTGTTTGCTTTCTGCTTTCCATTTGTGAAACAATCTTTTTTATATCATTCACAAATCCCATGTCTAGCATTCTGTCAAATTCATCCAGAACCAGCACCGATATTTTCCGAAAGTTTAGAACTCTACGATTTGCTAAGTCCATTAATCGTCCGGGTGTACCAATGATCAGATCATTTCTCCTTCTTAATCTTGTAAGATCTTTATTGATATTTGTTCCACCAATTAAGCTTACTGAGCGAAGGTTTAGGTTTTTTGTTAAGCTGATAAACTCCTCCTCTACTTGTAAGGCCAATTCCCTGGTAGGTAAAATAACCAATGAAGTAAATGGGTTATGTGTATTTAATAATTGCTCGATAATCGGAATCAGAAAAGCTCCTGTTTTCCCTGTTCCAGTATTCGCAATTCCCACGAGATCTCTACCCTTTATAAGCTTCTCGAGCGTTTCATCCTGAATTTGTGTTGGCTTTGCAAATCCTTTTTCCTGTAGGTTTTTCTTCAGTTTGTGGTGCAATGGCATTTCATCAAAGGTGCGTGTAGGAACAAATACTTTTTCCTCAATGTCCATTGCTCTATTTACCAGTTGGCGTGGATCAATAGTAGACACTGCTTTTTTCTTTTTTGCTCTTCCGTGGTTTTTCGGTGCACCTGAAGTGTTTACTTTTTGAAGGGGTTTCCTCTTTATTCGTTTTTTTCTTTTTACTTCTGTATTCATAATTATTTCAATTTTTTTAATATGCATTTCATTGAGTGAAAGCTAAGCGATTAACTTGCTAAGGTGGAATTAGATTTTCCTAGTTGCTTTAGCATTTTCACATGGTCAATTAATGCAGCAAAGAATGTTTTTTTCATATGATAAGGAATACCGTATTCCTTAGCTGTTTCAGCAATTATATGCGATATACTTTTATAATGTACATGACAAATGTTTGGTAACAGGTGATGTTCTACCTGATAATTTAAACCTCCAATTAGCCATGAGAAAAACTTACTTTTAGGTGAATAATTCGTTGTAGTGGCTAGTTGATGAATCGTCCAGTCATTTTCAATAATTCCATTCTCATTTGGAATGGGAAACTGGGTACTAGGCATTACATGAGCCGTTTGAAAGATAATACTTATCAATAAACCCGTTAAAAAATGCATACTAACAAATGCGAGTACAATCAACCACCAAGGTTGAGAGATCATTATTAATGGGAGTGCCAAGGCATAGCTATAGTAAATTATTTTCCACCCTGTAAGCTTAATTAATTCTTTCTTAAAGGAATTTTTGGCATCAAAAAAACCCATTTTTCGATACCTGTTGATGCGTATAAAATCTTTTGTGGTCACCCAGGATATGGTAGATAATCCATAGAAAAACCAAACATAGATATACTGAAATTGATGAAGCCAATTTCTTTTTGTATTTGGTGAAAACCTTAAGAAAAAAGGAGTGTTAATGTCATCGTCAGAGTCATGGATATTTGTATATGTATGATGCAGTACATTATGCTGGATCTTCCACACAGTGGCATTAGCTCCGATTAAATTCATTGTATAGCCCAGGTATTTGTTTACTCGCCTGCTTTTACTATAGCTACCATGAATGGCATCATGCATTACTCCCATTCCAATTCCTGCCATACCAAAGCCACTTATTATATATAGTACAAAAATCATCCAACCACTTGAAATGATCCCTGTATTTAATATTATCAGTGGTGAAAGAAAAAGTGCGAGCATAAATATGGTTTTGACTACCATATTCCCATTACTATACTTGCTGAGATTATTTTTTTGAAAATACTCATTGACCCGGATTCTTAAAGTTTTTGAGAAGTCCGAATTCTTAATTTTTAAAAATGTAGGATTTTTGATATACGTATATTTTGTTAAGAAATTATTTTAATTGCCCATACAGTTAAACATTGGTGAATGCATACTTCACCTGTCAAAAGGTTTAGGTACTAATTATGAGTAATTTGTGAGAATGGTAGGAATTAATCGGAAATCTAAAGAGAGGCCTTATGATTCATACAATAAGCACAATATTCACAAACGAATTACTAATGGTTATGTTCGTGATTAATATGTGTATCGTGTCTAATTATCATGAACATATTCTATAAAGATAGGTATAAAAACTCATCTTTATATAAAAAAGAGATAGCAATAAATGCTATCTCTCAATAACTTGTTGATTACTTGGTTTATAATTAGCCTAAATAAGCTTTAAGAATTTTGCTTTTTGAGCTGTGACGAAGTCTTTGAGTAGCTTTTTCTTTAATCTGACGTACTCTTTCTCTTGTCAATCCAAACTTCAATCCTATTTCTTCAAGGGTTAAACTGTTTTTACCATTTAGCCCGTAATAATAGCTCAATACATCTGCTTCTCGCTGTGTAAGTAAAGTAAGGATATTCTGGATTTCGTGACGAAGAGAATCCACCATCAGGTCTGAGTCAGGCGTATCTATATCCTCATTTTCTAACACTTCCAATAAATTGCTTTCCTCACCTACCTTCATAGGAGCGTCCACTGATACGTGACGGGTAGAAATCTTCATGTTTTGCGAGATTTCATCCTCATCCACTTCCATTAATTCAGCGAGTTCTTCTACTGTAGGGTCACGCTGATATTTTTGTTCCAATTCTGCAAAAGACTTAGAAATACGGTTGAGTGCGCTGATCCTGTTTACCGGTAAACGCACGATCCTGTGTTGCTCTGCTAATGCTTGCATAATAGACTGACGTATCCACCATACTGCATAAGAGATAAATTTGAAACCACGTGTTTCATCAAAACGAGTAGCCGCTTTTACCAGCCCCACATTTCCTTCATTGATTAAATCACCTAAGGTCATTCCACCACTATGATATTGCTTTGCTACAGAAACAACAAAACGTAGATTTGCCTTCACTAACTTTTCTAAAGCCGCCTGGTCGCCCCCCCTTATTCTCTTCATCAATTGGACTTCTTCTTCTGCAGTAATCAGATCGACTTTCCCAATTTCTTGAAAGTATTTCTCAAGGGATTGACTTTCACGGTTAGTAATTTGTTTTGTGATTTTTAATTGTCTCATTCTTACGCTTTTCCTCGTTTAATTATAATTTAAATAATAACACGACCAATTGATACCATGCCTTGTTTCAAGCACATGATTACCGTAGAAAGTTCTTGAAATGAAAGATGATTCTTGACAGGTAAAAAAATAATAGCTAAATCCGAAAGCTCTATGGTCTTGATCAATTTATTTTTAAATTCCCGCAAAGATAGCGAAATTATTGGACTTTTTTCGCTTATCCTGCATTATTCTGCTAAAAATGAGATGGTTATAATTCCTACAATTAGGAAATTTTCAATATTTAACATTTACAGACCTACTTAATAACAATTCCACTCCCAAATAGAATGTTTTACTAAGAAATTATTAAATAAATTGCTTTTCCAACTTTAACAATGAAATATATGAAAACCGTATTTTTTACACTTTTTCTATTGTTCATTAACTTATTTGAAAGTATTGCTCAAGAATACCCATTTCAAAACTCCAATCTTTCTGAGGATGAGCGTCTAGTTAATCTCATATCCTTAATGACGCTGGAAGAAAAAATTAATAACCTGTCCCCTCGCCCATTGGGTGTTCCAAGATTGGGAGTTCGGGGAACCAGGATAGTAGAGGGACTACATGGTCTTGCCTTAAGTGGTCCAGCCAATTGGGCGGTGAAAGGAGAAGGAGCTGCACCGACTACTACATTTCCACAGGCCTACGGATTAGCTCAAACCTGGGATCCCGAATTGCACCATCGACTTGGAGATTGGGAAGCGGAAGAAATCAGGTATTTAACCCAAAATGAAAAGTACAAAAGTGCAGGGCTGATCATTCTTGCTCCAAATGCAGATCTTGGTAGGGATATTCGCTGGGGAAGAACAGAAGAATGTTATGGCGAGGATGCTTACCTGGCTTCAAGGATGACAGTAGCCTATGTAAAGGGATTACAAGGAAATGATCCAACTTATTGGAAATCTGCCGCTTTAATGAAACATTTTTTAGCCAATAGCAATGAAAATGATCGAATGACCAATTCTTCTGATTTTGATGATAGATT
>JBNLGO010000141.1:0-9381 GCA_050306095.1 Cyclobacteriaceae bacterium
TACCCACGCGGTTATTCCTTTCCAGTCGGTCGGCAATAAGTTGTACAGTTTTGCGATATGCTAACAACCCATCTTCAGAAACAGTTCTTTCCGGAAATTGATACACCACCTTATCTAAATTTTTCACCACCTTTTCTTCTTTTAGCATGAAAAACTCCACATTGCGATGGCTGATTTGACTTATAAGGTTTTCCCGCCAGTTTATCGCTTGTGGATAGTTCTTTTTATTTGAAAGCACGATTGCCTGGTTTAAATTTTCTAAAATGATTGAAAGGTTCTCTTCGGGAAGTTTCTCAAAATAAATAACCAGGTTGTCATAGGTATTCAATAACCGGTCAGCTGTCATGCTAATTCGCGAATCAATGGGAAAATTCAATTCACTCCAATTTGTCAGAATTTCAAAAGGTCTCGAAGTGGAATCGATCTCAAATTTATTGGTCAGTTTTTTCGTTTCATTGCGCCCTGTATAATGGATAAAAATAGTGCGATGTTCTGTTTGTTCCACAACTTTCTCTGCGATAGCCTGGCTAAATTCCAGCCCTGTTTTGCAGTCGCCAGCATTAAACACCGCAATCAAGTGATTATCTTTATTCCCTCTGGTAATTCGATTGTTAGTCTGTGTGAGATAATACCCCAGCATTTTGGACAATTCTATACCCAACCTCGGAAATTTCATTAGCAGATCTTCAAATAAGTCGCTTGGTATTTCAATTAATTCGGCATCAGTCAAAGCACTAACGGTAGCTGAGCGGGGTTTATGTTCCAATATTCCCACTTCACCAAATGTATTTCCAGGCATCAGATAAGCCAAAATCTTTTCCGGTTCATTGGCCAATCCCTTTCTGACCACTCCTATACCATTGACAATTAAAAATAACCGGTCGCTGGCCTCCCCTTCCTTGACAATAGTTTCACCAGCTTTCACCGTAACTCTATGAACTACTTTTGAAACATTTAATTTTGCTTCATCATCTAACACTTTGAAAAGTTCACTCTTATCTAATGCCTCAATTAGTTCTTCTTGCATTGGCGAAATATATTCATTTTTGTGCAGTTCATTTAATGCCTTTTTTTCAAAAATCATCCAGTTGACTAATGGATGTTGATGATATGCTTCAGGTTCAAATTTCAATAATCTAGCCCCTTTTTTAATATGATACCGGAAAGACTTGGCCGGATGATGCAATTCAAATAATTGATATCCACCAAAAAAATCTTTCTTGTTAAGCTCACCAATCAATTCTTCATTACTATACACACTTATCTCTCCTTCCACCAAGAAATATAACTCCGAAAGTTTGGAAGCATATAAAAACTCATCTTGATCTATTATTAATAATTCTTCATGTCGAAGGAGTGATAATAAAACTACCGTAGAAAAGTCATGCGCAAAAAGATCGGAAGCCCCAATTACATTCAGGAGAGATTTTTTTGACACCAATGATTCCCAATCATTATCTACTGAAAATATCTGAAGCGCCTGCTTCTTCTCGAAAACAATGATGGTCACAAAAGATGTATTAACTTCAAAGTCACCGGAAGTATCATCAAACAACTCCGTAAACCCAAGAATGCACGACCGATCGTACAGCTTTTTATCAATAAATCTTACATTCGACCGCTTGAAATTCCCGTGAAGTGTAAAGACCAATGTTTCATCCTGTACATTTAAAATATCACCTCTTTTTAATCTTTTAATTTCTCCTGAATCAAATAATCTTCGTATCTGCTCAGTAGAAATATCTGGGAAATGAGATTGAAAAATGAAGGCAAATTCTTGAAATATAAGTGCTGATTGATTACCCTTGCTCAAAATGTCATGATTGCCAAATGATGCTTTGACCTCTTCCTTTTGGTCAATCAACACAGATGGGAATTTAGTATGCGAAAAAACTACTTTACTGGACGAATCATTAAAATAGTCAGTCTTATCCCCATGAATAGCTCCACCTCCCACATCTACCTTTTTCACATCGCATTTCATTTGATAATAGGAAACAATACTTTCTACCTCCTCATGAGTAAGAATATTCTCTTCCAGTAAAGTGTTTAAATCATTGATACTAAATGTATCAGCAAGGTGGGCATATCTTTTTTCGCCGATTGCTGTATTGGCCTTAAAAATAAAAGCATTGGTATCTACCGGATGAGGAGAAAAAAATGGCTTAATCTCAAGGCCATCTAATTCATTCCATTGATCTAACACTAAATCCCGACAATCAAAAAAATGATCAAAGGCATTTCCTTCCAGGTCCAACAGTTCTGAAAATTTCTTTTGAGCGGTAATCCGTACCAGTTTGGAACTGTAAAACTTAATCTTTTTTGAAGATTTGAGTAGGTCTGTAATCCCAGCAAAATGATCATCATGAATATGGGTAAGAAAAAGTCCTTCAATATCCTGAACATCTAGCCCGAGGTGATTTATGTTTTCCATAAAACCAGGACCAACGTCTATCGCATATATCTTTCCTTTAAACACCAGTAAACTGCCCATGCAGGGGTTTTCAGGTTCCCAGCCATTTCCTTCACCACAATGCACCACTGCAAAGTCAGTAAAATGAAAAGGATGGTCATTGAGGTGATATGGTAGCTCTCTTTCACCATTTTCCTCGGGGTGGAAATCTATGACACAACTTTCACCTTTATATTCAATTAGAAATTGGTCGGATTTATTTCTACTGATGAACACTTCATTTTTGATCTCAATGCGCTCATGGCCTAACTTTTTTCTAATACAAAGTTCTTCCGGAAAATGGATTTTTCCATCAGAAAAAAACAATTTAACATCCCAGTATTTTTGGATTTCATCCTGATGAATTCCCTCTTCTTTCATTTCTTCCGGTGAATAAAACCCATAATTGCCACGGCATAAATAATTCACCTGGGAATCTACAACATCACTCATACCAATAATTACCGGCAAGTTGTGATTTGTACCTGCATTATGAATAAGCCCCTGATTGTATAGCAACTCCATGATAGGAAACTCAGCAAAATTCGTCAGTCTTCCTTTTTGCACTTTGGTATCAGACAGAAGTAATGCATTAGGTGAAGATTCCTTTTTCCCTTTTATTAAATAACCGGCTTTCTTTAGGTACTTAATTGTATCAGGTGGGCAACCGCAACATATCAGTAGATCAGCATCTTTGATTTCTACAATATATAAACCTGCGGTTAGCTTTGTCTTGCGAATGAGCGACATGTATTTTAATCTTCAGCCAAGATAACTTTTGAATTATTAATTGAAAAACCGATTTTCAAATTTTTAT
Organism: Cyclobacteriaceae bacterium; assembly: GCA_050306095.1. GTDB lineage: Bacteria > Bacteroidota > Bacteroidia > Cytophagales > Cyclobacteriaceae > CAJXNP01. The sequence continues at coordinate 3,270 of JBNLGO010000141.1, forward strand.
TGTGAATATGATGGACAATCTTACTCAAAGTGATGTTAAAGACCTGGTTTTTTTGATCGATAAAGATTTTGGATTAGAACGAAAACAGGAGGAAGATGCTTTTAATTATCAGGCAGTTATCAATTGGCTACAAAGAGAAATACAGATTCTACTGAATAAAGACTTGCAAAAATTACTGAACATCTTGTATCGCATTGATATTTCTGAGGATAAAACCAAGGAAGTGCTGGCAATGAGCAATCATGACCAAATGGCCGAAATGTTTACAAAACTGATCGTACAGCGAGAATTACAAAAGGTAGAAACCCGTAAAAAATACCGCTCCGAATAAAAATGAAATAGCCATTTCTTTCATTTCTAATACTTTAATTTATTTTTGAAGTAAAGAAACTGCCATGAAAACTATTTTTACCTTTCTTGCCCTTTTACTTTTTATTCCTACTTCATCTGAGCAAGATATCATTAAACTAACTCCAGGAATTGGATTTGAAGAAATTAAGATTGGAGACAGCTACGATGCTGTTCAGGAAACGCTTGGTTTTGGTAAAAAGAAATCATATAATCTTTATATAGCAGATGAACTGTTTGACCGAAGCCCGGATTCAGCTTTAGAATGCCTGATAGGGTTTGACCATTACATTAAATATGAATACCTGCTTACGCTTCCGGTTCATTATATTTTTTTTAAAGACAATAAGGTAGTACAGATAAAGTCAACCAGCTTTCCTGAGTATTACCATACCATTTGCGAAAATGTAGAAATAGGTCAAGGAATTAGGTTTTGGGAAAATGTTTCCGAAATGAAATCAGCCATCGGTGAAGAATCGCTCAAAGTGGAGGAGGACTATTTGATTTTAGATACTTATCATTATTTTTCAAAGGGAATTACTTTAAGTGCGCGGGAAAAACAAGTTAGAACGGTTCATGTTTACCAACCTCTTGATGGCTCCAAGGCGGGTGAATTTACGAGTAAGCTAAAATCTAATTAAATATTTTGGGGAAGCTCAACGATAAATTCGGAACCTTCTCCATACGTGCTTTTTAACGACAGTTTTCCGGATAGTTTTTCTGTCATTTCCTTGGTTATATACAGTCCTAAACCTGAGCCTTTTGATTTATCAGACCCCCTGTAAAACATTTCAAAAATATGTTCTTGCTTTTCTTCTGATATGCCATCACCATTATCCACAATTGAGATGATCACTTTATCATCCTCTTTTTTAGCTGACACGATAATGTAGGGATCATCTTTTAAATAATTGTGGTATTTATAGGCATTGGAAATCAGGTTTCTCAGGATGGTTTGAATTCGTTTTTTATCTGTTTTAATAGAAAAACCTTTATTCATTTCCATTAATACAGCAATTTTATCTGAGTGCTCAATAAATTGCAAATCCTTAATAATTTCATTGACCAGGTCAAAAAGATCTGTTTCCTCCATTACCACCTCTAGCCTCGAATTCCTGGAAAAGTCAATGATTTCACCAATAAACTCATCCAACCGATTTACGCGATTAGACATCAAATCCAAAAAAGAAATAAGCTCGTCTCTGTTTTCAGTTACTTTCGCTAAGTCGATCAATCCCAATATTGACATCAACGGAGCGCGAAGATCGTGACTGGTGCTATAAACAAATTGATCCAACTCTGAATTGGTCTTTTCCAGCATTTTATTTTGCTGGGTGATGCGCTGCTCTGCTTCCTTCATCTCCGTTATATCAATGATGGAGCCTACCATTCTCACCGGATCACCTGAATCGTCCCAAAGCGCCATACCAGAATCCATAAACCACTTATACCCCCCTGATTTTGTTTGAAGCCTTACCTCCTCTACATATCTTGATTTCTTGGTTAACAGGTCCTCAATTTTTCTCCTGATTCGATCGGTATCGTCAGGATGCGTTAACTCCATGAATTTTTCAATGCTGAAATCCTCCATTTCATGTTCGTCATATCCCAGCATATTTTTCCACATAGGAGAATGATAGATGCTATTTTTCTTTATATCCCAATCATACAAACCGGCATTTGATCCTTTAAATGCTAGCTCCAGTCGCTGCTTACTCGCCTCAAGTTCTTCCATCACCTTATTTAAATAAGTCTCATTGTTTTTAAGGTAGTTTTCGATGGTGAAATTTAACCGGATAAAAAATAGAATGAGGATAACTGTAGCTCCAAGGGATACCAAAAAATGGATGAGTAGATTGTAATGAATAGCCTCCCCTCCAAGTGGTTCTAATGGAATGATCTTAATATCATCATAAAACATTAGTAGAAATGACAATATAGAAATTCCCGAAAATACAATAGCATACCTAATATGCTTATAGCCAAACAATGCAAAGGAAGCTAATATCAATGGAAAAAAACTTAGGTAATTTCCATATTCAATTGGTTCTGAAGTGCCAAAAACATATAAAATAGCCAACGCAGAATAGAGGAGAACATTTTTTGAAAATGCATAATAACCTGCCCTATTTAAAAAGAAGGCCATAGCAGCAAAGCCCATTAATAAAAAATAAAAAGGTGATGTGATGGACACACCCAAATACAGATCGAAAAACAAATATATCAACCCAATAAGGATGGTTAAAAAGCTTAATAATCCTGTTAGGATAGCTCTCTTATATACACTTGTCGATCTGACAAATGGATGCTTTCCCAGAATAAAGTTTTTATAAAACTGCTCAAAAAGTGGATTATGCATGAAACTAATTACCAGAAATAAAAAATATTATCACTAAAATAGTAGTAATAAACCAGAAAACATATCGTACTTAAAGATTCGCAAAGCTAATGATTCACAGCAATTTTGATAGAACAATGTAATATGAAAACTAATTTTGTCATATTATAAACTTAAAATGGAAACAAAGCGAATCAGTATTTTGGGATGTGGATGGTTAGGGCTACCTCTGGGTGAATTTCTAGCCCAGCAGGGACATGCTGTAAAAGGATCTACCACTCAACCAGAAAAATTAAATTCCCTTAAGCAAAATGGAATTAATCCTTTTTTAATTTCAATCAATGATAAGCAAGTTATTGGTGAGATAAACGCGTTTCTAGATACCGAAATTTTAATTCTGAATATACCACCTAAAAGAATTCCGGAGATTATTCAATATTATCCCGATCAAATGAAAATCATTCTTGAACAGCTTAAAAACTCTCCGATTCAACATGTCCTTTTTGTCAGCTCTACTTCGGTATATCAAAATACAAATACATTGATCGATGAATCCATCATTCCAAAGCCAGAAAAAAATTCTGGAATGGCCTTAGTAAAAGCTGAAAAGTTGTTTCAAAACCAATATTCTTTTTCAACAACTATTGTTCGTTTTGCCGGTCTGATAGGCCCTGATAGAAATCCTGGAAGATTTTTGGCTGGCAAGAAAGACCTCGATGGAGGGAGAAATCCTGTCAACCTAATTCATCGGGATGATTGCATAAGAATTATTAATGAAATTATTGTAAAAGAATGCTGGGGCGAAATTTTTAACGGTTGTCATCCGGATCACCCAACTAGAAAAGATTATTACACTCAAATGGCTCAACAAATGAACCTTGATCCTCCAATATTCAATGATGGTACTGATAGTCCTTTTAAAATTGTTAATGGTGAAAAGGTCAAAAATGTATTAGGCTATCAATATCAAACAAATATTTAATTTTTATCCCAACTGTCTTTACATCCTTCAGTTATAATCGTACATTTGACCAAACTTTAGGGGTGTCCATACGGACTGAGAATATACCCTCAAGACCTGATTCCGGTAATGCGGACGAAGGGAAAAGTAATCAACTCAGTTCGTATCTTCACATCTTTCGTTTTTCTTAAATGCTTTAAAAACAGAAGCAATGAACATTCTATTAAATGATCAGCAGGTTCAATTGGAAAAAAGTCTTTCCCTTGAAATGTTATTCCAGCAGTTTAATATTAAAACCAAAACAGGCGTGGCTGTGGCTGTAAATGAAATGATCGTCCCTAAAAAAGACTGGTCATCACACCATGTAAATGAAAACGATAAAATTTTGGTGATAACTGCTACCCAGGGAGGGTGAGATAGATAGAAGGAAATAGGATCAAGAAGAAAGGAGAAAGGAACTTAGATACAAGCAATAAATAAAAACCAACAATCTACTAACAAACTGGCAACAAAATAATTAAAGATATTATGGCAAGAGAAGAAAAAATACCAAGTCAAGGTGTAATTACACGAGACTCTTTTCCCAATTCAAAAAAAGTATATGTAGAAGGTAAAATTTATGATATTAAAGTAGCCATGAGGGAAATCACCCTCAATGATACCGTTCAAAAATTTAACCCTTCAGCTCCGGTGGAGAAAAATCCTCCATTGACAGTTTATGATACAAGTGGTCCTTATACAGATCCGAACATTGAAATAGATGTGAAAAAAGGAATCCCTAAAATCAGAGAACAATGGATTCAGGATCGCGAAGATACCGAACAATTGGGGTCTATTTCTTCGCATTATGGTCAAAAACGATTAAACGACTCTTCTCTTGATGCTTTGCGATTTGAATACCTGAAAAATCCTTTAAAAGCTAAGGCGGGCAAAAATGTGACCCAAATGCATTATGCTAAAAAAGGGATTATTACTCCTGAAATGGAATATATTGCCATTCGAGAGAATCAAAAAATAGAAGAGTTTAATGAACAGCTAAAGCAGCATCCTGGAGAAAGTTTTGGAGCGAATACACCTAAAGATAAAATCACTCCTGAATTCGTCAGAGATGAAGTGGCCTCCGGAAGAGCCATCATTCCATCCAACATCAACCACCCGGAAACGGAACCCATGATTATCGGGCGAAACTTCCTGGTTAAAATCAATGCTAACATCGGAAATTCTGCGGTTTCATCAAGTATCGAAGAAGAGGTAGAAAAAGCAGTATGGGCATGTCGATGGGGAGCTGATACCATCATGGACCTTTCAACTGGTAAAAACATTCACGAAACCCGAGAATGGATATTAAGAAATTCTCCTGTACCAATAGGTACGGTACCAATCTATCAGGCTTTGGAAAAAGTTGATGGAAAAGCGGAAGACTTGACCTGGGAAATTTTTAAAGACACATTGATAGAACAAGCTGAGCAAGGAGTAGATTATTTCACTATTCATGCTGGTGTCTTACTAAGGTATATTCCTTTGACAGCCAATCGTGTTACAGGCATTGTATCTCGTGGTGGATCAATCATGGCAAAATGGTGCCTGGCTCATCACAAAGAAAGTTTCTTGTACACTCATTTTGAAGAAATCTGTGAAATCATGAAAGCGTACGATGTGGCATTCTCTTTAGGAGATGGACTACGTCCGGGATCAATTGCTGATGCAAATGATCGAGCGCAGTTTGCAGAATTGGAGACGTTGGGAGAGTTAACCAAAATCGCCTGGAAGCATGATGTGCAGGTGATGATTGAAGGCCCTGGTCACGTGCCAATGCACATGATCAAGGAGAATATGGACAAGCAATTGGAAATTTGCCATGAAGCTCCTTTTTACACATTAGGACCATTGACTACTGACATTGCTCCGGGTTATGATCATATTACTTCAGCTATAGGTGCAGCAATGATTGGTTGGTATGGTACTGCCATGCTTTGCTATGTAACACCAAAAGAACACCTTGGTCTTCCAAACAAAAAAGACGTAAAAGACGGGGTGATCACCTACAAACTATCCGCTCACGCTGCAGATTTAGCAAAAGGTCATCCGGGAGCACAGCATCGAGATAATGTATTGAGCAAAGCACGATTTGAATTTAGATGGGAAGATCAATTTAACCTTTCTCTTGATCCGGATACAGCTCGGGAATATCATGATGAAACCATGCCTGCTGAAGGAGCAAAAGTTGCACACTTCTGCTCAATGTGCGGTCCTAATTTCTGCTCAATGAAAATCACGCAGGATGTACGACAATATGCCGATGAACACGGAATGTCTGAAGAAGAAGCCCTTGAAAAAGGAATGGAAGAAAAAGCAAAAGAGTTTACAGAAACCGGTAGCGAAATTTACATTAAACAATAATGGAGTTCATTCTCATCACCCCACCGGAGGTTGTTTCTTTTGAACAAACAACAATCCTTTATTTT
>JBNLGO010000142.1:0-9360 GCA_050306095.1 Cyclobacteriaceae bacterium
CCGTTAGCAAAATTATCGGACAAGCAATTATCGTACTCCGACAACATCTCGTTTAGAATAACAAATTTCTTCAGCAGGCTGTTTAACAATAACTATCAAATCAAATTCAGGCAAGCAAGGTTTTCATCACGCGATTCGGTTTTAAATGCAAGTATCATTCGAATATTTCCAACGCGAAATTACGAGAAATTAAACCAGGCCTCGCAGTTATTTACCTTTTATGCTCCCGGCATTAAATGTAAAGAGGTGAAGATAAGTGAATTAATTGATGCCGATATTTTAAACCTGGGAAAACTAACCATTGAAAACCCCTCATTTGCAATTACTCAAAAAAAGAAAAAGGATAGTAAAAAACCTTCGGAGAATAAGAAAGGTGGGGTAAGAAAAGCTATGAGTATAGCAAAAATTAAAGCTGATGAATTAAATATAAAAGATGGAGTTATTGGAGTGCTTAAAGAAAGCTTTAATCTTGAAAAGCTGGTTTCAAATACTAAACTTAATGTAAGCGTTAGAAATTTTGAGCTCGACACTTTTGCACTTTCAAATCCAAAAGAGATATTTGACCATCTTGATGCAACTATAAACCTTAGCGAAACTCATTTTCAGCTTCCGGACAGTATTCACTTCATCAATTTAGGGAAACTGGAACTAAATACTGCAAAAAAGCAAATAAACGCAGAGAATTTTGAGTTTAAATCGGTTAACCGACTGGGAATAAAGAAAAACGGAACCACTTTGGATGAATTCACAATTCCTGAAATTTCGTTTACAGGCTTTGAATTTGGAGATTTAGTTATTGATAAAGAACTATTTTCGGATAGTCTGATATTGGAAAGCCCAATCATTCACCTTTTCAATCAAAAGGGAAGAGTTAAGAAACCGTCCATTAAAATTTCGCAATTAAACCTGTTTAGTAAAATAAAAAAAGGACTAAATAAAGTAAATCTTAACAGCATACAGGCCAAAAATGCAAGTATAAATTTGCAAACCCGCCAGGGATTTACTACCACAAATTCTGAATACCACCAGGTTTTTGCAAACATTAGTGGTTTATTAATTGATTCATTGCACCAGGCTGATGGCAGGCTCTTAAACTCTGATGATGTTTCATTAAATATCAAAAATTACGACTTTAATTTTTCTGACAGCCTGTATCATTTAAGTATTAAAGATTTTGGTTTTTCAACCGGAAGGAAATCACGCATTTGAAATAACAGACGAACAGGCTTCACAGGTAAAAGAGATATTTGACCGGATGAAGTCAGAGTTTAATTCCAATTATAAATACAAGTACGATTCGATACGAAATCAAATATTCGAATTGCTCCATTTTGCCCTAAAGTTAGAGCCTTCTTTGCAGTTGAATGCCAAACCAGTGAATGCTACACGTCGGATCGCTATGTTGTTCATGGAATTGTTGGAGCGTCAATTCCCAATTGATGATTCGCATCAAAAAGTTAATCTTCGATCAGCATCAGAATACGCAGAAAAATTAAATATACATGTTAACCACCTTAATAGGGCTGTTAAAGAAAATACAGACAAGACCACCACACAGCACATTTCGGAGAGAATATTGCAGGAAGCAAAAATTTTATTGAAACAGACCGCATGGAATGTTTCCGAAATTGCCTATGCTCTTGGATTTACAGAGGCAACTCACTTTAATAATTTCTTTAAAAAACACATGCAGCTAAGCCCAATGAAATTTAGGAATACCTAGCTAGCATGACATTGGGATAATCTATTGACAACTTTAAGCTTGTAATTGCAAATTTTTGGAAATCTAGCTGAAGGCTAATATTATCTTCTTCACAAGTTGAATTGCTTTGATAAGCATGCTGATACATGTTAGTATCTGTTGTTATAATTTAACAATATGGCAATAGGACTATATAAAAAAGGCAATCCTTTTGAAAGTTGATAAAGTTTTTATGTTATATTGATATATTGATAAAGCCGCCCTATCTGCAATTAGTTAAGTCTAATATTTTTTATAGAGTAAATGAGATTGAAAAGACTTTGTGTATTTATAGGATTAATTATCTGTTTTAACACTACAATTCATGGTCAGAATATTAAAACCAGTTTTGATCGAATCAATGGTTTGTCGCAATCAACAGGAGGTTATATTATTCAGGACAAAAATGGATTCATATGGATTGCCACATTTAGTGGCCTCAATAAATATGATGGTAATACCTTTAAAAAATATCAGCATGATGAAAATGATAGCACCAGTTTAAGTAATGATGGTACTGTTTTTTTATTTGAAGATAAAGAAGGCTATATATGGGTGCTCAATAATAGCAGCTTCGTAGGTATCGATAGGTATGACCCTACCACAGATACATTTTCTCATTTCACCCATGTTCCTGAAGATTCTTCTTCTCTTAGTAGTAATCGTGTGTTTCATTTAATTCAGGATAAAAAGGGTGATATTTGGATTACTACCAGTAATGCACTTAATCGACTGATTGTCAACGAAAATAATGGTGATATAAGTTTTGAAAAATATTATTATCCACCATATGACAACTATGTATCATACATCCATGAGGAATCAGATGATCAATTGCTTTTAATTTCTCATTATGGATATTTTTTTGACAAAAACACCCGCCAATTCACCAATGCCAATCTCAATGTAGACATCACCCTAACTACTTCTGTAGTTAGGGAAAAGACTGGTAGCTTATTGCTTGGTACTTTTGAAAATGGGATTAAACGGCTATCATTTGTAGATTCATTATCTAGTTATCGTGAAGAACCCTTGAAAATTTTAGATATTGGTGACAATTATCGCACATTTTTAACTTCTGATGAAAAACAAAATATTTGGATAGGCTCACGTAAAAATGGATTATTCAGATATAACCAAGAGACCAAAAAATTAGAGCATTTTGCAAATGATGAAACTGACCTGAATTCAATGAGTGAAAACTCCGTACAATCGATATTTATTGATCGTACAGGTGTGTTATGGGTTGGTACTTTTAGTAAAGGGTTATGTAAGACAGATCTATATCGAAAAGAATTTTATTCTTATAAATCAATTCCCGGCAACCCTAATTCACTCAGTGGCAATCTAATTTCTTCCATAGCGGGAAACCACCCAAATGAGCTGTGGGTAGGTGTGCAACAACATGGCGGAATTAGCCGGTTTATTTTTGATGAGAATGAAGTGTCCAAAGTCATTCGTTATAACCACGATCCTGAAAACGACAATTCCATTGCTTCAGATTTTACCCTCAGCTTAACTCAGCGTAGGAATGGTGATATCTGGGTTGGTTGTGTTGGATATGATATTACACAAATTATTCCCAAAGACCCCGACCATGCCTCCTATGAAATTATCAAGCGACACAAAGGTCCTGGTTGGACGTTTTCGATTTTTGAAGACAGCGATAGCATTTTATGGGGAGGTACATGGGAAGCCGGACTTTGGAGATTTGACGATAACAGCAAATCATTTAAAACTTATATCAACGATCCGAAGGATAGTTTCAGCCTTTGTGATGTTGTTATTTGGTCTATTGGTGAAGACCAATATAAAAATTTATGGATAGGTGGACATGGGAGAGGACTAAGCATTTTGCCAGCAAGCGAAAAATCATCTGAAAAACCAAGGTTCATCAATTTTGCATTAGAAAAAGGGAATGATAGGTCCTTGAGCAATAATACTTTAAATGTATTTTATGAGGATAAAAATGGCACTATGTGGATAGGCACAAATGGTGGATTAAACAGGGTAGTGGTTAAAGAAGGCGATCTTAGGAATTTAAATTCTACAACAGAGATTGAATTTATTTCCTACACTGTTAAAGATGGGCTTCCAAGTGATGAAGTTAATGGAATCGTCGAAGATGAAAAAGGCAATTTGTGGTTGAGTACCATTAATGGCATCTCTATGTTTGATTTTTCTGATAGTACATTTGTTAATTATTTTGATAGCGATGGGTTGCTGAGTAATAACTTCTGGCACAATGCATATTTTAAAAATGCAGATGGAAGGATTTTTTTTGGTGGGCAGAATGGGTTCAATGCCTTTTATCCTAATGATATAAAAGCCAATCCATTTATACCACAATTAGCTTTTACAGATTTTTATGTATGGAATGAAAAAGTAAAGGTAGGTCAAGAATTTAATAATGAAGTAATTTTACCGCAATCTATCAACACACTCGATGAGATAGTTCTCACTTATGAGAACAATATGTTTACAATTGAATTTGCGGCATTGCATTTTGCACAACCACATAAAAATAATTATGCTTATTATCTAGAGGGCTACGAAGATCATTGGATTTATACTGAAGGTAAAAGATCTGTGACATATACAAACCTTGATCCGGAGAACTATATATTTAAGGTGAAAGGTTCAAATAATAATGGTATTTGGAATGAAGAAGGGATAACCTTGAAAATTAAAATATTACCTCCGTGGTGGGGTACCTGGTGGTTTAGGGTTTTGGTTTTAGTATCTCTTATTGGGGTAGGATTATTGGTGCTATATGTGCGCACTAAAAACCTGGTTGCCCAAAAAACTTTGTTAGAGCAAAAGGTAGAAAAGAGAACTATTCAGCTCAATAAATTGGTAAAAGAACTACAAGAAAAACAAGAAGAAGTAGAAGCTACCAATGAAGAGCTTACTTCGACTTTAGAGGACCTTTTTACTCAAAAGGATAATGTAGAAAAAATTAACCTAGAATTGAGGAATACACAGAAAGAGCTTAGGCTAATGAATAGTGAACTGGATTTAAGGGTACAAGAAAGAACTTCCAAATTAATGAAAGCTAATCAAGAGTTGGATAGGTTCGTTTATAGTGCTTCGCATGACCTGAGTGCTCCGCTTAAATCGATTATAGGTCTAATAAATATTGCTTCATTGGAAACTAAAAAGAATGACCTAGGTAACCACTTGTCGCATATGGAAAAGAGTGTTTTTAAGTTGGAAAATGTTATTAAAAGCCTCACCCAATATTCCAGGAATAGCGGACATGAATTGCAAAAAGTTGAATTTTGTTTCAATGATTTAATTCATGAAGTTCTTGATGAAACTTTTGGATTACATCAGCCAAAAAACATTGAAATAATTCGTGAATATGCTCCACAACAAATAATAAAAACTGATTTCTTACGGTTAAAAATCATCCTATCTAACCTTATATCTAATGCCAATAAATATCGGAATACTGATAAACCGGATGCTTATATCAAGATTTCCTTTGAGCGTATAGATAATCAAAATGTAATAGTGGTAAAAGATAACGGAATGGGAATAGATCCAGATTATAAGGATAAAATATTCGATATGTTTTTCCGGGCAACCACCCAGTCTGACGGCTCTGGTCTCGGTCTATATATTGTTAAAGAAACGGTTGATAAGTTGAAAGGAAGAATTACAGTTGATTCTGTAAAGGGCGAATTTACGGAAGTAAAAGTGGTTATTCCTGTTTGATTAGATGTAGTTAAAAAGGCTTTAAAAACCAATCCGATCAAAGGATCTTAATGTAATTTTTTTGTTTGATTACAACACCTCGATTTTGACCGTAGCTATGCCTGATTGGATCATGTTCAATTGTTCGGCAGCGGCTCTTGATAAATCAATGATACGACCTTTCGTCCACGGTCCGCGGTCATTTACCCGCACCTCCACGCTTTTGTTGTTGGCTAAATTGGTGACTTTAAGGATGGTTCCAAAGGGGTAGGTTTTGTGTGCTGCAGTCAATTTATCTTTTGCATAGAGTTCTCCCGAAGCGGTAGGTTTCCCTTCAAATTTATCAGCATAATAAGATGCTTGCCCTGTCTGCGTCTGGGCATACACCATGATCACACAGAGAAAAGCGATAAAAACACTGATGAACTGCTTCATGTTTGGCTTTGTTTCTATACTTGAATGCAAAAAACGCTGTCAAAGTAAACTTGTTGTGTGAAATTTTTGATAGAGTACGTTGCTCTTAAATTTATTCTTTGTGCCACTTTGTGTTTCTCTGTGCAACTCAGTGGTATAATAGGGAATGCTATTACACAAAGATCACTAAGAGCTACAGAGTTTCACAAAGATTTTCAATTCTATTGTGCAGTCGTTTTCAAAAACTCTGTAATTAATGGATGAGGCTTTTCTATCGTCGAGTTGTCCTGTGGAACAAACAGTGTTGCTATGAAAAATGGATGATCGTCCAATTCAACAATCCTCGCTTCTTTGTGGATGTCACTACCTACTATTTTAAAACCTTTCTCATGCAATTGTGATTGATATTCGGGATTAAGTCCAAAGTTGCAATAATATTTTTCTTTAATTACATCAGCCTGATAAATAGAGTACGCTTTGGAATTTTTATCAACAATTTCTATTTCCAGGGGCTCCCCTTTAAGATCGCAACTCAGAGGATTTACCACCAATTTAGATGCATAAGGATTGTACTCTGCGTGTTCGGCTTCTTCCACTTTCAATACATTTCTTGCAAATTCGATGACCATATGTTGAAAACCACCGCAGGTGCCAATGGTGGGAATATTGTTTTCTCGTGTGTATTGTATTAAGTCCACGGCCCCCTTCATACTTTTGTAGGGACTTCCCGGCGCAATCCAGAAACCATCATATTGATGTATAACTTCATTAAAATTTGATTCCACATATTCGGTTGAAACCCACTCAGCTAAAAACTCAATATCCATTTGAGCTCTTGAATGTTCAATTGCATCATTCGTTGCAACGTGCGGCCTAAAGTTTTTATCAAATTCTCCTATTATTCCAATTTTCATTTAACAGTATTTGAGGGTGAATAGTGATGATAGAATATTATATCAAGGTTAATAAATTGTCATTTTCCGCAAAAATATACAACCCTATAAAAAATGGAAAGGTAATAGTGAATTTCCAATACAAGGGCATAATTGTGTCATTTGATAGCGAAATCATTGCGGTGTGATATGCTATTTTGTGCGTAAAAAGTTACTTTTGGGTTTTCAAAAATTTTATGCGCTATCTACTTTTTATTTCAGGTCTATTATTGTTTAATCAGGCCTTTGCTCAAAACAGTATTACTTTCAAGGTAAAAGAAGATGAAGGTGAACCTCTCATCGGAGCAAGTGTCTTAATTAAAGAAACCACTAAGGGTAAGATTACCGATGCTAAAGGGGTGGTAGTATTTGAAAATCTACAGGATGGCAAGTATAATTTTGTCATTTCCTATGTAGGATATGAGGAGAAAGATATTACCCTTTCCTTTCCGGAGAATAATAATAGAACTGTTGAAATTGGATTGATTGCGGGGGAAGAACTGGAAGAAGTGGTCATTTCTACTACGCGCTCCTCAAGGACTATTCAGGATATCCCCACAAGAATTGAAGCCATAACCAGTGAAGAACTTGGGGAAAAAGCTGTCATGAATTCCAGCAATATTGGTATGCTGCTCCGGGAAACCTCCGGGGTTCAAATGCAGCAAACATCTTTAAGCTCAGGAAATATGAGTATCCGTATACAGGGTTTAGATGGTAGATATACACAGATCTTAAAAGACGGATTTCCCTTGTATGGAGGGTTTGCGGGAGGTCTATCCATCATGCAAATTCCACCGCTCGATTTAAAACAGGTAGAGCTTATCAAAGGCAGTAGTTCAACGTTGTATGGAGGTGGGGCCATTGCCGGTTTGGTGAACCTGATAAGTATTACCCCTGAGGACGATCCAGTGCTAGACATCATGCTCAATCAAACCAGCGCTCTGGGTACAACAGGAAATCTTTTTTATGCCCAAAAGTATGGTAAAACAGGGATGACATTTTATGGCACCACCAGCTATCAATCGCCATTTGACCCCGATGATGATGGTTTTTCCAATCTTCCCCGCTCCCTAACTTATAACTTTAATCCTAAATTTTATTACTACATCAACTCTGATACGGAGCTCAGCCTGGGGCTGAATACAGCATTCGACAACCGAAAAGGGGGTGACATGGAAGTGTTAAAAGGAAATGAAAACACGCAACATGTATTTTTTGAAAAGAATGTTTCAGAGCGATATTCCACCCAATTAAATTTCAGGAATACCAACGAAAACAGAACCATTAGTTTTAAGCATAGTGCATCTTATTTTAATCGGGAATTAACGATTCCTAATTACTTATTTATTGGCGATCAAATTTCAAGTTTCGCGGAAGCATCCTACAACCTACACCGAAATTCAAAATCAGAATGGCAATTTGGACTAAACCATTACCTCGAACAATTTACCGAAGAAAAGCATGATTCGCTTCCCGTCAGAGATTACACACACAAAACCTTTGGAGGATTCATTCAAAACACCACCGATCTAAGTGACAAGGTGGTAGTTGAAATGGGGTTAAGAACCGATTATAATACTGACTACGGTGTATTTGTTTTGCCACGATTTTCGATTCTGTTTAAGGCTAGTCCAAAGCTAAGTTCACGGTTAGGTGGAGCAATGGGATACAAGCTGCCGACCATTTTTACCGAAGATGCTGAGAAACTTTATTTCCGAGGAATTCGACCACTTTCAAATGACCAGGTAGATGCCGAGACTTCCATCGGTGGAAATTTCGACTATAATTATAAAACATCCTTGGGCAATAAAATGACCTTCTCTATCAATCAATTGTTTTTCATTACACAGCTTAAAAATGCATTGGTATTAAATGAGGATGACAATTCGAATCTTGCCTATTTTAAAAGCGCTGATGGCGCCATGCTAAGTTCCGGTGTGGAAACCAACCTCAAGTTAACTTACCTTGATTTTAAGCTTTTTATGAATTATACCCTCGTCAATACCAAGCTGAAATACGATAACATAAATCGTCAAAAACCGATTACTCCAAAGCACAATTTAGGCTTCACATTGATTTATGAAGTGGAAGATAAGTGGTCAGTGGGATATGAACTTTATTATACAGGAGCACAATATGATTATTTGTACAATGAAAAACCAGATTTTTGGACTATGGGATTCATGGTGATGCGGATGTTTGATAAGTTTTCAGCTTTTATCAATTTCGAAAATTTCAACAATACCCTGCAGTCAAATTTTGAACCTTTGGTATTGCCTCCGGTAAATAATCCGACATTCCAGGATATCTGGGCACCAACGGACGGATTTATATTTAATGGAGGTGTTAAAATAAGCGTGTTTTAAAGCTAATTAATTCATCTATTCTTTGTAAGTGAGTAAGAGACTTTCTACTTAAATCTGCTCTTATGAATTTACAGTCTGAATTTAACCAAACTTAATAATTCTTAAAAGACCTTATCTTGTCCCAAAAATATAATGTGCGAATTGGCTGTAGGTAAATTTCAGCATAAACACCAATAATGGAAGCTGTTTGAGATAATAGTGATAAAAA
>JBNLGO010000143.1:0-8932 GCA_050306095.1 Cyclobacteriaceae bacterium
ATTATCACATTATATTTTTCACTTAAAATCTCACTTTTATATAGAAAAACACCCTCACTAATTCTAAAGGGTGTATCAAGTGTGAAAAAATCACAATTTGTATTCCTGATTTAATCAATGAATAAATTATTGAGAGAAGTCTATCTTTTTACTTTGACAAAATTGAATAATCATAAAGTTAAGATTAGATACCTTTTGTGAGTTTATAAACAATTGTTCGGTGCGCATATAAATTTCTAATTACTGTCTTGATTGACCAATGTCTTGCCTATAAATTATACATTAAATCACCGCAACATTATCCCAGGATATCGTGATTCCAAAATACCTTTGCAGGTATTCATCAAATTTCACTTCATCAAAATTAATTTCATACACAGAATCACCAGTAGTAATCTTTATCTGCTGATCATTAAGGGTAATCCTTCCTTCATTTGTTGGGATGGAAATCATCTTCTTTTGCGTAAAATGAGAATCGTTGCTCTTCTGTTGGTATTCGCATCGATCTTGAAATTCTTCCAGCTTTTTCGCCTGATTTTTAAACATGTATTGTGGAACTAACTTGCCCTCCTTTACACTGCTTATCCGGATATATTGATCATCATACTTATCAAAATAAAAAACACCCTGTTTGTCTTTTATTTGTTGTTCAAAAACAATTGGGAGCGTTGCTAATGAAAATCGTCCAAAACCCACATCTACTAAATATTCTTGCTGATCAATTTTAACAACAATTGCCATATGATCATATTCAGGTGAATACCGACCATTTTCAGAATGCACACGAGCAGATACCATTTTAGCATCATAGCCCAATTCATTCAGCAGGTAGTAAAACAAACCATTTAATTCGTAGCAAAATCCTCCACGCATCTCGCTTACTATTTTACGATATAAGGCTTCAAAATTGAGTACAATCTTTCTGCCATAGTGTATATCCAGGTTTTCGAAAGGAACAGACAAAAGATGCTGTGTTTGGAGGGTGGTAAGTGTTGAAATATTTACTCCTGGTGTTCCTGAATATCCTATTCGTCGCAAATAATTTTCTATTTGAATCAAGGTAATATAAAGTTGGTGCTATAGTGATAACGGATAAAACATTTGTTAGTGCCAATTTATAATTGAAATCAACGATAGATTGGTCTGGTCAACGGAAGTAAGGTGTTTTAATTCCCTTATTATTAATTTAATCATCATTGCAGGATAATTTTTGAAAAATGGCAAAACAGAATATCCAGAGCAAAATCAAATTAGGTTAATTGTAAATATTACCTTATTTTTTAATGCAAGAATACTTTATACGGGCTTTACAATATCCTTTGATAAACAATTAGAAAGAATAGAAATTATAAGTAGTTGAGGAATTTGATTTTAAAATTTTTTTTGTGTTTCATTTTTATAAAATCTATTGGTTTTTCTGTCAATGGTCAACACCTTTATTTTAATCATCTAACCTCAAAAGATGGATTAACTTCCAGTAACACAAGAGTATTTGAGGAGGACTACCAGGGATTTATATGGATAGGCACAGAATCGTCATTACATCGCTATGATGGAAATGAATTGATAGTATATCAACATCATCCAGAAGACACAACCAGTTTAAGCAATAACTTTATAACATCCATTTTTGAAGATTCATATCATAATCTTTGGATTGGAACTATAAATGGTGGGTTAACCATATATAATAGAACATATAATAATTTCAAAACTTTTAAGCATGACCCAAATGATAAAAAGTCAATATCAAGTAATCGAATAAGAACGATTTATGAAAGCAAGGACAATACTCTTTTTGTAGGTATGGAAGAAGGGGGGGTTGATTATTTCAAGTTGGAAGAAAACATGGCGAATATCACCAAGTTAGAAACGAGTAAAATAACCCTTATCCCAGCTAAACCGGAGTCAAGCACCTGGGTACAATCTGTAGTTGGTGAAAAAGATCATAACATTTTCATTGGTTCTAATGGAAGTGGATTGTGGAAGTTTAATATGCTTTCGAAGGAAGTCTCTCCCATGCTTAAAGACAGTGTTGATAACTTTATACATCATTTATTACTAGATGAGAAGCAAAGACTATGGATAGGAACATGGGGCCGGGGGCTTTACATTTATGATCTCAATTCAAAAAAATTAATTAATCACACCGCCTCAGCAGATCCAAACACCCTGAATGATGATCATATAGACACCTCTGTTGAGGATGAAGACCATAATATTTGGATTGGAACGGACAATGGTCTAAGTATAGTAAGACATGATTCGGATCCTTTTCAAAAGGAAATTTTTGAAAATCATTTTCATTCTGACCTGGAACCCAATAGTATTCTTGGAAATATAATAAAAGGAGTGTTTGTTGATAAATCAAGCAGGATATGGATAGGTTCATATTATGGTGGTGTAAATGTATTTGACAAATCAACGCATCAGTTCATTCCAATTACTTCTAAAAGCTGGAACAAAGGCAGCATCAGCAATAACAATGTTTTTGCCTTTGCAGAAGATTCAAAAGGTACATTATGGGTGGGAAGTGACGGCGGAGGTATTGACCAGCTGATAGGTGGAACAGATCAATTACATCAAGATAAATTCAGGCACATTCAAATACATGGGAACCTCTCGGACAAACCTGAAAACAAGGTCAAATCCATGTCCATTGATTCAAATGACAATCTATATATCGGATATTGGAGGGGCGGAATAATAAAGTTGAATACACATGACTTAAGCCATGAACAATTCCTTGCAAGTGAAATTCCTGAGAATGGTCCTAGTGCAAATGAAATACTTGATGTAATGGTAGATCATCAAGACAACCTTTGGATTGCAACTTTTAATGGAGGAATAAATTATTTCAATTCAAAAACAAAAAAATTTAAACATTACCGGGAAATATCCATTAATAAAAATTCTGGTGATCTGGATAAAATATATTCTGTATTTATTGACAGTGAAAACAGGGTATGGGCTTCTAAAAGTGGAGGTGGATTAAACTTATATGACAAAGACAAAGATAGTTTTATTACAATTGAAAATGACATTCTCAAACGAAACGAAGATATACTCCATATTTATGAGTCACACAATAAAACCCTTTGGCTTGGAACCTCTGGTAATGGTTTGATTTCATATAATCATCAACAAAATAAATCGAAGCAATATAGCACGGCAGAAGGTTTACCCAGTAGAAAAATATACTCCATCTTAGAAGATGACAATGGAAAAATATGGTTAGCAACTGCCAATGGATTGTCTGTTCTTGATGTGAAAGAAGAAACATTCACAAATTATTTTGACTTTGATGGACTGCAAAGTAATGAGTTTAATCACAATAGCAGCCTGAAATTTTCCGATGGAACGTTATTTTTCGGAGGAATTAAAGGATTTAATGCAATCAAACCTAACAATATATCTCCAATTTTCAGTAAGCCAAAGTTAGTGTTGACAAAATTCTGGTTGGACAATCTTGAAAGCCCAATAAATGACCCTAATTCCCCTCTGCAGGAAAACATTATTCTCACTAAAAGGATCAAGTTATCCTATAATCAAAATTCTTTTAGCCTTGGTTTTACCTCCATGAACTTTAGTTTTTCCAGCAATAGTGAATTTGCATATAAACTAGAAGAATTTGATAACGACTGGAAATATATTGGAAATGATAATAAAGCCACCTTTACCAACCTTGATCCAGGAACTTATTATTTATGGGTAAAGGCCTCCAATCGTGCAGGATATTGGGGACAAGAAAAACTAATGGCAGAAATTATTATAAACAAAGCTTTTTGGCAGACATATTTTTTTAAGATAGGCTTATTTTTTTTACTGTTTTCCCTCATTTACCTTTTATATAGATATCGACTGAATTTTTTAATTGAACAACGGCAACTGTTACTTAAAATGGTACAAGAGAGGACAAATGAGTTGACTTTTAAAAACGAAGAACTATTAAAGCAGAAAAATGAAATAAGTTTAATGAACAATGAAATACTTGCTCAAAATGAAGAACTCACTTCACAAAATGATCAAATAGTAACCCAAAGAGAGGAGCTAATCAACACCCAAAAACAACTCAAAAAGGTAAATAACAACTTAGAAAAAATGGTGGTTGAAAGAACTGAAAAACTAGAATCCACTATAAATGACCTTAATAAGTTAGTATTAGATCTGGATAGATTTGTTTATAGCGCATCACATGAATTAAGCGCACCCCTAAGATCTATTGCCGGACTTGTCAATATCTCAAAAGTAGAAAAAGATAACCATCGCATACAGGAATACCTGGACCATATTGAACTAAGTACTCAAAAAATGGAGGCTGTAATAAAGAGTATTTTAAATTACTCTAGAAATACTCATATGGATCCGGATCTGGAAGAAATTAAATTGAAACCATTTGTGGATGAAATCATCTTTGAACTTAAAAGTTTCTCTATCCATAATAAAATCATATTTAATAATTGCATCAAAGATGAATGTGTACTGACAACAGACATTCAGCGTCTTAAAATTATATTGCAAAACATAATTGGAAATGCAATCAAATACTCTGATCCAAATAAATCGGAATCCTATATTTCGATCGAGTTCAAAAAAGAAAATGATAAAAATAAGATCATTGTGAATGACAATGGAAAGGGAATAAAAAAAGATAGGATCGACAAAATTTTTAATATGTACTACCGCGGAACTGCCGCTTCCCAAGGATCCGGTCTAGGGTTGTTCATTGTCAAAGAAATGATCCAACGTTTGGGTGGTGAAATTTTAGTGACTTCGAAGGATGGAATAGGCACAACTTTTACATTAATTATAGGATAGCAGCTTTTCAGAACTTTCAAGAGCCTTCCTCCAGCAACCTTATTCAATCTAAATTTTTTCGCATTGCCAGGTCGCATCTATCACTTAAATTCGAAGGAAAATACTCTTTGAAACCATACTTTTTATAAAGACCATATGCATTATCCAGTTTGGAGTTTGTCTCCAACACTATTTCCTTAAACCCCAATTCCTTCGCTTTTTTTTCAGCATTATTCAATAGCATTTTCCCTAAACCTCTTCCATGGTAATCCTGTAATAAATACATTTTACGCAGTTCACATACAACCTCATCTACTTTAAACAACCCATAGGATCCAATGATTTTATCCTGATCCTCCAGTACGGCAAACCATCCTCCCTTTTCAAAATAGAATTCCCAAATGTTAGAAAGGTCAAGATCTGTTTCAGCAGGATTAACTTTCAACCCATAAACAGACAAAACAGTTTCAACTAACTTTAAAATTTGACTTCCATCACGTTTTCTTGCCTTTCTTAAAATACACATATCTAAAATGAAACGATTTGAATTATACCTATTGTTGATTAACTATATTAACCTGAAAAATTCCGTGAATTTTTCACCCACAGTGCTGACAAAATGCAAAATTATGATTTTAAGACTGTTATATTTAATTGACAATGTGACTACCAGGTAATCATTCCCCAAATTCGAGGAACGAAGATTTTGCATCTGTCGGGGTAAGACTATAAAAAGAATTCGAAAGACAAACTGATCAAAATTGTATAATGATTAAAACAAATAAATTGAAGTACTTTTTCATAATGCTGATCGCTGCAGTCTTCACTTTTTCAGGCTGCAAATTTAATAATGACCAAAATGAGAAAATTGTTAAGGTAACAGGTGGGAAAATATCCGGATTTTCAGATGAAAATGGCTTGAATATTTATAAGGGAATCCCATTTGCCGCCCCACCTGTGGGTGATTTAAGATGGAAAGCCCCTCAGCCTGTTACCCCTTGGAAAGGTGTGAAAGAATGTACTGATTTTGGTCCAAGCCCAATGCAAAACGAACCCAAACCTTTTATGTTTTGGTCATCAGAATTTCTCATTCCTAAAAAACCGATTAGTGAAGACTGCCTGTACCTCAACGTATGGTCCGGGGCTACATCCAGCGAAGAAAAACGACCTGTTTTAGTTTATATTTACGGAGGAGGCTTTAACTCTGGGGGTGCAGGATGTGCCATATATGATGGCACCAACATGGCTAAAAAAGGGATAGTATTTGTAAGCTTTAATTATCGTGTTGGTCCATTTGGATTTTTTGCCCATCCGGAATTGTCTAAGGAAGCTGCATATGGAACTTCTGGTAACTATGGAATTCTTGACATGATTGCAGCTTTAAAATGGGTACAAGAAAACATCGCTTCCTTTGGCGGTGATCCTGATAATGTTACCATAGCCGGTCAATCAGCAGGTGCATTTGGCGTTAATTATCTTACTGCATCCCCTTTAGCAAAAGGGTTATTCCAAAAAGCGATTGCTCAAAGTGGTGGAAGATTTCTAACAAACAGAAACCGTGGTAACATGTCATTAAAAATGGCTGAAAATTTAGGAGAACAGTTTGCAAAAAACCTTGGCGCCAATAGTCTTCAAAAGTTGCGTAACTTATCAGCAAAAGAAATTCAAAATGGGCAAAACCCTATGAATTTGCCCATTTTGGATGGATATGCCCTTTCTCAAACGATTTATAATACCTATGCCGAAGGAAAGCAGCATGATATTCCAATGCTATTGGGATGGAATGATAATGACATTGTTATGGGACCACCGGCAAATGAAGAAGATTTTAGAAAAATGGTAAATCGCCGTTTTAAAGATTTGAAGGCTGAATTTTACGCAGCCTATCCAAGTGTCTCACCCGCACAAATTAAAAAAACTCAATTTGAAATTAACCGCGACGAGATCTTTGGGACACAAGTTTATACATGGGGTAAAATGCAAGACAAGACAGGATCTCAACCTGTTTATATGTACAATTTCAACCGGGCACTTCCTGCCCATACTCCGGAAACACAATTTGGTGCTTTTCATTCAGGAGAAATCGCATATGCCTATGACAACTTGCACACCCTTGATCGTCCGTGGGAAGAAGTCGATCATGAGATCGCTGACAAGATGTCTTCCTATTGGGCGAATTTTATTACAACCGGAGACCCAAATGGCAAAGACCTTCCGGAATGGAAACCATTTACCAATGAAGACAAACTTGTTCAGGTCATTGATCAGGAAATAGAATCAAAACGTCTTCCTGATGAGAAAAAATTGAAATTTTGGGAAAATTATTATACCATCCCCTAATTATAATTCTTCCAGATTAATCATTTATTTGGCACACTTAATACTGATTTTAATGCCGGCTTAGCCTTTCCTTCACGATCGAACAACAAAGGGTAATTTGTTCTTCCAGGAATTGGATAACCGTTTTTCCATGACATTTGATCCTGAACTCCCCATAGTGTTACCCGATCTATTTTATCCTTTTTAGCATAGAAAATCTCAAACAATTCTTGGTAACGATTGGCCAATTCCTGCTGAATTTCTTCTGGCAATCCATCTTTATATGGATCCAAAAATTCTTCGAATTCTTCTAACTGAAATTGTGGATGCATCATCCCGGTTCCGATGATTTGTCCTTCTTTCGTTAACGGAAGCACATCTACATCCAGCTCCGTGATCATTACTTTGACACCCAGTGAAGCAAAAGAATCTATTGCTGCTTCTATGTATGCATTTTTCGGGAAATTCAGTCCCCAATGCCCTTGAATTCCGATTCCATCAATACGTATTTCCGCATCTTGCAACATCCGAACCATTCGTACAATTCCATCACGTTTTTCTGGCCTCCATGCATTAAAATCATTGTAATACAATTCCGCATCAGGGGCATATTGACTGGCATATTGAAAAGCAAGCTTTACCATTTCATCACCATCACCAATTCCTTTTACCCAAGTGGTAGGGCGGTAAGATCCATCATTATCAATCACTTCATTCACTACATCCCATGCATGAATACGACCCGCATATCTACCAGCAATTGTCTCAATGTGACTTCGCATCCGTTCTTTTTGTTGCTCCGGAGTATTAGGATTCCCTTCTTCATCGGTGAAAAACCATCCAGGTGTTTGGTTATGCCAAACCAAGGTATGCCCAATAATAAACATATCATGGTCTTCGCCAAATTGAACATAGGCATCTGCCGGACCGAAATTATACTCACCAGGTTCCGGATTTATCGGTGCAGCTTTGAGTACATTTTCTGCAGTAATGGTATTGAAATGCTTTAATACTTTTTCTTGCGAAACAGCATCTTCTCCCGAGACAATAGGTTCGTTCAGAGCAGTGCCAACTAAAAAAGCACCCTGATAAGCGTCTTTTAGTGGGGAAATATTCACCACTTCATTTTCGACGGAAACTTGTTTTTCTTTTGAGGAAGGAGCGCATGAAATCAAAAACAACACTCCTAAGATTGGTAGATAAATTTTCATTGTGAATATTTAGTTAAAAAGTTGGTGCGAAAAGGTAATAACAATTATGACCAATGAGAATCATAATATTTTAGTGAAATTTATCAGATATTTAAACTTGCATTTCAAAACGCTTCCAATATTTACCTTTCAACAGTTTTGCGCTATTGTATGCTGTTCTAAGAATTAGGCGCATCCGCTATTTATACATTGCCGAATCAATAGAAAATTAATGTCAATAATTGCAAATACCGAATATTACAACAGGCTACATCAGGTTGTAGGTTTAGTTAATTGCGCTTTTTAATTTCAATGAAAACCACTAAAAGAAACTGCCACCTACACCCAATGATTTTCATCGGATGTGTGTGGCAGCTTCATGTATTTATCAATAAATACCTACCTTAAAGTTCGGTCAACGGAAAGCGTAGTGGTATCCAAATCAACCTTAAATTTCATGGCCCTGGGATAAAAACATTTGGTGCCCAAACATGCCTGGTAAAAAAATTCACCAGTTCTTAGCTCAATGATATAATTGCCACCATTGGTAGACATTTCAAGGCTAAAAGGTTAATGTTATTTTTGTAATTTTTAAAATGGGGCCACCTTCTGAAAAAAAGATATTT
>JBNLGO010000143.1:8942-9272 GCA_050306095.1 Cyclobacteriaceae bacterium
ACTGAACACATAAAACGGTTTATCATAACCAATGATGGTCAATTCTTTTGATGGAGAATATGAAATCGATACAACTTTTAGGTTATCATTCGAATCAAATGTGATCGCTGAAGGAATTAAATACTCATCATTCACCTCATTCGCCTGGATATGGTATTGACTTTTTATTTCAAACATCAAGGTCAAATGATATTGTTGCAATTCATCCAAAGCAACCTGGTGATCAATTAACGATACATACTGCTGTTCTTGCGAAAAGGCGCTCTTTCCGACTATCAATATCATGATGAAAGAAAGACTAATAATTTTCTTTAAGGAGTTCATCTAATT
>JBNLGO010000144.1:0-9132 GCA_050306095.1 Cyclobacteriaceae bacterium
TGGCTGCCTATCACTCTCTGAAGAGATGATCTTTCTAGACCACTATGCCAAAAGCCGTACGAAAATATCTCATCATGCATGCTTTAATTTGTTCTAATTTGTACGTTGTTATACGCGCAATAAATGGTATTATTGCACTACTTTTAATAACTAATGCATGAGGGGGAATACTTTATTTATTTTTACAACTGGATTACTAATACTTTTATCAATTTATACTCAGGGCCAACAACTTGAAAACACAAGAACAAAACTTGATTATCAGATTGAACTTCACCCAGCTTCAGAAAAAATTTCAATAGATGGAGATCTTTCAGAAGCTATATGGCGCACCTTAACCCCGGCAAACGATTTTTGGATTTGCTATCCGGTAGACGATCAAAAAGTGGATGAGAAGTACCAGACGGAAGTCAGGATGACTTATGATGATCAGTTTATTTATTTAGGCATTACTTGTTACAGCGATCCGGATTATATTATACAAACCCTTAAACGAGATGATGGCTTGCCTCAAAGTGATGGTGTAGCCGTGGTGATTGATCCTGTAAATGAGCAGACAAATGGATTTGTTTTTGGTGTGACAGCAGCCGGAGCCCAAACAGAGATGCTTATTACAGGTCAGACAGGAAGACGGGATCAAAATGGACCAAGTGGAGTCAGCGGAGCGTGGGACAATAAATGGTTTTCCGAAGTTAAAAATTATGAGGATCAGTGGACTGTAGAAATGGCTATTCCCTTTAAATCACTCCGATTTAAAACGGATATTAAAACCTGGGGAATTAACTTTTTTAGGTTTCATCCCAAAACCAATAGTGTTCATTCCTGGACCCAGGTTCCTTTAGAATTTTGGGAACTTGATCTTGGATACACAGGGAACATGCATTGGGAAAAACCACCCAAAAGAGTTAAGAGTAATATTTCAGTAATTCCTTATGCCTTAGGTGGAACGACGAAAGATTTCCAAGATGAAACCGCAGGAACACAAAATAACTTTGAAGCTGGAGTAGATGCAAAAGTCGCCCTTACATCAAGTCTCAATTTTGACCTTACCATAAATCCCGATTTCTCCCAGGTAGATGTAGATGAACAAGTGACTAATCTCTCCTTGTTCGATATTAGGTTTCCTGAACGGAGGTTGTTTTTTCTTGAAAATAGTGACGTATTCGAAGATTTTGGTATTCCACCGATGCGTCCTTTTTTCTCTCGTAAAATTGGTTTAGATGATGAGGGGAACACCATTCCAATATTATATGGTGCGCGCTTAAGTGGTAATGTTAATAATGATTTGAGAATAGGCTTGATGAATTTACAAACCAAAAAGACTGACGAATATTTAAGTCAAAACTATACTGCTTTTGCATTCCATCAAAAGGTATTTTCCAGATCTATTATTAAAGGGTATTTTCATAACCGAAACGCATTTGATGCACCCGTGAAAGATTATAATAGAAATACTGGATTGGAATTTCAATACAGGTCTTCAGATGGAAGAACACGTATTTTTGGGGGAGGGGGAAACTCTTTCACCTCAGGTATAAAAGGAAAAAGCTACTTCTATAATTTGGGGGCAGGCTATGACAATAAGAATATTAGTGTTTATACCAATATAGCTGGTGTTGGATCAAATTACGTAGCAGACATGGGATTCCTAAGAGGGCAGGAATACTACGATGCCGAAAGAGATACCAGCATTCGGATTGGATATAATCATTGGTTTAGCAGGTTTAGCTATACCTTTTATCCCAAAACAAAAGCCATTATTTCTCATGTCCTTGGTGCTCGATATATTTTGGATCTGGATAGTGCCGGAACAAATTTAAACAATGATGGTAGCATTAATTATGCATTGAATTTTACCAATACAAGTCAATTGAATGCTTCCTACAATCATACTACGGTTAACTTGTTATACCCATTCAGCTTTATAAATGAAGCTATTTTACCAGCGGGTTATTATACCAATGATATTGTTGAACTCGGTTATGATTCTGACCAGCGTAAGCGATTTATTTTTGGGTTTGGGTTCTTATACGGAAATTTCTTTAGCGGAAAACGAACGCGATATTTTGCTTCCCTTAAATACCGGGCACAGCCATGGGGTAATTTTTCTGTGAATGTAGAACAAAATAATTTGAAATTTCCAGAACCATATGGCCAGGATATCTTTTTGCTAATCAGTCCCAAAATTGAAATTAATTTCTCGCGCTCCCTCTTTTGGACCACGTTTTTACAATACAATACCCAGAAAGATAATTTCAATATCAATAGCCGACTACAATGGAGGTTTCTTCCGATGTCGGATGTATATTTGGTGTACACAGATAATTATGCTGTTGAATATTGGGGACCAAAAAACCGCGGTCTAGTCCTTAAGGTAAACTATTGGTTAAATCTATAAATACCTGAATTAGTCGAAAATCATTCATTCAAAAAATATTGAATGATAATTTTTATATTTTGCAGTAATTCAAACCCTAATCGCCTGCCTACTTAATCAATACATGACGATGTATTGTTTTTCAGGTGAAACACAATCAAATATTTGCAACCTGTTTTTCGAACTAACTGAATAGAAATATGTTTAAGAAAAAATTATTCTTGGTATTATGGGGTGCTTTTGTACTTACAGCATGTACAAAAGAGGAAAGTACAGAACACGCCTTTCTCAATACGGAATTGACCTTTGAAGAAAGAGCTGATGACCTTTTAAGCAAAATGACGCTGGAGGAAAAAATCAGTCAGTTAAATTATGAGTCTAAAGCCATTGATAGGTTAGGGGTTCCTGCCTATAATTGGTGGAATGAATGTTTACACGGAGTAGCCAGGGCAGGATTAGCTACTGTTTATCCTCAAGCAATAGGTATGGCATCTTCATGGGATACCGACTTGATGAATAGGGTGGCAGTAGCCATTTCAGATGAAGGTCGGGCAAAATACCACGATTTCATCAGTAAGGACAAGCGCGGTATCTATCAGGGATTAACCTATTGGACGCCCAATATTAACATTTTCAGGGACCCAAGATGGGGTCGCGGAATGGAGACATATGGGGAAGACCCTTATCTGACTGGTGAAATTGCTGTACAATTCATTAACGGATTGCAAGGTGACGATCCCAGGTATTTCAAATCCATTGCAACAGCTAAGCACTTTGCCGTGCACAATGGTCCGGAGTCTTCACGACACTCTTTCAATGCTAAAGTTTCAGAACACGATTTACGAAACACCTACTTACCTGCATTTGAAAAAACAATAAAAGAGGCTGGAGTAGCTTCAGTAATGTGTGCTTATAATCGACTGGATGATGAACCTTGTTGTGGTAACTCACCATTATTAAATGGAATATTAAGAGATGAATGGAGCTTTGATGGTTATGTGGTTTCTGATTGCTGGGCAATAGTGGATTTTTATGAACAAAATTATCACCATGTGGTAGATACAGAAGTAGAAGCTGCGGCAATGGCTTTTAATAATGGTACGGATATTAACTGTGGGTCAACTTCGCCATTTTTAGCTGATGCGGTTGAGCAGGGCTTGATTACAGAAGAAGAAATTGATCAATCTGTAAAGAAACTATTGATAGCACGGTTTAAGCTTGGAATGTTTGATCCGGATTCTATGGTTCCATTTGCCGACATTCCATATTCAGTGGTTGATAGCGATGAACATAAAAAATTAGCAGAAGAAATTGCTAAAAAATCAATGGTACTGCTTAAAAACGAAGGAAATATGTTGCCATTGAGTAAAGATTTAAAGAAAGTAGCGGTTATAGGGCCAAATGCCAATGACATGGAAGTTTTATTGGCGAATTATAACGGAATCCCATCCAATCCTATTTCTCCATTAGAAGGTATCCGACAAAAATTACCAAATGCAGAGATTAAATATTCATTAGGATGCGAACATGCCGAAAGACTTCCAACGTTAACTCCTATTCCAAATGACGCCTTATTTACAGATGAATCTTTATCTGAAAATGGTCTAAAAGGAGAATATTTTGACAATAGCGAATTTACTGGTGAACCAATCCATACAAGGGTTGACCCCGAAATTGACTTTTATTGGTGGGATAAAGCTCCATATGATGATATGGATGGCGATAACTTTTCCATTCGTTGGACGGGCTATCTTGTAGCTCCAGAATCAGGCGAATATGCGATAGGGGGAGAAGGCTTTTACCATTTTAGATTGTTGATAGATGATAGCGTGGTTGCTGAAAATAAAAGTATTCATCATACTAATAAGCGTCATAGTTTCATGCTATTAGAAAAGGGCGAAAAGTATAAAGTGGAGATGACCTTTTCAGAAATTCACAATGATGCCAATGTAAGTTTATACTGGTCCACACCACGAAAAGACTTTGAAAAGGAAGCCATCGAAATTGCAAAAGAATCAGATGTAGTCCTCTTATTTATGGGACTATCTCCTCGATTAGAAGGAGAGGAGATGCCTGTACATGTGGATGGATTTAAAGGTGGTGATAGGGTAAGAATTGATCTCCCTGACTATCAACAGGATTTTATGAAGAAAATAAAAGCCATTGGGAAACCTACTGTTTTAGTATTATTGAATGGAAGTGCAGTAGCTATCAATTGGGAAAAGGAAAATTTCCCGGCAATCCTGGAAGCATGGTATCCTGGTCAGGCAGCAGGTACAGCCATTGCTGATATATTATTTGGTGATTATAATCCTGCAGGAAGACTTCCATTAACCTTCTACAAAAGCGTTGATGACATTCCTGAGTTTGAGAACTATAACATGGATGGTTTCACTTATCGTTATTTTGAAGGTGAAGCACTATTTCCTTTTGGTTATGGATTAAGTTATACAACATTTGAATATGGCCAACCAGAGTTAAGCAGCTCAGAAATTGACTCATCTGATGGTGAAGTAAAAGTAAAAGTGCAAGTGACAAATAGCGGAGATAGGGATGGAGAAGAAGTGGTTCAGCTATATATCCGTGATAATGATGCTACTGACCCCCGTCCGATTAAAGACCTACGAGGATTTAAACGAATTCCAATAAAAGCGGGGGAATCTAAAGATGTTGAATTTACACTATCTTCCAATGACTTAGCTTATTGGAGCATTGACGATCATGCATATATTCCAACAAAAGGAAACTATTCCATATTTGTAGGCTCATCATCTGCTGATCAGGATCTTCAAGAATCGACGCTTACTGTAAAATAAATACCATTAAGAGCTTAGTTCTTAAATAAAAACATACCTTGAACCTGACAAGCATTCAAAACTTGTCAGGTTTCTTTTATTAAATCATAAAAATATCTTCTATTGATTTCAATTACTTTGAGCCAAAGTAAGATATAATCATAAAAAGAATATTAATACCAATAAATTATACTACCTTTGATGCAAGGAAAGTAAAACAGTATCTCTTCTCATTCACCTCTTCAAATTAGGTTATTAGCAAAGATTCAGTATTTCTATTCCAAATTAATTTACCCAAGGAAAAGTTTGCACTACAGAGGTGCATTAAGTTTTATAATTAAATAATAATGAAAGAAGGAACAGTAAAATTCTTTAATAACTCCAAAGGTTATGGATTTATTAAGCCAAATGATTCAAGTGAAGACGTTTTCGTTCACGAAAGCGGATTAATTGATGAAATTCGTGAAAATGACCGAGTTCAATTTGAAGTTGAACAAGGTAAAAAAGGTTTAAATGCCGTTAACGTTGAGATAATCGACTAAAGATATTTAAGACCCAAGTTACTAAAAGCCATCCTAAGGATGGCTTTTTTCATTTGCAGGAATTCCTTCTAAATAAATCCTGCTGAAAAGCATGAAATAACGAATAAACAACAATTGGGTAATATTAAGGTATATAAAGCTTTATCTGTCAATTAAACTATGCAAGGATTTTTACCTTATACACCATATTTCCTTGCATTTCATTTTCAATGTTTAAATTTTATTTTTTAAGCCCTTGGAACGCCAACTACAACCTTAGCTTCACCTTGAAGTAGTTTTATACATTTTGCTATGCTGCCTTATACTTAACGCACCAGTTATTTTTTCAGCTAGCCCTATTTAATTCACCATATGACTGAAAATTTTATAAACACGTATATTCAGCTATATTGCTATACTTTTTATACTTGACAAATGCTATCAACCAGAAAATTTGAAACCCAAAAGTTTTTATATAACTATAAGAAAAGAAAGAAGGAAGATTTTGACTTTGAAAGAATATCTAAGTTTTTCCTTAATGCAAATAAATCTGAAGCGCACCAGGTCATTTCTTATCGCACTTTTTTAGACCTGGATTTTGAGGAGTTATTCACAAAAATCGACAGGACTTGCTCCACAGTTGGTCAGCAGTATTTTTATAAAACCTTACGAATGATCCCAAAAGAGCAAAATGGACATTCAAATCAGGAAAAAATAATTAAATATCTAGCAGCGCATCCTGACAAAGAACAAAAAATTGTCTCTGAGTTATTTAAACTAAGAGAACCGAGAAGTTATTTTATTCAAAACCTGATCTATGAATGGAATATAGATAAGCCCAAGTGGTTTTGGTTAATCCCTGTATTGTCAATATCATCCTTCGTTTCTTTGATTCTGTCGATTATCAATCCATTTTTTCTACACTTTTTCCTATTAATTATTGTCATCAATACTGTTTTGCACCTTTGGAATAAGAAGAATAACTTAACCTATTCCAATACTATTCCTCAGCTCGTATTGTTGCGAAAAATATCCCTACAGCTTACAAATACAGGTGTATTTTTTGATCAGGAAACTGAAGTGAAAAATTCCTGTGATAGAATCCAGACCATTATGAGGTTGGTTCCTTTCGTCAACTTTAAGCTAAATAATAGCAATTTGATAGAGATGTTTTTTGATTATTTGTTTGAAATGATCAAGTCATTATTTGCTATTGAGCCGATCACTTTATTTAGTATCGTTAGCAAATTAGAGAAACATAGGCCGGACATTGAAATCATATTTAATGCAGTGGGAAAAGTGGATATGGCGATCTCCATTTCAAGTTTACGGGAGACATTACCTTATTTTTCATTCCCACAAATCTCCCCTGAAAACCATTCAATTAATGCCACTGAGATATTCCACCCGTTGATTTCTAAACCCATTGCCAATAGTATTGAAATATCAGACGATAAATCTGTACTTATTTCGGGATCAAACATGTCTGGTAAAACCACTTTCTTAAGAACTATTGGGGTTAATCTGATTTTAGCTCAGACGATTAATACCGTTTGCGCTAAATCATTTAGCTGTCCACCTATGCGAATTCACTCTGCCATCAATATTGCAGATAGTATAATGGACAATACCAGCTACTATTATCAAGAGGTGAAAGCCATTAAAAATATGATCGAGGAAAGCGAATCAGGATTTAAAAACCTCTTTTTGTTGGATGAATTGTTTAAAGGTACCAATACCGTAGAAAGGATTTCCTCTGGCAAAAGTGTCCTCTCTTACCTAAATCAAAATGAAAATATCGTCATCGTATCTACCCACGATTTGGAGTTAATAGAGCTACTTAAATCATCTTTTGACTTTTACCATTTTGATGAGATAATTGAGAATGGCGAAATGTCTTTTGATTTCAAATTGAGGAAAGGAAAATCAAACAGCACTAATGCCATCAAAATATTGGAGATAAATCAATTTCCAAAGCAGATCACCCATGAAGCAAATGAGATCGCTAGAAAATTCAGGGAAACAAAAGCTTCGTAAAATGATCCATTTAAGTATTGGATGATAATTAATAGAGGAATAAATTCACCTTTCTTCTCCATTTCCGTGCTTGATATGGGGCCTGTCATTATTCGATCAATATATTTAAAAATAATCTAACAAGGGATAAAGCAATTAAATAAACCATTGAATGACAGAAAGATCCAGCAACAAGTGCAAGTGATGGCATTTCTTCTTTCTTTGGACTTTTATAAAAGATAACTATTTAACCCTTAACGTACTTTCAAGCCGAATATCCGCAGATGAGGCTCCAACTAAAATTTTAATATCCCCTTTTTCAAGTTTGAATTGATGGTCTTCTACATCCCAATATTTTAGCTCATCGGTATCTAAAGGAATGGTAACTGACTTGGAATCTCCCGCCAAAATATTTACCCTTTGAAAAGCTTTCAATGCCTTAACGGGCATCTCAACCTTTGTATCAGGATAGGAAGCATACACTTGAACTACCTCATCACTATCTCTATCTCCAGTATTTTTTATGTCCACCGTTATGTTAACAACATCTCCACTTTTGATTGTTTTCTTATCCAATTTTATATTGCTGTATTCAAAAGTGGTGTAGCTCAATCCATGACCAAAAGCAAAAAGTGGCTCATGGGGATCATACATATAGGTTCTTCCATGACGAATGTTATAATCAAGGATAGGAGGTAATTGATCAATAGAAGCAGACCAGGTTTGAACAAGGCGACCCGCAGGGCTAACTTTACCAAATAGCACATCCGACAAACCATTCCCTAGTTCCTGGCTTGATTGGGTTATATGGAGTATGGCAGGGACATTTTCTTTTGACCATGAAATGGCATAAGGAAAATTGGAAACTAACACCAATACTGTATTTGGATTAGCAGCTTTCACTAGCTTGACGAGATCTTCTTGCTCAAGGCTTATTGCTTGTCGATCTACAGCCTCACGACCATCGCTATAAACATGATTGACACCCCATTTTAATCCATATCCAAGAGGGTGATTTCCAATACAAACAATAGCCACATCCGAATTTTTAGCAGCATTTACTGCTGAATCCGCTTGATTACTAGCTGCAAAATTAATCGTTATGTCATCAGAGACGGCATTTTTGATTCCATCCAATACAGAAACTCGGTATGGTGGAGTACCTGAATACCAATCTGATACAACCATATCAGCACTTGGGCCAATGACAGCAATTGACTTTATTTCATTGGTATTCAAAGGCAATATTTCCTCATTTTTCATTAACACGATAGATTTGACAGTAGCTTCCCTGGCTAATGCTTTTGCCTCCGGTTTTGTCCATGGTCGTACCGTATCTGATATACCTATATTAAAGTATGGGTTTGAATCACCTTCATCCATCAAGCCTAATTTTAACATGACTCTTAATGTCCCTTTCACA
>JBNLGO010000145.1:0-9111 GCA_050306095.1 Cyclobacteriaceae bacterium
ATGGCTGCAAATTATATATCGATAGCTTATACCTCTATGCAAAGGAGAAAAGCTGAAGAGAATATAATTCGATCCGAACGGTATTTCCGTCTTTTATTTGAAGAAAATCCTTCACCGATGTGGGTCTATGATGTGTCATCTTTAAAGTTTATTTCTGTAAATAATTCTGCCATTGCAGAGTATGGATATTCTAAGGAGGAATTTATGAAAATGTCGATCATGGATATTCGATCTGACATTGAAAAATTGAAAATGGAAGAGAGATTAAATGATCTTCATTTTTCGGAAAGCACGATTTATTATTCAAAACATATTGTAAAAACAGGACAGGAAATTGATGTTGAAATTCATTCCAATTCCATTGTATTTCATGGTAAAAGAGGACGAATAGTATTAGCAAATAACATTACCTCCAGAAGACAAGTTGAATTAGAAAAGGAAAAATTGATTAATAACTTGTCTGATTATGCCTTTTTCACTTCCCATCATTTACGAGCGCCGGTAGCCAGGATACTAGGACTAACCGATATCTTAATCAGAGGTTGGTCTGAAGAGGGGAAAGTAGGAGAAGTGATTGAAAAAGTAAAGTTTTCCACCCAGGAACTGGATCAGGTTATCAGGGAGCTAAACAGCCGGCTGGATTCAAAAAAATAATTACTCCATTTCAAAATTTATCACAAAACCACTTTGATCGACTTCAAATTTAGGTGGTTCAAATGTTTCCGAAAATTTGAATTTCTGTAGATATGCAAGGTCTATTTGCTGAAAATGGTTCTGGACGGCTTCCTTTCTTTTTATCTGTAAACTTCTGGCCTCTGATAATAATTTTTCCATCCCTACCCATTTAATCGCCAGGCTATCTGTTTGGGTGGTGTCATCCTCCATATTCTTCCTTAGGTACGTGATAAGATGCGTGTCATTGTCATCAGTGTTATTAATCATTTTCTGTAGATGAGTATCGGTTTTTGGATGGAGTTTAGCTTTGACATAATCTGTCTTTGCCTTTTTCAAAGCAATGTTTTTCACATCCATATCATTGGGTGAATGATACACTAAATCGACTATCAACCCTTCTTTATTGTCTGTGATTTCCTGCAGTTTAATTAAGGTTTCTATGGATTGTTCCAATAGAATGGTATCCTGTGGCTCAAATGGTAAATACTGCAAATCTTCTTCGTCCATTCCAAATTGTGATGCTAATATTTTGCCTGGAGCAGCTACTATTTTCACCATATTTTGCTTTATGACTTGCCACACCAGCGGGCCAATTCTAAAATCAGGATCATTCATGTTTCCATTCATTGGCATGTCGAGGTTCACCACACCATCTTTATCTTTTAATAGAAACACTGCAAATTTCAGGGGCATTTCGTACAGCACATTTTTAGACACCTTGTCGCCTACTTGTAAATTATAAATGGTGATTTCATTCTGACTTTCCATTACACCTTTTTTTACAATGGCATTTCCATAGTAAACCAACTCGCCTTTAAAAATCGAATGGCCGGCATAAGTCAAGGTAAATGGACTTAAATCCTCCATTTGAAAGCCCTTAATTTCAGATTCAACTTCGAAATTGAGGGGATCATTTGGGTTCATGAAAAGATTCGCATTGTATCTTCCTTGTTGATTGAGAAGGCCAGTACTGCTAAATTTTGCCTTTTGGTTTTGAGAGCTGATATTATCAGCCAGGGCATTGATATTCGTGATATCATATTCAAAATAATTATCTAATGTGTAATCACGATACTTGATACTACTATTTGAAACAATAAAAGTGTCAACGGCATAATATAGGGGCGTACTTTCAACTACCAGGGTGTCATTAGCATTTTTGGTAGTATCCACTTCTAGCAATGGAGCAAATGCCAACATTAAATTATTGGTGCTGTCCATGCGGTCAAAGCGCATAAAGAAGTTTTTCAACATTACTTCATCTATCACAAATTTCTTTTTAAACACATCAATTCTATCTAATTCAAATCCAACATAGTCAGCGGTAAACAACGGTAAGCGAGCAGTGTCTTTTACTTCAACTTCATTAAACCAGGCTTTTCCTTCCATTCTTATGTCAGTAGTATTTTTAAATAACCCCTGGATAGTAATATCACAATTTGCTTTGCCATCAATATCCATGGCATTGATATAATCTTTTGTATAAGGCTCAGCCAGGTCGATGTTTAAATTATTGAGTTTGATCTGACTATAAAACCGGCTTTCCTCAGGATAGAAGTTATTGCTCATTGAAAGGATGCCTGTTTCATCTATCACAAACTGGATGTCCATATTAGCCGATCGGCTGTTGTAGGCAAATCGCGGTAATTTAAAAGAAAGATCGTCCATAGTGATCCTGTGGTCGATATCTTCTTCGTAATAAACCACCTTCCCTTTTGCCATTCTTAAATTCAAAATCTCAAATTCAAAATCTGAGGATGAAGATGCCTTTTTATCTTCAATGGAATCCTGCTTTGGCAATAAATCCGTAAAATTAAAATAGCCTTCATTGTTTATGATATTCACATACGGGCTGTCTATTGCCACTTCTTCAATCTGAAATTGACCAGTCAATAGTTTTGAGAAATTTATATTCAAATCAAAGGACCTGAAACCTAGAAATAAACTGGAGTCTTCAGCCTCATATACAATAAAATTATCGGCAGTAACGGTACAAGTAATGGGGTTAAAAGTAAGAGATTTAAGATTGGCCTTGCGCCCTACAAGTTCTAATGCATGGTGATTAAAATACCGCTTGATCACTACTGGTGTAGCAAATGATATAATGGCAATAAGTATAATAAAAGCTAATACAATTTTAAATAGCTTTTTCATTAGTTTGGGTTAGGTATGTTGTTTCAGGCTTTAAATAAAATAATGTTACAGCTATTCGTAAAATGAACCAATTGAAATTTTACGAAAATCAGACATTCTTAACTTTTTAATAATGTTTGCACAAATTTCAACAGCTCTATTGAAGCATCAATCTCTTCTTTCCTGATGGCAACACTCTCAATATTAAACCCAAAGGGTATTTCTTTTTCCTGGCAATAGTTTTTTAATTCAATCGCAATGTTTTTACAACTCTCCACAGATTTGGAGAGGATATCTTCTGAGTGGAATAAATCGTTTTTCAACCATTTAGGGATGTCAATGCCTAACCACTCAAGGAAGCTCAATGTCTTTTTTGAACCACAAGGTGTCAAAGTAAATATAATGGGGGCAAGGTTTTTATTGTGTTCTTTGGCATAGAAATAATAGTCAGATAGGAAGTTTTTAATGTTGTGAATGCTGTACACACATTGGGAAATAAAAAAGCTGCATCCCTGGTCCATTTTATGAAATATTCTGTGGTGCTCATCATCTTTTTTAAAATGTCTTTCCGGTATCGTAACGCCTCCGAGGCTGGTAGAAATATTCATTTCCTTTCTTATCTGATAGGCCTCTTTAAGTGATATCCCTGTTTTGTGATTACGGGATGGAGCCCCAACCAACACTGTAAACTCAAGCGAAGATTGATGGTTAGTGAACCACTTTTTCAGAGTTTCGGAAGAATATTTCCCAATGCTTTGGTAAATGATTTTTGGAACAGTTAATTCAGTTAAATATTTATTGCTGTATTCCTCCGGAGGGATGGTCTCCATGTATGGGAAAGGCCGCGGAACATCTATTCTGGAAGATTCATCCTGAATATCATACAAGATTACTCCATCAATATTTAGTTCCTTTATTCTATTGATTTGCCGTTGAGCGATACCAGTAACTTTTTCCTCATCGGTATTTTTCTTTGGTGGGGTCAATCCATAAAAAATGAAATGATTGCTTTTATTATTGATATTCATGTATGCGTAGTTACGGGAAATATTGACTATAAAAGTTTATTGAGTGGATTCATCCAAATACTCATCTGTAAAATGCTCCCTACTCTTTTCTTTTGAAAATTTCTCTTGGTTGTATTCATTTGATTTTCCAGGAGGAATAGAAAGGTACTGCCATTGATCACC
This sequence comes from Cyclobacteriaceae bacterium, assembly GCA_050306095.1. Taxonomy (GTDB): domain Bacteria; phylum Bacteroidota; class Bacteroidia; order Cytophagales; family Cyclobacteriaceae; genus CAJXNP01. The sequence goes on from JBNLGO010000145.1 coordinate 3,999, forward strand.
TAAGATCATTTTAGCAAGAAAAGTAATTTGACCAATATGATAGCAATAATGTGATAATTGCCTGTTAATAGCATCTATCACAGTATGTCCTTGATTTCTAATATAAATGATGGATTCCAAATCCGCGTCATTTAATTCTTCTAAAGAATGAAACACACATTTCCAGCCCTCCTGCCAATACCGAATTAATTGCTCCTTGTCATGAATATCATCTACAAATTCATCATCACGATTTCGCCAGGGTTTTTCACCATCGGTCGTAAGAAAATCTGTCCATCGGGAGAGCATATTTCCTCTCAAATGCTTGACGATTTGTGCTATGCTATTGCTTGTCTCACCAGGAGACCAATGAAGCATGTCATCAGAAACCTGGGAGATAGATTTATCTCCCAGCATTTTACAATATTTAAATTGACGAATGACGCTTTCTAAATAGTTATTCATATTTACCAAAGGTGGTGAACTTGAGGCTTGATCATGGACTCATAAATATTCATAATACCTGAAAACTGAGATTCCGTGAAAACCGGAAGGTCATATGCTGATAGATTAGACTTTAACTGTGAGGAAGAGGAGGCACCAGGAATGATGCAGCTTACAGCATCAAATTGTAAAATCCACCTTAATGCAATAGGCGCAAGGCTTTCTTGATCAGGAAATAGGGCTTTTAATTTTTCTACAGCTTCAAGACCGGTGGCGTAATCTACACCTGCAAAAGTTTCTCCTTTGTCAAACAATTCGCCGTTTCGATTGAAATTCCTGTGATCATTTTTGTCGAATTGAGTAGAAGCGGTGTATTTTCCGGTTAGCAATCCACTTGCCAGCGGTACCCTTACGATCACTCCAACATCTTTTTGCTTTGCCAAATCAAAGAATAAATCAGCGGGTCGCTGTCTGAATATGTTGAAAATGATCTGTACCGTAGTTACATTTTCAAATTCCATTCCTTTGATGGCTTCTTCTACCTTCTCAACACTGATTCCAAGGTTCAGAATTTTACCTTCCTCTTTTAATCGATCAAAAAGCTCAAAAATCTCCGGTCTGTAATAAACCTCTGTTGGTGGACAATGCAGCTGAATGAGGTCCAGGCACTCCATGTTCATGTTCTTCAGACTGGCTTCCACAAACTCCCGCAATACCTTTGGTGTATAATTATCATTGATGTGTGGATTGATTTGCCGGCCGCATTTAGTCGCAACATAAATTCTCTCTGACCGGCTGTTTACTACTTCACTGACTGCCTGTTCACTTAAGCCCATGCCATATACATCTGCCGTATCAATAAAATTTATTCCATTATCAATTGCTTCATTAACTAATTTTTTGCCGTCTTCTACGGTCATTTTATGTGTCCAATCGCCACCTATCTGCCAGGTTCCTAAAGAAATTTCTGAAATGTTAAACCCGGTTTTACCTAGTTTTCTATAATTCATCTGAAGGTTTATTTATTTTGAATTGAGAAATCAAAAATAAGGAAACATTACACACCAAGAAAATAACTTTTGATTGACGGTAAGGCAATTTTCCTTAAGTACTTTTAACAATCAATTTGAATCCTACACCATGTATATTTTCGATGCTAATGGTGGGGGCTGATGCCAGGTATTTTCTTAATCGGGAGATAAATACATCCATGCTTCTTCCCATAAAATAATCATCATCACCCCATAATGAATTCAATATGAAATCGCGTTTTAACACTTCACCTTCGTGATTGAAGAAGAATTGAAGAAGATCTGCTTCCTTTTGGGTGAGAATAGAAGATTTGTCTTTTACGGTTAATTCCAGTTGTGGGTAATTAAATGTTACGTCCTTAAATGTGAACTCAGAATTTTGATGTACTAATATTTTTGCTCGCTTGAGAAATACATTGATTTTGAGAACCAACTCCTCAATATTAAATGGCTTGACGATGTAATCATCTCCACCAATTTTAAACCCCGTTATTTTATCTTCTGATAAAGTTTTAGCAGTAAGAAATAATATAGGAATATCCTGGTTCAGTTTTCGAATATGGCTGGCCAGTTCAAAACCGTCCATTTTTGGTAGCATGATGTCCAGGATGCATACATCAAATAAATTAGATTTAAACTGCTCCAAAGCATCGCTTCCATCTGTAGAATGGGTTATTTCAAAACCCCTGAGATGCAAGTTGTCAGCTGTAAGGTAGCCAAGCGTTTCATCATCTTCTACGTAAAGAATCTTAGGCTTAGTCATGCTCAATAGGAATTTTGATAGTAAATGATGTGCCTTGTTCCGGAGAGCTTTCCAGCTTAATTTTCCAACCGTGCAGTTCACAAATGTTTTTAACGTAATAAAGGCCAAGCCCAAATCCTTTTACCACCTGATGGTCATTGAGCGGGACTCTGTAGAACTTATCAAACACTCTTTTTTGATGTTTTTTAGGAATTCCCGATCCGTTATCCTGGATTTTCAAATTGACAAAACTACTTTCCTGCTGAAAAATGATGGCAATATTTATAGGTTGGCTTCCGTATTTAATGGCATTTCCTATTAGGTTATTGACCAGGTTGACGAATTGTGCTTCATCACCTCTAATAATAATTGGGTCGTTCGGAAAGTTTATGTTGATATCAATTTTATCTGAAGAAGGATTGATGAATTGTGAAACTGAATATTGAATGGCCTCCTGTAAATTAAATTCGGAAAACGCTGGTTGGAAATTGTTTTTTTCTGATTTTGAAAGTGTTAATATCTGCTCTACATGTTCATTGAGCCGTTGACTTTGGCTTTGTAACGCATCTGCATATTTGCTTAATCGGACATCCTTTTTTATTGTGGAGTTGTCTAACATTGATTGAGAAGCAAGCATAATGGAAGCAAGTGGCGTTTTAAACTCATGCGTCATGTTATTAATAAAATTTTTCTGCAGCTCATAGTACCTGTTTTGACGAAGAATGACGAAAACGGAATAAATATAGATAATCAATATCACCATAGAAATAAGGGCTATGATGGTCCAGGTGCCAGTTTCTCCGGATAGAAAGGACGATTGATTATGAAATCGTACCCCGAAATAATATACAAGCCCATCCATTTTTGGAAAGAATGCTGTCGTTTTCTTTGGTAAATGGTTGTTTTGCAAAGAAATATAATTGCCATACACCATTTCATCATCGCTGCAGTTATAAATGGCGTATTCAAAATCTGATTTGATACTTAGTTTTTCAAACTCATTTTTTAAATAAAACTCCAGGATCTTTGCATCAATCTCATCATTGATCCTAACCAGGTAATAATCTTCCGAGATTTTCTGAACAGGGTTTGAATGAGGAAATGGAGATTGATTATCGTTCACTACCAGCTTCACTACTTCTAACAGAGCGATTTGAGCGGATTGGTTAAATTTTCTTTTTTCCTGATCAAAGGCTTCTTTCAACCAGATATATTGAAAACTAATGATCGCAGCAATGGCGAAAATACCCAGTACTACTGCTACCTGAATTCTTCGCTTATTCATACCTCAATATTATTCATTATCCATTGAAAATTTAAACCGTTAACAACTCATTAACAATTGTTAAGAAAGGATTAACACAGGTTTTCCTTTGGTCAATCTACATTTAACTATTCAATTATTAATCATTAAAAAATTAAAAACCATGAGACAATTTGTATTATTAACCTTCACCTTGAGTGCATTAATGTTGGTAGTATTGCCATCATTTGGCCAGGAAAATGTATTAGCAGAAAAAAAACTAGCAGTAATCAGTTGGGGAGAAACCTCACATGACTTTGGTACGGTATCCCAGGGTACACCCGTTTCCTATGAGTTTCAATTTGAAAATAAAGGAAATGTTCCTTTGGTGATTTCGAATGTGAAAGCGTCCTGTGGATGCACAGCAACCAATTATCCTAAAAATGCCATTCAACCCGGAGAATCAGCGTCTATCACGGCAACCTACAATGCGAAAAATTCCGGAAGCTTTTCCAAGACAGTGACCGTTTATACCAATACTGAAAACTCAGTTCATGTGTTGACCATAAAGGGCAGCGTACAATAAGAATCCATCAGTTGATCAATTAGTAATGAAAAATCCCTGTGCAAGCGGTGCAGGGATTTTTCTTTTTGTGGGGTATTGCATCTTCATCCGCTCACTGGATATGCGTATGCCTAGCGAGAAGTGATCGGATAAATAAATATCAGATAAGCCACCTAATAATAAAGCATTCCAAATTGCAGTAATCCCCGGACTTGGTTCCGGGGTCTGTCACGCATGAAGACAATATTTGGAATAAATGATAGTGCTCAGAGGTTTGCGTCGGTTTTGAAACTATTTTCCAGATATACAGAATCAATGTCCAACCGTCAGAGGCTTGTAAGCCACATTAAATACAAGAGTTGTTGTCAAATAAATCCCTGAATGCGAGAGAGATCCCGGAACACCCTCGCTCAGGCTTTTCGCACATGTCCGGGAATAGCTGATATTTAGTTGTAATAATTATCCAGGGTAATCTTCATCCGCTCACTGCTTGTGTGTTGCTTAGCGGGAAGTGATCGGATGAATAAATGGAAGTGGAGTATTCTTGGCTAGCGTCAGACGGTTTGAGGGGTTTCGCCAAATGGACGCATTAAACTTATCCGGCATATGACTTTATAAAATATAATAACCAGAAAACACGGCAAAAATAAATTGTTCTATTAAAACCATTAAAAGAATGGTTAGAATTCCTATTACTAGTTTAATTTTAGAAAGCTCTATAGTTCCAATTAGAACTAAAAATAAATTCCATAAATAGAATATTGGTGAAAAATCAGCTTGAAATGCCGCTTTTTCGATTAATAATTGAATCAATAATCCAAAGACTAAAATTGTGTGACTTATTCCTATCATCATTCCAATCTTTTTATAGTTTATTACGATCCCATTTCTATATAATACTAAGTAAATAAAGTAAGTTCTGAAGCATAAAGAGAAACTGAAACCTAAAGAAAGACCAATATGAAAAACAATATACTCTACTCTATCATTATATAGATAAGTACTAAACTTTTGAATTAAATTTAAAATAGATTTAGCAACAAGAAGAATTAACCATAGAATAAGAATATCCTTGAGTTGATAGTTTTTATGACTAATCGCAACCTTAA
>JBNLGO010000146.1:0-9045 GCA_050306095.1 Cyclobacteriaceae bacterium
TAATATGAAATACTATCGTGACCTTAAAAATAATTGTAGCAGCGCCATTGAAGAGTTTGAAGGACTAAACCAATCACTGGAAGGTCTCACCAATATTTATTTTTCTTCCATCAGTCATAAGATGAATGAAATTGTCAAGGTCCTCACGCTGGTCTCAACTGTTTTTATACCCTTGACTTTCATTGCGGGGATATATGGTATGAACTTCGCCAATATGCCGGAACTCCAATTAAAAAACGGTTATTTTTACGTGCTTGGTGTGATGGTATTGATTCTGTTTGGAATGTTTTGGTTTTTTAAGCGCAAAAAGTGGTTGTAGATCATTTTGTTTTCCTCGCACCATCTTTTCCTTCTTTCAGATTATAATAGATGCGTTGGGTTGGGTATGCAAAATCTATATCATCATGTTTGGCAAATTCTTCCAGTACATCCTCCCAGATTTTATGTGTTGAGCCCCTTCGTTTATTGGGTACACAAAGATATCGCATGGTGAGCATGACGCCACTATCTTTGACATCGGTATAGACAATCGGATCAAGGTTGTTGTAAAATATCATATACTTTTTTGAAGCATCTAATAATTTCTTCGCGGCCTTTTCAGTAAAATGTTCGCAATGCCGATCGGCTATTTCCCAAAGAATTTTTTTTGCTTGTTGCCAATTGCTTTCGAAAGTGACCAGCACTCCTAGCTCATTCCAGATATGACTAAAACCCTGGGTATAATTGGTTTGGCTTTCGATGAATACTTTTCCATTGGGAATGTGAATGATCCTGCCCGTACTTTGATCGGCATCTACCCAGTTTCCAATTTCATTGATCGTAAATTGAAACACCCGAATATCAATAATATCCCCTGATTGATCACCAATTTGTACCCGATCGCCCACTTCAAATGGTTTTCTGATTATGATAAATAACCAACCTGCTATATTGACAATCGGATCTTTTAACGCAATAGTTAAACCTGCCGATACCAAGCCAAAGAAGGTAGCAAATGAATCTACTTCACTAACCCATATAGACCCAATTAATATTAATCCAAGACTAAAGGTGGTATACTTTACGCCATTTTTCCAATAATACCTTTCCCGGACTTCCTCAATGTTATTGAAGACTAATTTTAAACCAAAATATCGCAGTGCCCAGGAGAAGATAATAACTACAATTGATAGGAAAACATTATATTCCCAGCTAGGTATTCTATTCCACCAGTCGGTAAACCATTCCATTATTTAAAACCTTTAAATACTTAATTTACATTTTAATTTTAATTCCAACAGAAAATACCGGTTTTTACTTTTATACTCCATTTGTAGGTCTTCATTCTATCTATTTCCTGTCGATGCGTATCAAATGTTTCCATCGTTTGTATCAATTGTAAAAATGGTTTTTAAATAGGATTTTAAATATCATTTTTACAATAGGATCGTGTGCATCAACCAACAAATTGAAAACAATTGAATAGAGTGAAACTTAAATTTATGAAGATGAAATATAGTCAATGGATGGTGGTCGCCACCTCATTTTTTCTCACACTGATATTTTTTAGTTGTAATCAGGTTCCGGAAAAACAAGTAGCGGAAGATCTCTCGTGGCAGTTTGATATGCAGTATGAGCAGGAGATTGATAGCTTGATCGGTTTAATGACTTTGGAAGAAAAGGTTGGAATGATCCATGGTTCAGGAATGTTTTTTTCAGGCGGTGTTGAGCGGCTTGGGATTGGGGAGATGACCTATGCAGACGGACCATTAGGTATTCGAGAAGAAATTGAGCGCAAGTCATGGAAACCTCTTGGATTGACCACAGACTCAGCAACATTTTTCCCTGCAGGCGGTGGCCTTTCAGCCACCTGGAACAGAGACCTGGCATTAAGCTATGGAAAAGGAATAGGTAGTGAAGCAAGGGCAAGAGATAAAGATATTTTACTGGCACCGGCTATCAACATCATCAGAACTCCTCTTTGTGGAAGGAATTATGAATATATGTCAGAAGATCCATTCTTGATCAGTGAAATGGTGGTGCCCTATGTGAAAGGAGTGCAGTTGCAGGATGTAGGTGTTTGTATCAAACATTATGCTGTAAACAACCAGGAAACGAATAGAGGTACCATTAATGTGCTGACCGATGAGCGCACATTACGCGAAATATATTTACCAGGATTTAAAGCTTCAGTGATCGAAGGACAAGCCTATTCATTGATGGGTGCTTATAATAAATACCGGGGAGATTACTTGTGCGAAAATGATTATATGTTGAATACAGTTCTTCGTGATGAATGGGGATTTCAAGGAATTGTCGTTTCAGACTGGGGAGCAGTTCACAACACTGTAAAGGCAGCCAAAAACGGATTGGATGTAGAAATGGGATCAAGAGGTGAATTCGATGATTTTTATATGGCAAATCCATTGATTGATTCGGTGAGGGCAGGTGCTGTTGATGAAAGTTTCATCGATACAAAAGTGAAGAACATCTTAAGGGTAATGTACAATGTGAAGAAAGGCGATTCTACCAGGGCTGAAGGAGCAATCAATACTCCGGAGCATTCAAAAGCTATTTATGAAATTGCTTCTGAATCTATCGTATTACTTAAAAATGATGGAGATAAGCTTCCTCTTGATGTCAATACTTTAGGTAAGGTAGCAGTCATCGGTGATAACGCCACCCATAAGCATGCTTCAGGTGGTTTTGGTGCTGGAGTAAAAGTTAGATACGAGGTTACTCCGCTAGAAGGTCTGACGAACAAGTTAGATGGCAAGGCCGAAGTGATTTTCTCTCAAGGATACGAGGAGAAATATATTCGTCCGGAAGGCAGACATTGGGGATTAGATATTGATTATTCTGTCAATGATTCATTAATCAATGCTGCGGTAGAAGTGGCAAAATCTGCAGATGTAGCAATTGTTTTCGCGGGTAATAATAGAATTGTAGAATCGGAAGCTGCAGATAGAAAAAATATTCAACTTCCATTTGGGCAAAATGAATTGATTAAAGCCGTTAGTGCTGCCAATCCAAATACGATTGTAGTAATTGTAGCGGGTGCTGCTGTTGATCTTCGTGAAGTTGAGGCCAATTCAAATACAATTATATGGTCATGGTTTAATGGATCTGAAGGTGGCAATGCCCTGGCAGATGTGATTTTAGGAAATGTTAATCCTTCAGGAAAACTTCCATTTACACTACCAAAGAAACTGGAAGACTCACCGGCTCATGCAACAGGCAGTTTCCCAGGTACCGATTCTGTTTTCTATGAAGAAGGGATATTAGTAGGATATCGATGGTTTGATACCAAGTCTGTAGAACCTTTATTCCCATTTGGTTATGGACTTTCCTATACTTCTTTTGAATATGCGGATGCTGCTACAGATAAAAACACCTATAAAACCGGTGATGAAATATCTGTATCGCTACAAATAAAAAATACAGGTAGTACCAGTGGAAAAGAGATTGTTCAGGTATATGTTTCGGATGTAGAATCTTCCGTTGAAAAGGCAGCGAAAGAATTAAAAGGCTTTGAAAAAGTAGCAGTAGAGGCAGGAGGAAGTAGCACAGTATCGCTTAATATACCAGTGGAAAAATTGGCTTACTTTGATGAGGCTTCCATGAAATGGGTGGTAGAACCCGGAGAATATAAATTATTGATAGGAGCGTCTTCTCGGGATATCAGGCAGGAATTAACTATTTCGGTAGAATAAATAATTATAGGTATAAATTCATCGTCCCGTATTGTTCAGATTGGTAACCCAACTAAAAGATACGGGACTATTTTTTTTATGGGTGTTGATATTAGTCATTGCAATATTCTATTTTTGCTTATCAACTATCAATTAACCGCACAATGATCAAATTCCTTAAAATCGCCGGTAAAGCATTTATTGGCATTCTTATCCTGCTTTTTGTTTTATCCATTATCATGTTTTTTAGCATCAAAGGTGAATTTTCTGTGGCTAAAACTGTTGATGAAGATCCTTCCATTCCACATATTGAATTAGATGGAGTAACATTTCATTCTGAGACTTTTGGGAATGACACCAGTGAGGTGGTGATAATTATTCATGGAGGACCAGGAAATGACTATCGATACCTTTTGCCATTAAAACCTCTGTCTGAAAAGTATTATCTGGTTTTCTACGATCAGCGGGGCACCGGATTGTCACCAAGGGTAGAACCTGAAGAGCAAAGCCTTGAAAACTCCCTGAAGGACTTAAAGAATATTGTGGATCATTATGCTTCGGATAGAAAAGTTAATCTGATTGGTCATTCTTACGGAGCTATGCTTGCTTCGGGATTTATTGCTCGCTACCCTGAACGTGTCAATAAAGCAGTTTTGGCAGAGCCAGGAATGCTTACCAGTGAAAAGGCGAAGGAGTTTATGGATAAATTTAAAATGGAACTCGACTGGGAGAGCTTAAAAAGTTTGACCCAAATAGCCTTTGAAAGTTTGCACATCGACGCGGAAGATGACCAGGCGAGGATGGATTATATATTTGGAAAGATCTCCGGGTTGGATTTTGATGGCAACCCAATGAAACAATATTTCTGCAATGATGATCCAAAAAGTGGGTATATAAAATATTGGCGGTTGAGTAGTGTGGCCTCACAGGAAATTATTGGTAAAAGCCAGGATGAAGATGGAAATATCCAGATAGATTTGGTATCCGGGCTGGAAAATTTCCCAAATAAAGTCTTATTCATGGTGGGAGAATGTGATGAGCTGACAGGAGAAGATTTTCAGAAAGGCCACATGAAATATTTCCCTAATGCAGAGATGGTAGTTATCAAAAATGCCGGTCATACCATGCTGGGCGAAAAACCGGAAGAATGTATGAAAGTGATAGAGCGATATTTTGAGGAGTGAAATGAAATCCTCATGCCATGACTTCAAGTCATAGCATGAGTGCTAATAAACTATTATCGTAGTCCGAATAGTTAATGTAAACAGAATAAAAGATTTTCGTTAAATTTGAATATGGACACTATTCGAGTAGATATATTAAATCCAAAGGCTAAAAAACTTCTCAAAAATCTTGAAGCTTTGAATCTCATAGCTATTAAAAAAGATAATAAGCATCAGTTTAAGAAAATTATCAAACAGCTTCGAGCGAAAACATCAGAAGCACCTTCCCTTAAGGAAATTACAAAAGAAGTAGAAAGGGAACGAGCCAGGAGACATGGCGAATAAAAAGAAAAGAATAATTTTAGATACTAATCTTTGGATTAGTTTTCTTATTACAAAAGACCAATCGAAATTAGATAGTCAAATATTTACTGGCAATTCAGTTTTAATATTTAGTGATGAATTGCTTAATGAATTTATTGCTGTAGCAAACAGACCAAAATTTAGAAAATACTTTTCTCAAGTAGAATTAATTGAAATACTCAATGTTATTGAACAACATGCTGAATTCATTGAAGTAAAAAGTGATATTAGGAAATGTAGAGATGAAAAAGATAATTTCTTGTTATCATTGGCAGTTGATGGAAATGCAGATTATCTAATAACTGGTGATGAAGATCTTTTAGAATTAAAGAAAATTAAGAAGACTCAAATAGTGACGATAAATCAATACTTCAAATTAAACTAACCTCATGCCATGACTTCAAGTCATAGCATGAGTACAAACAAAATACCTTAATGAGAATCCCTGGTAACTACCGACCCTGACTTACCTACCAGAAAATCAAAATCACAGCCTTCATGAGCTTGCTGAACGTGCTTTATATATAAACTGGCATAACCCCGCTTAGATTCCTCCAATACAATAGGTTTCCACTCTTTTCTTCTTTTCTCTAATTCTTCATCCGATACATCCAGGTGAATTTTTCTTTTTTCCACATCCAACTCAATGATATCACCATTTTTCACCAATGCTAATGGTCCACCACTTGCTGATTCAGGAGAAACATGCAGCACTACTGTTCCATAGGCTGTACCACTCATTCGTCCATCAGAAATGCGTACCATGTCTTTCACACCTTTTTGTAAAAGTTTGGTAGGTATTCCTAGATTTCCAACTTCTGGCATGCCTGGGTACCCTTTTGGTCCTACATTTTTCAAGACCATCACACTATTTTCGTCGATGTCCAGATCAGGATCTTCAATTCTTTCGTGGTAGTCTTCCATTGTTTCAAAAACAACAGCCTTCCCGCGATGTTGCATTAATTCAGGAGTAGCGGCTGAGGGTTTAATAACACATCCGTTTTCACTGAGATTTCCACGTAGCACAGCAATACCTGCTTCTTTTTGGAATGGTTCTTTATAGGTTGATATCACATCTTTGTTATAGCATTCCGCTTTTTCGCTGTTTTCTAGAATCGATTTACCATTTACTGAAATGGAGTCCTTTCTAAGTAAATGAGATAGTTCTTTTATAATTACTGGCAATCCTCCTGCATAAAAGAAATCCTCCATCAGGTATTTTCCTGAAGGCATTAAGTTTAGCATGAGTGGAATGTGACTTCCGAGTTTATCAAAATCATCTAACTCAAGTGGTATTCCCATTCTTCCGGCAATTGCCAATAAGTGAATGATTAAATTGGTAGATCCACCCACAGCCGCATTTACCATAATAGAATTTTCGAAAGCTTCCCTTGTTAGAATTTTGTCAATGGTCAGCTCTTCTTTGACCATCTCTACGATTCGAATTCCGGTCATATGAGCAGCCAATTTTTTTCGTGAATCGGCAGCGGGGATAGCTGCAACTCCCGGAAGTGTCAACCCAAGAGATTCTACCATACAAGCCATTGTTGATGCAGTTCCCATTGTCATACAGTGACCCTGACTGCGGGACATACAAGATTCTGCATGGAAGAGGTCTTCCCTGGTCATTTTTCCCGTTCGATAGGCTTCGTCAAAAATCCAGGTATGAGTGCCGGATCCTATATCCTCACCTTTATATTTTCCATTGAGCATGGGGCCTCCCGGCATTACAATGGTAGGAAGTCCAACACTGGCGGCACCCATTACTAGCGAAGGTGTTGTTTTATCACAACCTGTCATCAATACCACACCATCCAATGGATTAGCCCGAATGGATTCTTCTACATCCATACTCGCCAGATTTCGGAATAACATGGCGGTAGGTTTTACAATCGTTTCCCCTAATGACATAGCCGGAAACTCGACAGGGAAACCACCTGCTTCATAGACTCCTCTCTTCACTACCTCGGCAAAATCCCGAAAATGAGCATTACATGGTGTTAATTCAGACCATGTATTGCATATTCCAATCACCGGTCGTCCGTCAAATTCATGATCAGGAATGCCCCGGTTTCGCATCCAACTTCTGTGCACAAAACCCATTTTATCGGTCGTGCCAAACCATTCCGTACTTCGTAGTTTCTTTTTGTTCATTAGGATAAGGATATTTAGCGTTTTCAAAAATACGCATCGATCAGTGAAAAAACTTTTAGTTTCTTTCACTGAAGAGTTCAAGTAATTCATTACAATATTGAAAAATATTGGAGATAAAATGAAATAACCATTTGTATTTTAATCACACATAATTGCTATTAACTCATTATATTGTGAGAAGAGTAAAATTTAAAAAATCGTTGAATGAAGAATAACTACCTACTCATACCTATGTTGATTTTTTTACTTTGGCAATCAACAGTACTAGCTCAAGAGCAAATTTTACAGGATTTACCACTACAAGATCTTTCATCTTTTAAACCACAAGCGGGAAATTGGATGATTGTAGGTGCTGTAAAGGTGGAACCTACAGTGGATATCCACCACGAAATTCATGAGGAAGAACCTGTTAAAAAGAAAAAAAGAAAGAAGAGCCAAAAAGAAGAGTCTCCAAAAGAAGAAATTAAGGCCGTTTCGTATAGTGAAGGGACAGGCATTTTGCTCAACATAAATGATGAGTCGAAGAAGGATGCACTTATTACAAATTGGGAACATGGGGATATTCAACTAGAGCTGGAGGTAATGATGCCTAAGGGGTCTAATTCAGGGATTTTTCTACAAGGAAGGTATGAGTTGCAGTTGATGGATAGTTGGGGCTGTAAAAAGCCAAAATTTTCTGATATAGGAGGGATCTATAGAAATTGGGAAACTGAACCGGGCAATTCATATATGGGAAAAGCTCCTTTGGCCAATGCTGCAAAAGCCCCAGGTCTTTGGCAGAAAATCAGCCTCCTTTTTAAAGCTCCTAGGTTTGATGCAAAAGGTAATAAGACTGAAAATGCGAAGTTTGTTTATGTTGATCTGAACGGTGTCCGTATACATGATAATATTGAAATACCGTTACCTACAGGAGCACCCATCGAAAATAATGAAGTAACTAAAGGCCCTTTGTTACTACAGGGTGATCATGGACCGGTAGCATTCAGAAACATTCGGTACAAATTAATGAATGAGTCTGAAGTAAGCCTGAGCAAAATGAATGTGAAAACCTACCAGGGTGATTTTAAATTTTTAGACGATTTTTATAATAAAAAACCAGCTTCAACCGGAGCTGCCGACTTGTCCGCATTTGCCGCCGGTGTTAATGATAAATATGGGTTAGTATTTGAAGGAACAATTCACATTCCTACAGATGATACTTATTCATTTGCATTGGCGAGTAGTGGGGGAGCAAGATTAAGTGTTGATGGGAAAGAATTGGGAAGTATCCAGCGTGCTGACAATAGTGGTTGGATACGGAAGGATTTACAATTGTCTAAAGGAGAGCATTTTATAGAGGTGGTGTATTTTAAAAATGCCTCTTGGATGGAACCAAAATTAGGATTGTTTGTAAGTACTAGCTCTACTTACTCTAAATCATTACAAGCTTTTGATTCTTATCCGATAGATGTAAATAATGTTTCACAGATAATTGTACGGGTAAATGATAAACCCAAATTGCTTCGGGCATTCATTGATTACAAAGGCGAAAAGAAAAAACGTATTACGCATTCCATAGGGGTGGGAGATCCATTGGGAACCAATTATGTTTATGATTTGAAAAATGGCAATCTGGTGTGTGTTTGGAAAGGAAAGTTCGTGAATGCTACACCCATGTGGCATAGTAGGGGTGATGGTTCTTTCAGACCCATAGG
>JBNLGO010000147.1:0-8945 GCA_050306095.1 Cyclobacteriaceae bacterium
TTCTTTTTTTGTTCCATAGGTACTGACAATTTCATCTTTGCTCAGGATTTTTTTAATGGTTGGTTGATCGATGCCTACGCCACTATCCTTGACTTCAATTATAACAGAAGAATCATTCGTTTGTATTTCTACACATACTTCTCCATGAGCAGGTGTGAATTTTATTCCATTTGATAGTAGGTTTCTTAATATGGTATATAAATGATTTTCGTCGGCTATTACTTTTAGCTCTGCCGGAACCGAATTTTTTAGCACAATATTCTTTACATTAGCTTGCCCAATACAAACTTTTATTGCTTTCTCTACTATATCGTACAAATTGATAGAAGAAAATTTATAGGTAGCCTTATTTCTAATTGTTTTTGACCATTCAAGTAATTCATTTAGCAAACCATAGGCATTATTAGCCGGTTGATTCATCATGGATACGATTTCTAATTTCTCTTGTGCCTCCGAATTTTCAATCAATTCCAACATCCTTTTGATATTGCCAACCGGCCCCCGTAAATCATGGCCAATAATGGAAAACAACACGTCTTTAGTGGCATTAGCTCGCCGTAATTTTTTTTGATTGGTGTAAAAAACAATGGTAAACACTACGGATGATATTAATCCTACGATGACTAATATCAACGTTATAAACTGAAATTTGATCGTTCCTTTACTCGCATCCAATTCCCGTTGTTGAATCTGCTTCTCAAACAAAACGGCCTGGTATGCTTTTTCCTGCTGGTCAAGCTCATAAAGCATTTTAAGCTGCTCGGATTTAAATTTCGCATCAACAATATTCAGACTGTCTCTGGTTTCTATAAAGGATTGGTATTGAGAAAGGGCATCATTTAGCATTCCATTGCGCTCATAGTGTTGAGAGATTAGTTGATGTACATATGGCTTTTCATTTACCTCACCCAATTCTTGAATTAATGACAAACTTTTTTGAAAGGCGTTTACTGCCTGCATATTGTACCCCATAAGACTATACGTCTCTCCCAGGGTGTAATAAATGAATATCTGAAGCGACCTGAAATTAATTTCTTCCGCTATCTTCAAACTTTTATGTAAAAATTCCAGTGCTTTATCAAATTGGTTTTTACGCAAATATATTTCACCCGTATTTGCATAATTAATGCTCAAATTAAACCGGTTTCCAATGGCGGTATTTATAATTGAAGCATCATAATGATAAGGCAAAGCAAGGTCATATTCCTTTTTAAAGGTGTGAATAACTCCCAAATGATCTAACCCATCCGCGATCAAGGTGCTATCATTTGTTTTTTTAGCCAGCTCCAGCATGTTTGAATAGATGCCAGCAGCTTCCTCATATTTTTTCATCCAAATATACACCTGGCCCAGTAGCATGGAGGCGGTAATATAATTGGATGTATCCGCTAACTCCTCGAAAATTTTAGCTGCTTCTATGCTATTTATTAATGCTTGTTCTATGTTGGATATTCTAAAATTAATATTGGAAAGCCCCAGGTAGCTCAATCCTTTGCTTTCTTTCAGGCTATCATTGGCTGATAAGGATATGACTTTAAAGTAACAAAAGGAGGATAAAGAATAGTGCCCGGTTTTTTCTAAAGATTTCCCTGTCGAAACCAGGATATCTGCAACCTCAGAGGTGTCTTTTTGTTGAAATAGAAGCTGTATTTTTTCTTGTAACAGGTGTCTTGCAGAATCAGGGTCTTCTATCTTAGTAATCTGTGGCAAATTATCGATAACCTCAGCATTTGCCATGACTGATACTACAAGAAAGTATAAAAAGTAGCCAAGTAATATTAAATCCCTCATCCAGTCTAATTATCCTACCTGTAAAAAAACAAATCTTACTAAAAGATATCAATAAATACAATGAGAATGAGGGATTTAATAAAGGTTTGTTAGCAATGACTACTACGAAATCACAAACGAACGCATACCTATAGAACCCATATTGATTTCTTCATTAAAAAACTGGATCTCTTCATTGTTTTCCTGCAAACCTAATGTATATATCAGGGGTAAATAGTGTTCTAAAGTTGGAATGGCAAGGCCAGCTTCCGTATTAATCAGATTTCCTTTTAACAATGTATGGTGATCCTTTCGGACAATTAAATCCTTCACTTTTTCATCAAATTCCATAGCCCACTGATAGGGTTCGTCAGAATGCCAGTTTGCTTTATAAAGGTTGTGAATGATGTTGCCACTACCTACTATTAACACCCCTTTTCGTCGAAGAAAGGATAGCTCTTTTGCCAAATCATAATGTTGCTTGAGAGACATCTTTCGATCCAGGCTCAACTGAATTACGGGCACATCCGCATTTTCAAACATTTTCATTACGACAGACCACGTTCCGTGATCCAGCCCCCATTCATGGTCTTCGAGGACAGTTGTTGATTTCACATGCTTAATAATCTGGCTACCAAATTCCGGACTACCGGGAGCAGGGTACTGTACCTGAAATAGTTCTTGGGGAAATCCACCAAAATCATGGATCGTTTCTGGCTTTGGCGCCATTGTCACCTTCGTACCTATGGTTTCCCAATGGGCAGAAATACATACTATGGCCGTCGGTTGCAAACCCATTGCCATTTCCTTCCACCCTCTGGTAAAAGAATTGTCCATCAAAGCATTCATCGGATTTCCATGCCCTACAAACAATACCGGCATTTTTTGCTCAGAATGGAAATCATTGCCGATTGAAGCTAAGCCTTTTATACCCATTGCCATTATTGGTGTCGTTGCAACTAACTTAATAAACTTATTTCTTTTCATCATGTTTAAATTCCTATGTCTGTGCAATCAGTTTTGACTCTTTTAATGCATATAAAATACATTCTTCATCCCGATCGGGGATATCTCCGCTTACACCTATAGCCCCTATCAAGCTTCCCGCTTCATTTCTGATCAGCACCCCTCCTTTCGTTGGTATTACTTTGCCTTCTGATGCCGCCATCAAAGCGGTGACAAATGAATTCATGGTGCCGGGTTGATCCGTTAATCGAGCAAAGGTACTGGTGCCAAAACCCATCCCTAATGCACCCCAGGCTTTTCCTCTTGCTATTTCAAACCGGAGAATACCTGCTTCTTCTTCGCGCATTGCACTTAATAGGTGACCACCTCTATCTAGCACCACCACGGTCAGTGGTTGACAATTGAGTTTTCTACCATACGCCAGAACCAGATCGCATAGACTTTTCGCTTCGGATAATTTGAGCATACTTTATTTGGTTAATTGTAAGATGAATAAGATTGGAAATGAATCCCACATAAAGTGCGGGATTCATACTTACTCAAGGATAAGCTTTCACTAGCTGGTTTTGCTTTTGACAAATTCCAACTTCACCTCTATCTCTACTTCTTCACCTACAGTCCATCCACCATGCTCTGTCTTTGCATTCCAGGCGATTCCAAAATCCATTCTGTTTAATGTTCCTTTAACAATAAAACCGGACTTTACATTTCCATATCCATCATTTGGGATAGTTCCTCCATATTTGACATCAAGCGTAACGCTTTTGGTAATACCACGCATGGTCAAATCACCTACCAGGATGTATTTATTTTTACCTGCTTTTTTAAAGGAAGTACTCTCAAACTTAATTTCAGGGTATTTTTCTACGTAAAAGAAATCCTCAGATTTTAAGTGACCGTCTCTTTGGTCATTGTCCGTATCAATAGAACCGGCATTGATGGCAAATGAAATCTCTGCATCTGAAAAATCTTCTTTCTCAGATTTGAACGAACTGCTAAATTCTTTGAAACTACCTTCCACTTCAGATATCACTAAGTGACTGACTGAGAAGGTGACTTTTGAATGTACCGGATCTACTTTCCAGGTGTCCTGTGCTTTTAAATTTGAAATTCCTACCAGGATAAATGCTAATACTAATATCTTTTTCATGTTTGCTATATGTTTAATTGTTGTAATAAAATTTTTCGTTAATGATTTGTCCTTCTTCATTCCATCTCTGCACAGCTACTTGTCGATATTTTCGGATGCCCCATTGAGCATGCGTGAAATCAAATTCCCACTCCACCACAGAAATGTTATCGCTGATGATCGTGTTTAGTACATTGGCGCCTCGGAATTCCGTAATATTATTGACGAAGGCTTTTTCGTTTTCCCTGCAGGCATCTTTGCCGATGGTAACGTCCAATTCATTTTCCTGCATGGTGACATCCTCAGCATAATACTTTTCAAATGCATCTAGGATTTGTCCTTGAAGAATCATTTCGGTGAGCTGGTTAACTCGCTCTGATAGGGTTTCGATGTTTACTACTTGTGTTGACATAACTTTAGATAATTATTTGTTTTTGTATGTCACAAAGTTGGGGGAAACCTCAGAGTTCTCTTTTGACCTAGGGTAAGAAATGAACTTGATCTATGTTAAGAAAAAAGGCCCTAATAAATCAGAGTGAATAATGAAAGATGTAGTCTAATTATGTTGTTTGCGAATTCGGCTAAGGCTTTCGGGTGTAATCCCTAAGTAAGAGGCAATATGTATTAAAGGAACACGCTGAATGAGCTGGGGCTGATTTTTTATCAAATTATTATATCTCGTTTCTGCTGATTCATTCTTCGAAGAGTTTAACCGTTGTAGGGTAGCTACATAGGCATTTTGAAATAGAATCCTGAAAAATCGCTCCAATTTAGGCACCTTTAAATATAACTGCTCAAGATCCTGCACATCTATATAAATGATATCTGCAGTTTCTATGGTCTCAATATACATTTCGGATGGTTTTTGGGAAATAAAACTGAACAGATCGGATATCCAGTTATGCTCAATTGCAATTTGATAGATTTGTTCTACCCCCTTCTGATCAATTTGATAAGAGCGAAGACACCCTTGTTTTACCAGGTAAATTCTTCTGCATATATCACCGGGTATCAATACATCTTTCTTTTTCTTTAAAATCAATTCCGAAAAGGCCTCCGAAATAATCCCTGCTTCCTCATCATTAATATTGATACTTCTTTTGAAATGGTTTATTAAAAATTGGATAGTTGCAGGTTGCAGCATATGAGTTGTATGTGGGATTTAAAACACTACAAAGTTATATAAATAGAAATTGTGATGATGAAAAAACTCATTGAAAACAATGACAAAATTTTCAAACAATCTATAACCTTTACAGTTGTTAATCGTAATAAACGCTTATTCGATAGTAATACTATCAATTCATCGAATTAACTATGATCAAAAACAACATGTACAGGCGCCATTTTCTACCAGCACTAGTGTTAGCTGGGATTCTCCTAGGGATATTCCAGGGAACAGCTATAGTTTCTTATGGGGCTGTGCTCTTGGAAGAGCAGACAGAATTGCCTGTCATGATAGATTCTGAGTTACTATCGGAAACGGTGGACGATATAGAAGATCTACACCTGGATGATATACATACTTCACATTTAGTTATTCATAATAAACAACAAACCGTAGAATTACATCATACAATTCCACAATTTCAACCATTGCAATTTGCCAGTACTATCCTAATTCCTCCTCCTGAATTGGCATCTTAATATTTCTTCCTATTAGCAAAAACAATTTTACGATACATCCTTTAAGTAGAGTATGCTAAGTGCATGCTTAAAATCAATTATATATGGAATCCACCACAAAACAAATAAAGCCATTAGAGCGATTCTGGCGTTTATTAAAACCTGACAGCAGGGAAATAAGGAATATCTATGTCTATTCCATTTTCATAGGGCTGGTGAGTTTATCATTACCACTGGGTATTCAGGCAATTGTCAATCTGATCCAGGGAGGCCAAATAAATACCGCATGGATTGTGTTGGTAGTTATTGTAGTAGGCGGGGTGTTAGCAATGGGAATACTTCAAATTGCCCAAATGCGAATAACTGAAAACCTGCAACAAAAAATATTTACCCGGGCTTCCCTGGAGTTTGCATACCGCATCCCCCGCATTAAGATGGAAGCGCTTTATAAACACTATGCTCCGGAGCTGATGAACCGGTTTTTTGATGTGATGAATGTTCAAAAAGGCCTTCCAAAACTCTTGATTGATATTACCATGGCTACCCTACAGGTAGTATTTGGCCTGATATTACTATCATTTTACCATCCTTTCTTTATTGCACTGAGCCTTTTGCTTGTTGGATTAGGGTATGTGATTTTCCGTTTAACCGCCAAGGTAGGCTTGGAAACTAGCCTGAAAGAATCAAAATATAAATACGAAGTAGCCCACTGGTTAGAGGAAGTAGCCCGAACCCTAAAAACCTTTAAACTCGCCGGCAATACGGATCTTCATGTTCAAAAAGCGGATCGCAGATCGGGTGATTACCTGGAAGCCAGGGAAAGTCATTTTAAAATCCTTATTCGGCAATTTTCCCTGCTAGTGATATTCAAAGTGGTGATCGTTGCTGGTCTGTTGATCATAGGGGGTATTTTGGTGATGGAACAACAGATGAATATCGGGCAATTTATTGCCGCCGAAATTATTATTCTCCTGGTGCTAAATTCTGTGGAAAAGCTCATCATCAGCCTGGAGACCATTTATGATGTGCTGACCGCATTAGAGAAGATCGGACAAGTTACGGATATGGAGCTGGAGACTTCTGAAGGCATTGACTTACCGATTGTTGGGGATTCCAAAGGCATGCAGGTAGAATTAGAAAATGTGGGTTTTCAATACCCTGAAAGTAAGAATCATGCCCTTGATCAATTCAGCATCAACATTAAAAATGGTGAGAAGATTACCATTACAGGCCCTAATGGCTCGGGAAAAAGTACGCTCTTGTACATACTGGCAGGTTTGTATGAGATACAACGTGGAAGCCTGACCTTTAACCAACTACCCATAGGAAATCTCAATCCATTCTCTTTAAGAACAGTTATTGGTGACTGTTTTAAAGAGGACATGCTGTTTGAGGGGACGGTAATGGAAAACATCTCCATGAACAGAAAATCGGTCACCTTTGAAGATGTACAAGAAGTAGTGAACCATCTCAACCTCCAGGGTTTTATCAAAAAGCTTCCGAAAGGATATGACAGCCTTATTGATCCTCAGGGGTATAAACTGCCAAGAAGTACGGTACAAAAATTATTACTGGCCAGGGCTATAGTGCACAAGCCAAAGTTATTGCTCATAGAAGATGTATTAAAGGAGATCGACGGTAAAGATCGGTTAGAAATCATACAATTCTTAATGCGGCCAGAAAATCCCTGGACAGTCGTTGCGGTATCATCTGACCCTGAAATGGCCAAATTATCTGACCGGATCATCATCATGGATGAAGGAAAGATCATTCAAAATGGATCTTTTGCTGAATTGAAGAATTTTCCTGAATTAAAAATTAATCGCCATGCTTAATATTTCAACCAATAGCATCAATGATAAAATCGATCGACAGAAATTTCATTCTCTATCCAAGGTAGAAGGAAAAAAATCTGGTCGTGTCATCTTAAAAATATTACTGTTTCTATTAGTGGCAGGGTTGATCCTACTTTTCTTACCGTGGACCCAAAACATTAACGCACCTGGCAATGTCACCACCTTACGACCAGAGCAGCGACCGCAAACCATCCATTCTATCATCGGTGGAAGAATCGAAAAGTGGTTTGTGAAAGAAGGGGATTTTGTCAAAAAAGGAGACACTATTTTATTCATTTCCGAAGTAAAGGATGAATATTTTGATCCCAATCTTTTGGCCCGTACGGAAGAGCAGCTAAAGTCTAAAGAAATGTCTGTGCAGTCATACATGGAAAAAGTTCGTGCATTGGACAACCAGATCAACGCGCTTTCACAAACCTTAAAACTTAAGCTGGAACAAGCAAAAAACAAATTACAGCAAGCTCGCTTGAAAGTGGTGAGTGACAGCATTGATTACCACGCCTACAAAATCAATTATCAAATTGCCCAGGAGCAATTCAAGCGAATGGAGGGGCTTTATAAGGAGGGCTTAAAATCGTTAACAGATCTTGAAAACCGGAAACTCACCATGCAAAAGGGACAGGCAGCTATGATCGCCGCGGAAAATAAATTATTGACCAGTAAAAATGAAGTGATCAACGCCCAGGTAGAGCTTAATAGCATTGATGCCCAGTACAGAGACGATATTGCCAAATCAGAATCCGATAAATTCGCCGCACTATCAAGCATGTACGATGCGGAGGCAGTAGTAACTAAACTGCAAAATCAATTCATGAATTATTCAGTACGGACTGGTATGTACTACATTACAGCCCCACAAGACGGATTTGTAACGAAAGCCATACAGTCCGGAATTGGCGAGACCATTAAGGAAGGGGCTTCCATTGTAAGCATCATGCCTTCTCAATACGATTTGGCAGTTGCCATGTACGTAAAGCCTATTGACCTTCCTCTTTTAGATAAAGGCCAGCATGTTCGGGTTCAGTTTGATGGATGGCCCGCCATTGTCTTTTCCGGTTGGCCTAATACCAGCTATGGTACCTATGGAGGGGAAGTATTTGCTATAGACAATTTCATTAGTGATAATGGCAAATACAGAATCCTGGTGGCTCCCGATCCCCAGGATCATCCGTGGCCTGTAGCGTTGCGGATAGGTGCCGGAACCCGAAACATGGTGCTGTTAAAAGATGTGCCCATTTGGTATGAGCTTTGGCGAAAGATTAATGGGTTTCCACCAGATTATTATAAATCAGAAGTATCAACAACCCCTAAAAAATAATTCCAATGTATTGGACGATTCGTGTATTGATCTTTAGTTATGCCTTCATACTTTCAATTGGCGGTTTTTCCCAAAATGATAGTAGCATTGTATTAACCCAGGAGAGGTTTTTGGAAATTGTTAAGGAACATCACCCTCTGGCAAGGCAGGCTGATATCCAGGTTTCCAAAGGTAATGCCGCGCTTCAATCTTCCCGTGGTAGTTTCGACCCCAAGATTTATGCTGATTATGATCAAAAGTATTATGCCGATAAAAATTATTATGGACTGCTGGATGGTGG
>JBNLGO010000148.1:0-8833 GCA_050306095.1 Cyclobacteriaceae bacterium
AACTATCAACGAGATAATATAATTAGGGATGACGGGGCTCACCAGGTTGTATGCCGTTTGGATACAGGTTACAGCGCCAATAAACGTAGATATGATCGTTACAATGACAAGAGAGTCTATTCCTATTAATACACATTCATCAAGGACTAATCGTACGTAGGTAGCAAAGCGCTCTCGCTTCACAAACAAAAGGCCTAAAAAAATAAAGTACTTCCCAATTCCTCTCATTAATAAGTGCGGTTGATTTTGGTGTTTAAATATACAATAATGCAGATATATATTTTAAAATCAATGTTTAATTGGTTTGCGGAGGCTAATCTTATATAATAGTTGCTAATTTTATTTGGAATTTAATTAACAAACCGTTTTATGAATAGAAAGTTGGTAGTTGTCACCGGTGGAACAAAAGGTATCGGTAAGGCAATTTTAAAGGGATTTGCGCAACTTGGAGAATTTGATCTGGTCACTTGTGCCCGAAATCTTGATGATTTAAACAATCTCAAAACCGAATTTTCCTCTGAGTTTCCAAACCTTGAAGTTTTCTTTAAGCAAACAGATGTTTCTATAAAAAGGGATTGCACCTCTTTTATAGAATTCATCCAGAGTATTGATAGGGAAGTAGAAGTGTTAGTGAACAATGCCGGTGTTTTTATTCCTGGGGCTGTGCATGAAGAAGAGGAGGGAAGCTTAGATCTGATGATCAAGACCAATTTATATAGTGCATATGATATTACAAGAGGGCTCATCTCACAAATGAAAAATAATAAAAGTGGATACATTTTTAATATTTGCTCTACGGCAAGTATTATCCCGTATGTCAATGGTGGTTCTTACTGCATCTCTAAATTTGCACTCTATGGTATGACTAAGGTGCTGCGAGAAGAAATGAAGGAACACGGCATTAGGGTTTCAGCTATATTACCAGGAGCTACATTAACTGCCAGTTGGGATGGAGTGGATCTTCCACCAGAAAGGTTTATGAAACCTGAGGATGTAGCTTCAGCAGTTATTAATGCGTATCAGATGTCACCAAACTCGATAGTGGAGGAGATATTGATAAGACCGCAGTTAGGGGATATTTAGATATGATTTCTTGTCAAATAATTTTTATTACAATGGATGCTAAGATTACCTTATCATTTGACAAAGAAATAATAGACTAGGCAAAAAGTTTTGCTGAATCACAAAATATTAGCCTATCAAGGTTAACAGAATTTCTATATAGTCAGATTGTTAATGGTACTCATAAAGATCTTGAAAGCTAGCCAATCTCCGAATGGGTAATGCAGGTAGCTGAAGGAAAAGCAGAATACAAAACAAAACAACGCACAAGAAAGTCCATGAAAAACGATTTTTTCGATACTAGAAAATGAAAGTTTTTCTTGATGCCAATATCCTGGTTTCTGTATTAAATAAGGGATACCCACTTTTCACCTACTCATCCAGAATACTTAGTTTAGCTGACACAAACAGATTCAATCTTTACACTTCANCCATTTGTCTGGCAATAGCTTTTTATTTTTCTGAAAAGAAAAGTGGAGCCAGGGTAGCGAAGTCAAAAATTGATATTTTAGTTTTAAATATCAAAATCGCCTCTACAGATAGTAATTCAGTCATTTCAATTACCAAAAACAAGGCAATCCTTGATTTTGAATACGGCTTAGAATATTATTCAGCGATTTATGCTAAGTGTGATTGTATAGTTACTGAAGATGTTGATGACTTCCATTTTTCTGACATACCGGTATATGATTCCCGCCAATTCATTGAACAACAGGTAGCAGGATAACTCTTCAATTATCCTGCTACCTGCTCTTAAATGGGATAAGAATTTTTAGTTACTCATCTTCAAAGAAATAGCTTTTACTTTTAAATAACTTTTCTGCTAATCCATTATCATTAAATATGTTTTCAGTATTAGCAGAAGAAGAAACAATCATATTTTCGGTTCCTTCAATCCATCCTTTAATTTCAGTTTGATTTCCATTATTTTCTTTGATGGCAACAGTAAAATTTGAAGAAACAGATGGCAATTCTTGATCATAAAAATTTGAGTTGTTCAATCTGTTTAGGGAGCTTAAGAATTTAGCTGTATTGGTTGAGTCAGTTGGGTTGCCATCGATTATCCATTGATCATTGATTTTGCTCAACACAAATGAAGAATCAGAATAATTGAAACTAATTTGCTGAATGGAATCTTTATTAATACTCAACACTTTACTATCCCTGAAATTATTTGGAGAGGTGTTAATAGCCATTGCCAGAAAATTATTGGCTATATAAGTATCCTTTTCATCTGAAAGGCGAACATAAGTGAAATAATTTCGCTGATCGACAAATTGCAATCGACCAATGATTAAATCCAAAGTATTATTCCCTTCTTCAAAAATCTGTACCTTGGTTCCCAAAGAATCGACCTGGTAATCTTTCCATTTATCTTCACTTCGAGCTACCACTCGGGAAGGCTTGATAGACATGATGCTTTCTATCGTCTGTAGCACACTATTATTAGTTGCATGTTTAAATTGACCTTCGCTTATTTCAACTTTCCATTGTTCCCCTTCCTTTCTCAATTCCAATTTCTCATCTTCTTTTTGAATGATGATTTTATCAACTTTTGCTGAATCTATCACCACTAATTCCGATTTAAATTCTTTACTTCTTGAGCCTTTATCAAAAAAATTAAAGGCTAGATATACTACCACCAAGATGGCCAAGATTCCTAATAACTTTGCGGTATTCATGTTTTTAAACATAGTTCAGGTTTTGTTTAAATGTTAAAAATTACCTTGAATCCATTTTTGCTTACGACGAGCATTTTGCTGTTTTCTATACAAACCAACCAATAAAATGATCAGAATAGGTACTAAAAAGTTACCCCATTTGTACAGATTTCGGGTCGTATCATCTACCATTTCTAATGGTCTGTTTGTTACTCCTTTTGTTCGAAGCTCTATTAAGCCTGTATCATCCGACAACCAATCAACTGCATTGGATACAAAATTAATATTGTCTTCATTAACACCTTGCTGTTCTTGTCCTTCGCCATTTGTCACAATACTTCCATTTGCCACAAAAGCTAATTTTGAATTTACATCACCACTAATAGGCCCTTCCATTGCCAGGGCAACAGGTTGGTTTGGATTAGTAAAGTCGGTTTCTGACCATTCCTTTTCGATGTCCACATATACAGGAGAGCTTTGAGCCCCAGACATCTCAGATGTAAAGGCTAAGGAAGTATATTGAATGGTTGAATCAACCGGTGAATAACTTATGGATGAAGTAAATGGTAATGCGAGTGACTCTAGCCCCTCGACGATCGGGTGTTCATTAAATGTTCCAATAATAGGCAAATAGGGAAGTTTAACTTGTCTATTTATGGTAAACGGTCCTTGACGGGATTGTACGGATATGGCCATACACTGGGCATCAATTACATAATTTTGCTGTAGATTGATTCCCTTATTTTTTAACCAGGATGTCAATCCAATGTCATTTCCTGATGATAGCATTGCTTGCTGAAGGTTAGGGTTCATTTGGTTATAGGCAATGAACAGATTCCCTCCTTTTGATAAATAGTCATCTAATTTAGCCAGATGGTTTTTCGGGATCGTGTCATGCGGATCCAGCCAGATTATTGATCGGTAAAATGAAGGGATGTCTGCAGTATCCGTAATGGTATAAGGTTCAATATCATATAAAATGGATAATTGTTGATGAAGCTGGACAACCGCATTTAACGAAGGCTCACCATGTCCCCCTAACAATGCTACTTTTGGCTTATCAATTACTGATAGCTTTTTAATGGCAGTAGTGAGCGCATATTCCATTCCGCCATTCAAGGGAATACGCGAAATAGACTCTGATTGGTCACCCATTTGCACTACCATTCCCATATAGGCACGCTGTTGCTTTACCTGGTCTTTTTCCTGGATGTTGACTTGAAATGGTGTCACACCATTTTGCATGGCTTCCTGCTCCAGTTCTTCGCTTTCATTTGGATTAATAATCTCATACAAAAGATTACCTCCTGAATTGTCTTCATACTCCACCATTAGATTTTCGATTTCCTGTCGAATATTTACTAATTGAGGGGGAAGATCTTTTGTAAAATAAGCCTTGATGGTTACTACATTATCCAGGTCGTCTAGTACATCTTCTGTGGCATCACTTAAAGTATATCTTCTGCCTTCAGTAAAATCCAGACGAAAATAAAATTTTGTTGATATCAATGCTACCACCACTACGATGGCAGAGATAATGATTAATTGAGTTATTGCTGTTGATTTTTTCATTGTTTAATCCCTCCAGTTTCTTTTTGACAACATCGCTTGAGAAAATAGGAGCCCTAAAAATGTAAGCCCTAAAAAGTACAATACATCCCTGGAATCAATTAATCCGCGGGAAATGGAATCGTAATGGGTACGAGCGCTCAGGAAGTTGATCACACCACCGAGCGTTCCTCTGAAAAAATTTCCCAATGCCCAAAATACCAAACTAAACAAGGCCATAAAGGCAAAAGAAAGTAGAAATGCAATGATTTGATTATTGGTTAAGCTGCTGGCAAACACACCCAGAGCGATAAATGCGGATGAATACAATATTATACCGATATATCCTCCTATTACTGATCCATGGTCAATGTTTCCTAAATTGCTCACAGAAAAATAATAAGGCAATGTACATGCTATTGCCACTGTGATGATGATTAAGACTGAAAGGTACTTTCCGATAACAATATCCCATTCATTGATTGCTTTGGTGGATAAAATCTCCAATGTTCCGGAGTTTTTTTCCTCTGCAATGGTCTTCATAGTTATTGCAGGAATCAGCAAAAACAGGCAGAAGTAAACCCAGAAAAAGAATACACCCAAATCTGCTTGTCCGCTGTAAAAAATATTGTTTGGCCACAGCCATGTAAAAAAACCTGTAAGCAGTAAAAATAATATGATCACGATATACGCCATCAATGAGTCAAAATAAGAAGCGATCTCACGTTTAGCGATTATCCAAATGCTTTTCATAAGAATAGTAATTTTTGTTAGTTAGTGACTTCTCTAAATACATCTTCAAGTTTGGTCTCCTTGCCCTTAAGCTCGAGCAAATACCACTTATTTTTTACGCATAAGTCAAATACCTCCTTCTTCGATGATAGGTCTGGTTTGCTTTGCACCTGAAAGAAATTCTCCTTACCATCTATATCAACTACCGACTCAACAGATGCTAAGCCTAATAAGGATTTATGTATTTTTTCTTTGGCGTCCTTGCTTTCAATCTGTATATCCAGCAATTCGCTACCCTGGGCTTGTTTTCGTAATTCTTCAGCTGTTCCGTCAGCCACAATTTTGCCCTTGTTGATGATTAATATCCGATCGCAGGTAGCTTCTACCTCTGATAATATATGCGAACTAAGTATAACCGTTTTCTCCTTACCCAATTCTTTGATCAATTTCCTGATCTCAATAATTTGGTTGGGGTCAAGTCCTGTAGTAGGCTCATCTAGTATAAGAACTTCAGGATCGTGGATCATGGCCTGTGCAAGACCTACCCGCTGGCGAAATCCTTTGGAAAGCTGTTTGATTTTCTTGTGTTTTTCTACGTCCAATCCACAAAGATCGATCATGTCTTTAATCCTGGAATTGATCTGACTCTTTTCGATTCCCTGGATCTCTGCACTAAACTTTAGGTAATCGTAAATTGCCATATCAGTGTAGAGTGGATTGTTTTCAGGCAAGTACCCTATTTTCCTTTTGATGATCTCGGGTTGTTCTTCCGTATTAATATTGTCCAGGAAAATTTTGCCGGATGTAGCTGCCATATAGCAGGTGATCATCTTCATGGTAGTACTCTTACCTGCTCCATTGGGTCCAAGAAACCCAACCACTTCTCCGGTATTTATTTTAAAGGAGATATTGTTAACGGCGCGCTGTTCGCCATATTTTTTTGTAAGATTTTCTACTATGATTGCCATAATTAAAAAAATGTTTAGAGCGCAATTTTAACAATCAGTGAAAAAAAATTCAACCCCTTTTTATGGATAGTGTTTGTTAAAATATGTTAAAACAAAATATCGAATATGATCTTGGTAAGTGGAGATAATTTTTAACTTTGATTAGGTTTAAAATGTAAGAAATGAAAGTATTAATCACGATCAGTTTTCTCAGTTTAATGTTTTTTTATGAAAAGGTAAAAGTATGGAAAGAGAATAAAGGGGTTGTGATAGTAGAAGCAGAACATGTGCAAAATAGAAATGCTTTGCCACCTTACTGGCAATTAGAGCGGTCGATTAAAGGTTTTGAGAAAACAGGTTTTGTGCAATGGAAGGGGCTGTCATTGACAAAAGATACTTATGATGAAATCGATGAAGGTAGGATACTTACTTTTTACATTTCCATAGAACAAGAGGGGAATTACTATTTGAAAACAAAAGGGATTTGTTTGGATGAATTGGAAGCTGATTTATTAGTAAGAATAAACAATAATGAATGGAAAAAATTCACCATTACTAATGATGGTAAAGTCAATTGGGATAATAATCCTATGGAAAATAGTTACCCGATATTTTTACCATTGGGATATCACAAGATAGAAGTGGCAGGAATTACTTCCGGATTTTTGTTGGATAAATTCATACTTGCTCATGGTTCATTATTTACCTCAGAAAGTTTTCATGATTTTGTCAAAAACTACAATGACAAAAAGGAATCAAGAAATGAATATGTTGTTGATGAAAACTTCCCTTTGAGATAACTTCAACAATTATCGACCAGATAATTAATAATATAGTATGTTTTTTACCACATTATTTTTTGAGAAATCATTGTGTGTCAGAATTGAAGCTAGGTTAAGTCAATTTAGTATGCTGTAATTGTTAGTTAAAAAAGGAAGATTAATTTATTTAAACCTCTTTTTATTAGAATTCTTACATCCTAAAGCAAGCGTTGTTTTCATCATTTAATGTCTAAGGAGGTTAATTATCAAATTTTCAAAATCAATGATTAAATCCAATAGTTCATTAATAAAATTAAAATAGAATCCCTTCTTTCGGTTACATTCTTGTATTTTCACATATAAACCACTGTCAGTTAAATTCTAAAAAAATAAATAACCGACATTGTATGAGGACATTAGTTTTTTTTCTTTCGCTTATCTTTTTTTATAACATTTCTTCTGCTCAACTAATTGAAAAAGGGATCAATTCTGCAAAGGGTCAATGCAAAGCGCTTAATAAAAAAAGGCATGCAAAACCATCCAATAGAGGAAAAGGATCTAACGTGCAGGTGATTAGCTATGTGGCCCCGGTTATTTCGCCGGAAAGAATAGCAAAAGAAAAGGCAGAAAGACTAAAGAAGCAGCAAGAGGAAGAGCTGCTGGCTAAGTCTAATACAAAAGTAGAATTCAAAACCTTCGAACCAGAAGGAAGCAAACCTGTTGATATCAATGATTTACCACCACCTGTAAGTGATAAACATGCAGAAGTCCGACGGAAAGTACTAGATATGATCAAAAACGGGCAGGCTGAACAACCAATTACAGAATCATTATTTTTCATTAATGCCCAGGATGAATTTGCATATGTTGATTTTGAGCCCTTCCTAATGGCAGTTGAGTTTGCGTTTCAAGGTAAAATGGTATTGGTAGAAGGGCATACGGATAGTAATGGAGATGATGAATATAACTTGAATCTTTCCATGAAAAGGGTTCGACAAATTGAAAGGCTAATGAAAGAGATCGGCGTACCTATGGATAATATTTCTGTGATAGGCTATGGAGAAACGATGCCTTCCTATGATAATAGCACTTCAGAAGGGCGACAGAAAAACAGAAGGGTAGATTTTAAGATTTATTGAGTTTTTGTCGCCAACCTTTCCTTTTACTAATTGCATAATTCCTTTCCATTATTCGTAATCTAAAATTTTTAATTTGGGTAAAATTCTCTTCAAACCTAAATTATATATAATATGAATTTTGTTACAACCACATTAGGAAGAATATTATTTGGGCTCCCTTTCGGGATTTTCGGATTATTTCATTTTATGAATGCTGAGTCCATGAAAGGCATGGTGCCATTTCCTCCACAAGTGCTCTGGGTTTATATTACTGGTCTGGCTCTTGTAGCAGCTTCTGTAAGCATACTTATTAACAAAAAAGCAAAACTGGCATCGCTGCTTTTAGGAATTCTATTGCTCGTATTTGTATTTGCTATTCATCTAAAAGGCGCGATAGGAGGAGACCCTTCATCCACTGCAAACCTTCTCAAAGATATGTCATTAGCCGGGGCTGCGTTTTTATATTCTGGTCATGCTAAAAGTTAGCTTAAGAATTCATTTAAATTAAATTCTAAGAATCATTATGATTCAATGAATTTTTAATTGTTAGTACTATCATATGAATTGATTGGTTAGCAGCTATTTTTTTGTTAATTTTTGTATTACCAAATAAATAACGCATCAACAATGAGAAAAATAATAGTACCCACAGATTTTTCAAATCAAGCAACATTTGCACTTGATCTGGCCTGCGAAATGGCGAAGAAAGAAAATGCAGAAATCACATTAATTCATGTGGTTGAAATACCTAAAAAAAGCACTTCGTTTTTAGGAAGTGCGTCAGTAAATACTGAAGCAACACTTTCTGGAGATGATCCCATGGAGAAGATCTACATCATGAAATTGATTGAAAAGCGGGAAGAACAATTCGCTGAATTACTTGAGGATCCTAAATATAAAGATGTCAATATTGTAGATAAACTATTAAAAGGAACACCTTATCAGGAAATAGCAGAGATAATTTCAGATATAAAAGCTGATCTGATCATTATGGGCACAACAGG
>JBNLGO010000149.1:0-8826 GCA_050306095.1 Cyclobacteriaceae bacterium
ATTTAGCAATTGGTGGAGCATTAGCCTTTGGTTTAAGTACATTTTATGTCATCAGTATTCAAGCTGGACACATATGGAAAATTAGAGCGATTGCCTATATGCCAGCTGTTTTGGCTGGAGTAAAATATGTCTTTGACAGAAAATATATAAGTGGTTTCCTGCTTACCTCTTTTTCTGTTGCATTTTTAATCAATACAAACCATTTACAAATCACCTATTATTTATTAATACTATTATTCGCATATGGAATCTCGGAGCTTTTTTACGCAATTAAAACAAAGAAGCTTCCTGAATTTACCAAACAGGTAGGTCTTTTGAGCCTAGCTGCATTTTTAGCTTTAGGTACCACTTTTGGAAAAATATGGACCACCTACGAATACGGAAAATATAGTATACGAGGTAAATCTGAACTATCCACAACACCACAATCAAGTAAGGAAGGTTTGGATCGAGAATATGCATTTAGGTGGAGCAACGGGATCTGGGAAACTATGATGTTGTATATTCCTCATATTTATGGAGGAGCAAGTGGAGTTTATGATGGCAAGGAGTCCGAGGTTGGTCAGCTTTTAGGCAGAAATAATGTAGCAAGAAATGAAATAAACCAGATTGAAAGAGTTTATCTTGGCTATTGGGGCAATTTGCCAGGCACCGCCGGACCTGCATATGCTGGTGCTACAATTTGTTTTTTATTTGTATTATCCTTGTTTTTTCTTGACAAAAGAACCAAGTATTGGATGCTTGCCATTATACTCTTTTCCATAATGCTGAGTTGGGGCAAAAACTTTCCTTCTTTTAACAACCTCATATTTGACATCTTTCCTGGCTACAACAAATTTAGAGCCGTTACTATGATAATTATTATGGCCTTAATGTTAATGCCATTGATGGGCATATTGGGATTGGAACAGCTAACAAAACAACCATGGAATAAGGAACTACAGAAAAAAGTATTCATTTCACTGGCTATTACAGTTGGCACAGCACTAATTGCATTGTTTCTTACAAACCCGCCAGCTGTTGAGGGTGTACAAAAAACCATTGCCGATGCTATAGAAAAGGATAGAGAAAGTATCATTCAAAAGGATGTCTTCAGATCCATTCTCTACGTAATACTCACTTTTGGTGCACTATATTTCTATTTAATAAAGAAGATATCAATATCAGGGCTGAGTAGTATTTTAGTTGTATTAATATTGATGGACTTAGGCCTGGTCGATTCGAGATATCTAAACGATTCTGTGTATAAAAGGCCAGAAGATAAATCCTTTCTATCTGAAACTCCTGCAGATGCACAAATATTAAAAGATACCGAACCAGGCTACCGGGTACTTAACCTTCAGGATCCATTTAATGAGGCGAGAACTTCCTATTTTCATCATTCAGTCGGTGGATACCATGGCGCAAAAATGAGGAGATATCAGGATTTGATATCCAATCAAATAGTGCCGGAAATGCAACAGATTATTAGTGACCAAGGAATAACGAAAGAAAACTCCAATGTCATTAGTATGCTCAACACCAAATATTTATTAGCAGGTTACCAGGCAAATGCTGTCATACCAAATCCTTATGCCAATGGAGCAGCCTGGTTTGTAAATGAAATCAAAGCCGTTAGCTCCCCAGACGAGGAAATCAAATCACTTAGCAAGGTAGACTTGGATCATACAGCTATTATTGACCAAAGTAAGTTTGAGGTTGAAACCACAAATAAGGATTCTACAGCCTCTATAAGTTTAATAGAATATCAACCAAACAGACTTAGATACGAATCCAAATCCCAAAAAGATGTATTTGCTGTTTTTTCTGAGATCTATTACCCAATTGGCTGGAAAGCATTTATTGATAATAACGAGGCTGAAATCATCCGTGCTAATTACATTCTTCGAGCGTTGGAAATTCCTTCAGGCAGTCATCAAATAGAATTTAAGTTTGAACCGAAATCCTATTCGATTGGAAATACCATAATGTGGATCAGTTCCATATTTCTTAT
Organism: Cyclobacteriaceae bacterium; assembly: GCA_050306095.1. Lineage (GTDB taxonomy): Bacteria > Bacteroidota > Bacteroidia > Cytophagales > Cyclobacteriaceae > CAJXNP01. Next base: position 1,994 of record JBNLGO010000149.1, read on the forward strand.
TGCTTTGACAGTTGGTCTACCCGTGAAAAAACTAGTTGTCGATAATAAAAATTAATGCAAACTCCTATATTATCCATTATTGTTTGTACCTATAATCGGGAAAAATATATCGGGGAATGCCTCACTTGTTTAGCAAAACAAAATGTTGACAAAAGCCAGTATGAAGTTCTAATCGTAAACAATCTCAGCACAGACAATACACAAAAGATTGTAGATGAGATTATTCAAAAATATCCAGAAATTAGTTTCCTATCTTTTATTGAAGAAAAACAAGGTCATACATTCGCCAGAAATAGAGGAATACGGGAAGCAAAAGGCTCTATCCTATCTTTTATTGATGACGATGCCTTTGTTGAAAAGACTTTCTGTAGCGCAATTATAGAGTTTTTTAAAAATCATGAAAATGCATCTGCAATTGGAGGTAAAATCATCCCTCTTTATGAGAATAAGCGGCCTGCGTGGATGTCAAAATATTTACTTCCTCTTGTCGCTGCATTAGACCTGGGCAATCAAATAAAAGCATTCAAAGGCCATAAGTTTCCGATAGGCGCTAACATGGCATTTAGAAAGTCAATGTTTGATAAATATGGAATTTTTGATGTCAATTTGGGTCGAAGAGGCACTGGTCTTGAAGGTGGTGATGAAAAAGAACTGTTTTTACGTCTAAAGAGAGGTGGAGAAAAAATATGGTATGTTCCACAGGTGTCTGTACAACATATTATCCCTGACTCAAGGATTAAAAAATCATACATAAAAGGATTAGCTATAGGGGTTGGAACAAGTGAGAGAAAAAGATTGTCAAACGTAGGTGCTATCGGAGTTTTAAATAAAGTATTTAGTGAAATCTTTAAATCAAGTGCAACTATCATTCTGTCAATATTATATTCATCAAAAGGGCAGGTACCCAAAGCCAAAATGTTAATTCTTTTCCGATATTGGGTTTTATCAGGATTTTTTAAGCAGATATGAGTGAAGATCAAATCATTGCGGCCAGAGATTGGATTAGAAATCTAACCGACTCCTTGATTTCTATCATTAGGATTATTGTATTATCAAAATTTAAAAATGAAATCAGGAAAGATACTAGAAATGAAATAATAATAGCTGGGAATGGGCCATCACTAAGCCAAACATTAGAAGAAAACCATTCAAAAATTCAAAACAAATCAATCCTTTGCGTCAATTTGTTTTGTGATTCCCATTATTATGAACAATTGAAACCTCAGCATTATGTAATAGTATCTCCAAATATGTGGGGAGATAGACCAGACCCAAGAACAATTAAGAACAAAGAAAAATTATGGAAACGGCTTGGAGAAAAAACAACTTGGCACATAAATCTTTATCTGCCCTATGAAGCAAAAAAATCAAAAGGATGGAAAAGGATTCTTGGCAGTAATGAAAAAATTAACATTGTTTATTTCAACAGAACTCCAATTGAAGGATTCAAGTGGTTTTGTCATTTAGTGTTCAAAAACGGGCTAGGAATGCCCAGACCACATAATGTGATCATCCCCTCTATTTTTCTAGCTATTAATCTTGGTTATAAAAAGATAACACTTATCGGTGCTGATCATAGTTGGCTACCGGAAACGACAGTCAACCAAAATAATGAGGTATTGGTCTGTCAAAAGCATTTTTATGATGAAAACGAAGCTATACCAGAAGGAATGATAAAGATTAATAAGGGTTCGCGCAAACTTCATGAAGTATTGGAAAAATGGATGATTTCGTTCAAATCGTATTTTATTTTAAAAGCATATGCAGAATCAAGAGATGTCAAGATTTTGAATGCTACCCCAAATTCCTATATAGATGCCTTTGACAGGCAAGATCTATGAAATTTACACTATACTACCTTTTTTTCATCTGCTAAAAGTAACTCCGCAACTTTAAGGTCAAAATTTGATGAAATTCTTAACGTGCTTTCTTGATCTAACTCAATATGACCTACCTTCCCAGTGATGAGTGCTTGATGCTTTTTAAATTTAGAAGTTTGAGTTAAAATAATACCGCCAGTGTATCGATATATCATTTCACGCTCCAATTTTGTAAATTTTTCCATTCCAAGTATAGGCTTCATTCCTCCACCATCATGTTGAAAAAACATATCATGCTCAGCTCTTACACTAATTAGAGAATCAGCTTCAAAGATTTGTAGGGTATTAATAGCATCATCAATTGTGTACTTAGAAATAAAAGGGTATTCCGTTGACAATATCATTAACAGTTGCGGATCAAACGACTTTATTTTATCTTCTTTTAAAATATAATTAGTGGTTTCTACTAACCCACTATTTAATCGAGCTAGCTCCAAGGGCCTTGCATGAAAAAATATCCTAGAATGATTTTTATAATTATTCTCTATATGTTGTTTTATATCTTCATCTGGCGAGCTTACGACTACTAAACCAATTTTATCAGAAGCTAAAACAGTTTCAATTTTAAGATCAAGAACCGTTTTGTCTTCTTTCAATTTTTTAAAAGTAATATCCTTTGAATTATATTTTACTCCCCTTACAGGAATTATTGCAAGTGTTCTCTTTAATTCAAATTTATTTTTATTAAAAAACTTATTTTTAATTTTCTTACGGGTATCTAATATTCTACCCTCATTTGTCGTGAGATTATTCCCATGTTGTCGATAATAAAAAAGCGGCGTGCTTATATTATTAACCTTGTATTTGGCAACAAATTTCACCCACAATTCATATCCATCCTGACAACTAAATTCTTCATCATACCCCTCCAGTTGGTTTAAAAATTCTTTTCTGATCATGGTACAGGCACCATGTGCTGGCTTGTCAAACAATTTCACTTCACCACTAAATGAATGTCGTTTTTCGACATTTAAAATATTGCCACTTTCATCAACTAAAAAATAGTCAGGAAAGACCATGCCTAATTCTGGATCCTTATTTAAAGCATCTACCATGACTAACAGGGCATTTTCATCCAGGTAGTCGTCAGCATCCAAACGCATAATATATTTGCCTTGAGAAGCTCTGATGGCAATATTATTAGTGACATTTAGACCTTTGTTTCTCTGATAGATAATTTTTACTTTTTCATTTGATTCATACTGTTCAATGATTGTTCTCGAATCATCTGTTGAACCATCATCAATAATGATAACTTCAAAATCTTTAAAACTTTGATTCAGCACACTTTCGATTGCGGTTCGAATGTACTTTCCGTAATTAAAGTTTGTGATATAAATAGTAACCAATGGAATATGCATTGCTTCTAAATAGGTAATCCTACAAGTGTTAATCCATCAGAAAATCTAGCCTCATCAATATATTGTTGTAATTCCATCTGGATCTCACCAGTGTTCACAAAATGATCATAATTACCAATAGAATGACCTATTTGCATCAAGGTCTCATAAACATCCATCCCATAATACCATGCCGCACTCGGCTTAAATCCATTTAGAAAATAAAGTTCTGAAGCAGACGCATCAGTAAAAGCCATGATATGCCCCATGGGATCCAAGTGTCGAATTATTGTATCATTATTTATTCTTTGTATAGAACTACTTAATGAATTCCACCTTGGAATTTTGGAAATAACCATACCTCCAAGATCACTTTGTCCAACAATATCCCTTGCTCCAGACAATATTTTACCGGGGTTTGGTGTATGTTCTAACAACCCCCAAAATGTTACAACGTCATACGACTTATACTCTTGATAAACTTCGAGAAAATCTCTGCCGTCCAATTCAATTTCCCATATTTTTCTGGAAAAATCTCTTGACGACTCACTGAGTTCAATGCCCTCCGCCTTAATACCCCTTCTTCTGCAAGCTTCTACAAAATGTCCTGCCCCAGAACCTACATCAAGAACCCTTTTTGGCATTTTCCCATACTTTTTGCTATACACATCAACCATCCATTCCACCCAAGGAACGGCAATTGAGTTTAATCTTGACTCGGCAGATTTTTTATCTGTATAAGTGGCCGCATAGGTAACGTTATTCAAATAAAAATCATTAATGGATTTCTTTGATGGTCTCTGTATAACATAAACATGTGTGCAGTTGGCACATTGATGATAATTAGCTCCATAAATATTCACTTTTGGATGTGCATTTGATGCTTCAGCATGACAGACAGGACAGTTATTTACTTCTTCCAAATCATTATCGTAGAGTTTGATTCTGCTATCTTTATAATACAAAAGTTGTTTTTGAATATCATCAACAATATTTTTCTTTAACTTAAGCAAATTTGTTTTTTTGCCTAAATATATATCAACAACGAATTCATAAGAATTATGCTTATCATCTCTAATCCATTTTTCTTGAGAATGATCTCCACTATCCTCTAATAAACTTTTTTTATACCACTTCATTACTTATTCGAATAAATCCCAAGTTAACTTTTCAAATTTGTTTATATGTCTTAGTGTCTTTTTTCCTATCAATTGATAATATTCCCTTGCATCAATACCGTGTAAAGGTCTAAGGATGATTAGATCATCTTCTTTAATAATCTCTCCTTTCTGTATATCACGCTTTGGATAAACCGCCCTTCTGAATGTAATATGATGATTGTTCTCTGTTTCTATAGCAAGCGGTTTTTTGTGTGCATCACCGCGAATAGAATTAATAAATTCAATTTCCTCAACAAGTTGATTAACCTGGTCTTTTGTTAAAGAGACCTGATGATCCCGAAAATCCCTATTTTCTGGATTATCAGTAAAATGGAACTCCAGTATTTCAGCACCCATGGCAACAGCATAGGCTAATGTCTTAAATCCAATTGTGTGGTCAGAATAACCTATCACGACATTACTTTTCCGCTTCAATTCACTCATAACTGCGAGGTTAGCATCCACTAATTCTATGGGATACATGGATGTGCATTGCAAAACGGCCAAATTCTGAGAGCCATAAATAGGATTCGTTTTTCTTATGAATGCTAGCGTATCAACAACTTCTTCTTCAAAGGCCAGACCTGTTGATAATATTATTGGTTTACCATTGAGGGCAAAACGCCTAATTAAAGAATAGGCATTTAGGTCACCACTACCAATTTTGTAATAAGTTAGATAGGGATCAATCCAACTAAGCATTTCTTCTGACCAAACCGATGCCAAATATTTCTTACCTGCTTTTAAAACTTGCTCAGCTAAGAACACATGTTGATCTTTTGATAATTCAAAATTCTTGAAATGTTCATTTCTTTCTGGACTTTGAAGCTTATTTACTAGGCTATCCCCAGTATAGAGTTGAAATTTAATTACATCAGCTTTTGACTCAATTGCCAGTTGAGTTAAATGCTTCGCATACTCAAAATCACCTTCATGGTTCCCTCCTATTTCAGCAATTAGCAAGGGGCCATATTTCCCTGTAAATATCTCGTTATCCATTTATTTTTTCCCAAAGGTGAAAAATCTCTTCAAAACTATATTCAGTATGCGGTTTTTCAAATTTAGTTATGATATTTTCAGCTAAATCAAAATCATACTGAGTATCAATAGCTAATTGAATCCCTGCAGCCTCTGGAATTGATCTATTATAAAAACATTTTACTGATTTCAGTTCATCGAAATACTCATAAAAATAAATGGTAACATGCTCAAAGTGATTTTTATTCGTAAAATACTGATTAAACATATTGGCATAATACTTTGTCCTTACTATCTCAATACTCATTCCTTTTGGATAAGTTCTTTTCCAAACGTTTGTAACGAAATCAAATTCATTTTTCATTGTTTCTGAAATCATCCCTTTTAGTAGAAAAGGATCTAAAAAAAGGTTATCGCCATTGATTCTTACGATAAAATCAAATTGATAGTGTTGTCCACAATCCAAAAATCTTTTCGCTACATTATTTAGAGACCCTCTAAAAAAATTGTATTTCTCTCTTCTACAAAAATCTATAATTGGATCATCAGAACTTTCAGTAGACGTACAAATAATAATCTGATCTCTTGCAACAACTAAGTTTATTTTTTCATGAAGATATTGCAAAATTGGCTTCCCTTGAATAGGCTTTAAAATCTTCCCCGGCAATCGAGTTGAATTGTAACGACATAGAATTAATACTCCTAATTTCATCTTATTCCCTCATTCCTATTTTCTTTATGGGGCTGCCTGCGACTATTGAGTAAGGCTCAACATCTTTATTAACCAAGGAGTGTGCTCCTATTACTGCACCTTTCCCTATCTTAACTCCTTTTAAAACGGTAGTATTAGAGGCTATCCAAACATCATCACTGACTTCGATGGGTTCCGATTCATTTGGTTGTTCATTTATTAACAGATCTTTTCTGATTTGATGATTACTATCAACAAAATAAACAAAAGGAGCTACCAGGCAGTTTGATCCAATCACGATTTGATCTGATGCAAAAATGAAATTATGATATCCAATTGTCGTGTTGTCTCCAATTTGTATTCTCGCATTTTTATTGCAAGCGCAAATTCTTGTACCTTCTTTCACAACAACATTATTATAAATTTCTATATTCTGAGGATATCTGAGAAACTTCACATTAGATTCTAAAAAAGTTTTTTTACCTAAATATCCAAGTTTCCTCTTCCAATAATAATACCTCCAATAATTCCAAAAACTGTATTGTAAATGTTGTCTAAGTTGATTCTGCATCTCAAAACATAAAAATCGAATTTATAATAGTTATTCGGTTTGATGAAATGAATTATAAAAAAACTAGATTTCTCAATTGAATATTAAAACATCAAGATAAGTTACTCCCCCCTCTTCAGCCTCACAAATTTCAACCTGTTGTCTTCGGCGAACTGGTATGCAAAGAACTCTTCAGACAATTCCTCGATCTCAAAATGCCTCTCTTCGGTATTT
>JBNLGO010000150.1:0-8549 GCA_050306095.1 Cyclobacteriaceae bacterium
GTTTTTTTCTTCCAACACCAACTGTTTCTATATGTCGGATTATTCCTTTTACCTGTACAAATTTATCATCGGGTTTGATGGAATTAATGGTTACATATTTGGTACGGTCTTCATACCGAAAAGGGAAATGCTGAAGCAGATCTCCGAAAGTAAAAATATTGAGCTCTTTATTTAATAATGCGGCTTTTTGCGGTCCGACACCTTTCAAAAACTCAATTTTGGTATCGAAAAATCCATGCATTATTTAATCATTTTCATTCTTCCACTCAAGCGTATTTAACATATGCATAATATCATTTTGCACATATTCAATTACAGGTGCTAGGGAATCATTTTTTGTAGCAGTGTTAAAATATAATGCTCCCCGTAAAAAGTGATTCACAGAGTCTGTAATTATAAATTGATATTGACTTGGAACTTCTCCACTTAGATTTGCCAGTATGGCCGTTTTTCCTTTGTTAGTTTCAAAAACATATTCATCAATAGCATATGCCTTCACTTGGTGCTTAGAAGTTAGCTTAAATGCTGTCTTAAAATAGTTTATTAATGAATCCTCATTTTGATTAATTGGCTTATAAGAGATTGCAATACTTGAGCCTATTTCCGGATAAAATACATCAATCCAATATTTCTCAGCTATCCAAGATGAATCAGAAAGCACTTTGGCATATTTTGAGTACTCAAAAACGTATGGAAATGTGTCAGAAAGGATTTGATAATTAGCTTCAGGAAGTGAAATTCGGTTATACCCTTTAGGTTTTGGCATATATTCCTGGGAGCAAGATATCATCAAAAGTAAACTGCAAATTATTGCAAGACCTATTCCTTTATTTCTATTCACAATTTCAGTTTTATTTAATTAATACCCTTACTTTTTTTATTCTTCTCTGGTCAACTGCCACCACGGTAAAGACAAAATTTTCGAAAATTATTTGTTCTCCTGCTGCCGGTAATTTTTCATGCAATTCTAATATTAGCCCTCCAAGTGATTCACTTTCCCCTTTTACATCTTCAAATTTTTCCGGGTCAACATCAATTATTTTACAAAAATCGTGAAGAGATGTTTTACCTTCAAAAACAAAGGTATTGTCATTGAGTTTGTTGTAATTAATTTCATCTTCGTCAAACTCATCGTTTATTTCTCCTACTATTTCCTCAATAACATCCTCCATAGTGATAATCCCTGAAGTTCCACCATATTCATCTACTACTATGGCCATATGCACCCTTTTTTCCTGAAAGTCCTTTAAAAGGGTATCAATGTTTTTCGTTTCTGGCACAAAAAAACCTGATCTTACTAACTTTTGCCACTTAAAATCATCCTCTTCATCAACATAAGGGAGCAAATCTTTATTGTACAAAATACCTTCTATATTATCGATAGTTTCATTGTATACCGGAATTCTAGAAAAGCCACATTTATTGATTTTATCCATCAATTCATGAAAATCAATTTCAATATCAAATGCTGTAATATCAACTCGTGATTTCATTACCTGTTTCACTGTAAGCTGACCAAAATTGACGATACCTTTTAATATATCCTTTTCTTCCTTCGGGGTATCTTCAGGCACAGTTATTTCAAGGGCCTTCTTTAAGTCTTCAGTACTTATCTCATAATTTTCATTTTTAATACGCTTTTCTACAATATTGGTCATAGCAGTTAATAACCATGCGAAGGGTTTAAATAACACATATGAAAAGGAGATTAGTGGGAGTGAAAAATGGGCGAATTTTACATTCTTTTGGTTGGCATATATTTTTGGAACAACCTCACCAAAAAACACAATAGAAAAAGTTACCACTACTGTCACCACCACCACTACTTTTCCAACAGCATCTTTTGATCCAAATATTTGCCACGAAACAAATGTGGATAAGGTAACAAGCGCAACATTGATAAGATTATTTAATATCAGAATTGTAGCCAGCAATCTTTTAGGATGCAGAGCCAGAGAATAGATTTTCTTTTCCGTAGAGCTTCCATCTCTTAATTCTACCAGCCTTTTATTAGATAATGAAAAAAAAGCAACCTCTGATCCACTAACTATTCCTGATAAAATTAAAAGTATCAGAAGTATCAATGCGTTGATAACGTAAAACCAAACTCCTGGCTCACTTTCCATGCTAATTAATGCCAGAATAAAGGGGAGTGGGTCGTCTATATTCGATTCCAATCAAAAATATTTAGGTTCAAAATTAAAACGGAAGATCATCAATTTCATCTTCTCCCGACTGAATATTAGGGTTTACTTCATTTTTAACTGGAGTTTGCACTTGCTGCTGTGGCCTTGGGGAAGCTTCCCTGTTAGGAGCATCATCACTTCTTCCTCCGAGCAATTGCATTTGATTAGCTCTAATTCTGGTTGTTGTTCTACTGTTTCCTTCCTGATCCTGCCAGTTTTCGTATTTCAATTTTCCTTCAATGTATACGGTGCGGCCTTTTTGTAAATATTGCTCAGCAATACGTGCCAGCCCTTCCCATAATTCAATCCTGTGCCATTCGGTTTGCGTTACTTTTTCACCATTTTTATTTGTGTAAGATTCAGACGTGGCCAAACTAAAGTTTGCTACCACAGAACCATTACTCAAATGCCTTATTTCTGGATCAGCGCCAAGATTTCCTACTAATATTACTTTATTTACACCTGCCATATTTCGAGTTTATTTCTTTACAAAATTAGGAAAGAATGTTAAATGTAGTCAAATAATTTTTTCACGCAAAAACTTGTCAATTAAAATAGGTTTGGGCAATTGCACTATCTGATCATGTGAATAAAATTGATAGGAATAATTCAATTTCAATTGGTCATAAAGACTTTTATTGATGTCAATCGTAATAAACGTAGAATGAATATCCTGATGGCTCAACACGTGCTTTTTAAACTCATATACATCCTTAATGATGACATCACAATCATCCAGAAATGGGAATTCTTCATGAAGTAATTCTTCCCAAGAATTCTTATGTTTTTGTTCTGTCATTTTAAACTCGTATAGCCCATTCCAAATATCACCTTCCCCTCTTTTTTGTAGCGAAATTTTACCTTGATATTGAAATACCCAATAATAAAAATATCGCTTTCTCCTTTTAATTTTCTTGACCTTATTGGGCAATACTTGTTGAAGTGAGTTACTCAAGGCGTAACAACTTTCTGCAACAGGACAGTCATCGCATTGAGGATTTGCCGGTACGCAAACAGTCGCTCCCAGATCCATAATTGCCTGGTTAAATTCTCCCGGTTTGTTAGGGTCGATTAATTCATTGGCTGCAATTTGAATCTTCTTTTGCACCTTCCCCTCCGCAATATTCTCTTTTATGCCAAGATACCTTGCCAATACCCTTTGCACATTTCCATCCATGACTGCATGAGGTAAGTTAAAAGCAATAGAAGCGATAGCAGCAGCTGTATAGGGGCCAATTCCCGGCAACTTTAACAAATCATCATATGATTCCGGAAAAATTCCATCGTAGTACTCACAAACCTGCTTGGCACATTTATGTAAATTTCTCGCCCTACTATAATACCCTAACCCCTGCCACTTTCTCAACACCAATTCTTCATCAGCATTGGCAAGAGCTTGTACAGTAGGAAATGATTCTACAAATGAAAAGTAGTAGGGAGTACCCTGACTTACCCTGGTCTGCTGTAAAATAATTTCTGAAAGCCAGATTTTATAAGGGTCATTCGTACCTCTCCAGGGGAGATCACGTTCTGTTTTCTCAAACCATTTGATTATTTTTGAAGTAAATGCGCTGTAATCCAATATTTTATAAATCTATTTTAAGGAAAAGTTTTAATATTTGAGTTGAGCATATAAATTTGCACCTCTTAAAATTATTGACAAAAAAGTATATTCATAAAAATTAATTCAAAGTGACTAAAGCAGAGGTAATTACTCAAATAGCTGATCAGACAGGCATCGACAAAGCGGATGTTCAGGAAACAGTTGAGGCATTTTTTAGTGTGGTGAAAAATTCAATGGCGCATGGAGAAAATATATATGTCAGAGGATTTGGTAGCTTTATCAATAAAAAAAGAGCAAAGAAGGTAGCAAGGAATATTTCAAAGAACACTGCGATAGTTATCGATGAGCACTATGTCCCTAGCTTCAAACCATCTAAGGTGTTTATTGAAAAAATAAAGGGTAGTGACTTGGTTAAGAAAAATAACCAGATCTAGTGACCAAAACGCGGATCATACTTTTTTTAATAGCTGCAATTGCAATCATTGGAATTTATCAATTACCAAGAGTTGTAGTTGAGGACAAACAGGAAAAAGTCGAGTTAAGTGAACCACTGGAATCGGAAGAGAATCACGCTTCCGAAAACAGATCGCTCCCAGATAATTTCACCTCATCCATCAATTCCTACAAGGAGTTGATGCTAAATAGCGAAAGTAAAGAAAAAAGGTTTATATTTGCAGACTCTTTGGCGGAGGCCTATAAATCTGCCTTTTTTTATGATAGTGCAGCGTATTATTTAGAGACAATTGCACAGGAACTAAAAAGCGTAGAAGGGTATAGAAAAGCTGGGGATGCGTATTTTGACGCTTTTAATTTTGCTGTTTCAGAATCAAAAAGAAACTCATTAGGGCAAAAGGCCCGGGAGTATTATGAAAAAGTGCTTGAAATTCAACCAGGAGACCTAGATGCAAAAGCGAATTTAGCTGTAACCTATGTTACCAGTTCGGCGCCAATGCAGGGAATCATGATATTGAGGAAAATATTGGAAGAGGAGCCTACGCATGAAAAGGCATTGTTTAATTTAGGACTTCTATCCATCACATCAGGTCAATTTGATAATGCGGTAAGCCGTTTTACCACTTTGCTTGAACACCATCCTGAAAATTATGAAGCCCAACTTTATTTAGGCTACTGCTATATAGAATTAAACGAGGTGGAAAAGGCGAAAAAAGAATTGGGCGATATACTTAATTCTGATGCCGATGAATCATTGAAAGGGACAGCGAGCAGTTATTTAGAATCGATAAAATAAGTTTTATATAAAATATTAAAATTATGCCTTGCGGTAAAAAAAGAAAAAGACATAAAATCGCTACTCACAAAAGAAAAAAGCGATTGAGAAAAAACAGACATAAGAAGAAGTAATTAATTACTTCTTCTTATTTTATTAAAACATTTTTAGGGTAAGTTATTGTATAACCATTTAAAGAAGAAGATTTGAGTTATGAATTAGTAATTAATTCAACTCAACATGGTTGTCGAATAGCCCTACTAAGAGATAAAAATCTAATAGAATTTCATCACGATGAAAATGCCAACAAATTTAAGGTTGGCGATATCTATTTAGGTTCAGTAAAAAAGGTTGTACCCGGACTTAATGCGGCTTTCATTGATCTAGGCTATGAAAAGGATGCATTCTTGCATTACCTGGATTTAGGGCCACAAGTAAGTTCGTTAAATAAGTTTACCAAATATATTCAGGGTGGCAAACCCATATCTCCTTTGCTAAAAAATTTTAAAGGAGAAAAGGATATCAATAAGTTTGGTAAAATTAATCAGGTGCTTACTAAAAACCAGCAAATACTGGTTCAGGTAGTTAAAGAACCTATCTCCACAAAAGGGCCACGATTATCTTGTGAGTTGTCAATAGCAGGAAGATACCTGGTATTAGTACCATTCTCCAATACGGTAAGTATTTCTAAGAAGGTCGTTAAAAGTGAAGAGAGAAAACGGCTTACTCGATTAATTTCATCCATCAAACCAGACAATTTTGGTGTCATCATTCGTACTGTTGCTGAAGGAAAAGATGTAGCAGAACTCGATAGAGACTTACAGTCATTATTAGACAAATGGCAGACAGGCATTAAGTCTCTAAAAAGAGCCAAAGTCAGGGATAAAGTTATTGGTGAAGTAGGAAGAGTTTCATCCTTACTAAGGGACGTTCTCAATGAGAAATTTGACAGTGTAACTGTTGATGATAAAACTATTTATGACGAGGTAAAAAGTTTTGTAAAATCTATTGCTCCTGACAAAGAAAAACTTGTCAAAAAATATAATGGCAAAGCCAAAATTTTTGAGAGCTATGGAATTGAAAAAAACTTAAAAACGCTTTTCGGTCAATCAGTTTCGCTTCCCACTGGAGGATATCTAATAATAGAACACACGGAGGCGCTCCATGTCATTGACGTAAACAGTGGTAATAAATCTAACTCCGAAGAAAACCAGGAAGCCACTGCATTAAAAACCAATACAGAAGCAGCAAAAGAAATAGCCCGTCAATTACAGTTACGGGATATGGGAGGGATTATCGTCATTGATTTCATTGATATGCGTAGAGCAGACAACAAAAGATTGCTCTATGATAAGATGAAAGAATTCATGGCAACTGACAGGTCTAAGTTTACCATTCTGCCTCTTTCCAAGTTTGGGTTGATGCAAATTACTCGTCAGCGAGTACGACCTGAACTAAATATTACTACTACCGAAAAATGTCCTTCATGTGGAGGAACTGGTAAGATAACATCATCCATCTTAGTAGCGGATCAAATAGAAAGAGATCTGGAATACCTGGTTGAAAAGCAAAATGAGAAGAAAATCACCTTGACTTTACATCCTTATCTACACTCGTATTTTACTAAGGGAATTATCTCTATAAGGGTTAAATGGTATTTTAAATATGGTGTTTGGTTGAATCTTATTCAAGATACTTCCTTACCAATAACCGAATACCTATTTACAAATAGGATAGGAGAAGAAATTGAAATTTAAAAAAGGGCTGGTTAGCCCTTTTTTTATTTAACTAATTCAATCGTTTTTTCAATTGCTTCCTTTGCATTATTTCTTATTTCAATAATGTCGGCTTCCATCATATAGCAAGGAGCTGTGATAATTTTATTTTTTTCATCCACTGCTATTTCTCGAATTGTTTTTTCTAATACTTCAGCACCGGTCTTTTCTATACCTTGATTAATGGCTGCTATATCATAAGGAGATATTTCTTTTGTAGTTCCTACAGTCAACTGAGACTTTATACCCATTCCTTCTAATGCTTTAGCGACTACTGTTGGCCCTATGCATAGTGCACAGACCGGCTTGTTGGCCATGACCATATCAACTATTGCTTCTTTTACTTGTGGGTTTATTTTCCCATCCGGACCAGAAAAAGCCCATTTTGATAAATTTTTTGCAGCCCCAAAACCTCCTGGCAGCACTAAAGCATCTACTTGTTTTTCATCAAACTTATCAAGTGAAATGATTTCGCCCCGTGCTATCCTGGCCGATTCAATCAAAACATTCCTTTCTTGATTTAATTCATCGCCATTTAAATGATTGATTACATGGTGCTGGGAAATATCGGGAGCATAACATTGATACTCTGCACCACACTCTTTGATGGCCAATAAGGAGAGAACTGCTTCATGAATTTCTGAGCCATCAAAAACCCCACATCCGGAAAGTATTACACCTATTTTCATCGTAATTATTGGTTGATTAATACCAATGAAATTACTAAAAACAACAAAAATAAATAAGGGAAACTGGTTTTTAGAAATGAATATTTTCGTCATTATGCCGGTTAGAACTTTGTGTTTCAAACCAAAACTCATATTCGCTATACTCTACACAATCAGGCATAGTTTTTTCATCCGAAACTATTTCAAAAATTCTAACTGGTGAAACCCACCTACAAAAATGTTGATGTTGAAAAAGAGGTAATTCCGATATGCGGATAAATTCAATTCCCTGGTCGATATTTGGCTGAACTTTTAACATATTTAAAAAGTAATTGTTTGATAGTAAATACTTTCAATATCATATGCAGTTGTTAACTAATTATTATTTAAGCATTAAATACTGATAATTATTTTACTCATAGACTTTACCAAACACCGTACCAAATGAATTCTTTAATAAGTGGAGGCTTAATACTTTCTATATTTTGTGCCTTTATCATATTTAAAAAAGAGTCAAAAAAACAGGCCGATTTAATCCTGGGCAGTATTTTATTGATACTTAGTTTAAATTATCTTCTTATTTCATTTCCCATTAATGAGCACAGGAATTTCGCTCCTCATTTATTCGGATTAGCCGCCTCGCTTATCCTGGTATATGGACCAATGATTTATTTTTATGTACTGGCCTATACGGATAAAAGACATCTAAGCTTTAAGAATTCTTTTTACCACTTCCTTCCTTTTCTATTTTATATTATTTGCAACATCTATTATTTTCTCAATGACAATTTTAAAGAACACAACTACCTGGAGGAAGCATATCTCAATGGACATTTAGGTTTCTTTTACATTGTTACAGCTTTAAAAAGCCTTCACCCTCTTGTCTATTTGATATTTTCAATTTCCATGGTTATCCATCATCAACGAGCTGTGAAAAACATATATTCATATGATGCCAGCACTATCAATATTAAGTGGATGAGATACCTGGTACTTAGCATGATGGCCTTAATAATCATAGCTATGCTATTAAATATTTTTAGAGTGGGCAAAGAAGAAAAAATATATCACATGGCTGGAGAGATAATTTCTGCATTTGGAACTATCTGGGTGTTTACCATTGGGTAC
>JBNLGO010000151.1:0-8546 GCA_050306095.1 Cyclobacteriaceae bacterium
GATTGTCCAAAAAATGATGGTTCTTATGCTATTAAAGTGATAGAAAACTTTGATCAATCTACCACTTTCGGTTTTTTTAATGACTTCAACCAGCTAATAGAATTTTACAAATTGTTGCCTCAAACAATCTTGAGCAATTGTTTTGAATTTAATACTATAGAACATAAGCACGGATGTTGTGACAAGGACTCAATTTTTATTATGAATTTAAAATTTAGAGAATCAATTTTTACGGAATTGCTTGAATTATGTGCATCTGAAAATTCAAATCTAATAAAATTGTTAAATGATGTAGAAATGTCTGGCGAGACAAATTTTGATATTAGTTTGCCAAATATGAAATATGTAAATCCAAGATATCCAAGAGAAAGATTACTGGTAGCTTTAATTCTTCTCTCTGGAAGCGTCCCCAACCCACATTGTGAATACAGCATGAATAAAATGCAAAGGAAAAATATAATTTTTGATAGTGTTAATTACCACCGTTTAATATTTGAGGAAATGTATTAAAATGGATACAATTTAAAATCCTTTTATAGCAAAATTAAATTAGCTTTTTTTTAATAAACCCAATCATGATTTACATCACCCAATTAGTATTTGTTAAAAAAGGTAAGGAGGAAAAGTTTCTGGAATTTGAGGATCATGCAATTCCATTAATGGAAAAATACAATGGTAAAATCTTATATAGAGTAAGGCCAGCAGAGGATGCCTTTATTGACTTAAGTAAAGATCCTCCTTATGAAATTCACTTTATATCATTTGATTTGGAACAAGATTTAGAAAGGATTTAAAGGAAGTTGGTACTTGCCATCAATGTTTCCTAACTTACTTCTATTCCATCCATGGTCTAAATATTTAATTTTTATAGAATGGAAGTAATTCTTCAGTCAATCATCACCTGCCCTGTCTGCGGACACAAAAAGGAAGAAACCATGCCGACAAATGCTTGTCAATATTTTTATGAATGTGAAAACTGTAAGACCATTTTAAAACCACTGGAAGGCGACTGTTGTGTGTATTGCAGCTATGGAAGCGTAAAATGTCCACCCAAGCAACAAGACGGTAATTGTTGTTGAAAAATATTAAATCGTGGAAAAAGAAACACCATTAGTCAATTCAAATTACCTTCTCAAAAAATTCCCTGGCAAAGGTGGATGGACGTATGCGGAAATCCCGGAAATATTACAAAATAAGAACAATCCTTTTGGATGGGTAAAAGTGAAAGGTAGTATCGATGGATTTGAATTGAACCAGTATAAACTTATGCCGATGGGGAATGGAAAATTATTCCTTCCGGTAAAAGCTGCCATCAGAAAGAAAATTGGAAAACAGGAGGGGGATATGGTTCATATTATCCTTTATGCTGATGAGTCTAACCTTGAAATCCCGGAGGAAATAATGGAATGTTTCAACAATGAACCGAAAGAAATCCTGGAGAATTTTTTAGCCTTCCCGGAAGGGCAACAAAAAGCATATATTGATTGGATCTATGAAGCTAAAACAGAGGAGACCAAAGCCAGACGAATTGTGGAAATGATAGAACGGGTGGATAAAAAGGTAGGTTTTTATGATTGATTTTAGTGAGAAAGGGCATTGTAGATAGATACCAAAGTACAGAATACATTAGATTTTTAAATTAATAAATTAATTTTTATGATTATGATATATTTATAACCACCATATCATTTTTATACTTTATAATTTTTTAAAATGTTAATCAAAAAGACGTATCAAATTTTTAAGGAGGAGGAAAAAAAACTTGTTTACAAAGAATATATAGATGATAAAGGAAATAAAGTTTCCTATAATGATCATCAAGGAGAAGATCTTCATCAAGTAAATTTCGAGTACGATACAGATGGAAGACTTATTGAAGAAAGGGAGCTAGATAATGGTGTTGAAACATCGCGTACAGAATATTTATATAATTCAAATGGTGATATAATAAATACAAAAATCTTTGTAGCAGACGAATTATTTGAAGAATTGCAGCAAGAGTTTTTTGAAACAGGATTTTTGAGACGTACAATTCGACATGGTGAAGAGGTGGAAAGAATGGCTGAGCATGAAGAGGGAGAAAAATCTGTAAGGGAATTCTTCAATGATTCAGAATTAATCGAACGTCATATAGGGAGATTGGACCCTGAATCGATGATAGAAATTGTTGAAATATTTGATAAGGACGATCAACTACGGTTCATTGATGAATATCATTACGATTCCAATAAAAAAATATTAAAACATGAAAGCCGAGACTTGGATGGAAATCTCATGGTTTTATCAGAAAGAACTTATCAAAATGATAGATTAATTTTTGAGAAACACGAGGATTATATTAATGGGACATTCTATGAGACTATATATGAATACGATGAAAATGGTAATTTATTAAGTCTGGATTCAAGGACTCCTAGTGGAGAAATATTAGATTATCTAAAACAGGAGTTTGACAGCCAAAACCGACTAAAAAGAGAAGCAGGAATATCCAATCAATTATCAAACTCTATTTACGGAAGATATTCTTTAGGGAATAATTTTATTTATGAACATGAATACCATCAGGAATCGAGATGAATAATTCCTGTTTAGGGGAAGATCTACCACTTATTTTGAATTCTAAAGTATTAAGTTTTTCATCATAATATGAGTAAAATCCTAGATGCTCAAAACAACATGTAGACCGTTAGAAATAAGGGCTGCCCCCAAACGTAAATTCAATCAAAGAATAGGAAAAATCTAACGTATATAATAGATCGATATAGCAAAATGTGATAAAGGTTTTGTTTGAAATCAGCATTTACTTACATCGAAACATTCCCGAACTTCAACTGATGTATTTTTAACAATATCGAAAAAATAGTTTGTGTTTGATTTAAAAATTTAAATTTCGGGCTTATAGGATAATTTTTTATTGAGGAGTTCGTAAAACAAAACATTTATTTATGCACGGAATTATTTATAATCAACTGTTTAAGTTCATTAGGGAGAATCATGGTAACGATACGCTATCTGATATTTTAAGAGAAGCTGGTTTACATGGAAAATTTTATGATGCTACCAAGTCTCATCCGGATGAGGATCTTGTTAAAATTCTGGATGTAGTAATGCAAAAAACCGGTGCATCAAGAGGAGAGATACTTGAAGGGTTTGGTTTCTATATCGCAGGGGGATTAATGACCACCTACAAATCATTCGTAAAACCAGATTGGGATGCTCTTGATTTTCTGGAACAAACAGAAAATACAATGCATAGGGCGGTAAGATCTGCAAACCCTGATGCTGACCCACCAAAACTTACTATTAAAAGGGTATCTCCAGACCAGATCTCAATTCATTATTACTCCAACAGGAAAATGATTGACCTGGGCATTGGCATTATCAAAGGAGTAGTAAAACATTATAAAGAAGAAGATAAAATTAAAATCACTACTAAAAAATCAGATGAGGAGGATATCGTAATTGTGAAAAGAACCTGATCTGATCATTCTTTATTTTAATGCCATCAATCAAACCTACCATTTAATTATTTGACCCTAAGGGTTAATATTTCATTCTACCAACCAATCGATTTTTTTGGTAAGCATACAGCTTAGCAAAAGAGTATTGCCATTATTTTTTGACGAGTTCACAGAAAAACATTTAAACCAGGAATATGGAATCATTCAATCTGAATGTGGTTGAGGCTAGAAAAGAAACAAGGGATGTTAGAATCATTACCTTTCACATTCCTGAAAATTTACGGAGATATCTTCGGTTTAAAGCTGGTCAATACATTACGATCACTATTCGTGATGAAAATAATATCAAGCATACTCGCTGCTATTCTATTTGTGATCAACCATCGGAGTCAATGTTGTCTGTTGGTGTTAAAAAAATACCTAACGGAATAGTATCAACCTATCTGGTAGATGATCTGAAAATTAATAACACTTTAGAAGTGGGGATACCCAATGGGAGGTTTACAGTATCTCCTTTGTTGTTACGATCCCGTCATTATGTGTTTTTTTCAGGGGGAAGTGGCATCACACCTATCAAAGCAATGATTGATAGCCTCATTCGGAATGAACCATTATCAAAAATTACGTTGATCTATGGCAATTCCAATGAAAAGGATATTGTATTCAAAAATTACTTTGATAACATAGTAAGTAAGAGGGTTAGAATTATTTATTCTTTGACTAATCCTCAAGATGAAAATTGGGCTGGTGATACAGGGAAGTTAAATAAAGAAAAATGCCTTGAGATTCTTCGCAGGGAGAAAGTTGACAGCAATAAAATTCATTGCTATATCTGCGGTCCTACACCTATGATGGAGCAGGTTAAGCTCGCATTGGAAGAGATAAATGTGCCGGATAAAAGGATTTTCCAGGAATTTTTTGTTAAAGCCCTGGATGCCAATCAAATTCCCCAGGTAGGAGGGGTGAAAAAAGTTCATGTTAATAAAGGTGATCAAGTGCATACCTTGCTCCTTGATGAAGGGGAAACAATACTAGATGCTGTGCTAAAATCGGGCATCGATGTGGCTTATGCTTGTAAATCGGGAATATGTAGCAGCTGCGTAGCAAGATTAAATAGTGGTGAAATTATTTCAGGGGATTGTATAGGGCTTACGGAAGAAGATAAACAGAAGAATTTATTCCTTTCATGCCAGACCGTTCCAAAATCGGACGTGGTAGATGTGGAGTTTAGGGACAACATCAAATATCTAGACTTAAGGCATAGCACAAGAGTGGTTTCTATAGCAATCGCTGCTTTCATTGCAACAATATTGGTTATGACCTTATTATTCCAAAAGAACAGGAGTTTTCTTTCGAGGGGAGAACTGACCATCGGCCATGAAGAGTTGAACTGTAGTGATTGTCATAAACCCGCTAAGGGAACAGAAAGACAACAACTTCAGGCCAATTTCAGGAAACTACTCAATCTAAGAGATAAAGAAGTAGACTTTGGACTTCAGAATGTGACGAGTTCGATTTGTCTTGATTGCCATGAAAGACCCGATGACAGGCATCCTGTGCATCGATTTTTGGAACCAAAATTTGCCGAATCACGAAAAGAAATTCACCCTGAGAACTGTGAAAGTTGTCATCTGGAACATCAAAACAAACGGGTTACGATCAATAATCTAACCTATTGCCAGACATGTCATGAAGATACCAAACTCGAATCGGATCCTCTGGATGTAAGTCATGAAGAGCTCGTAAAACAAAATAAATGGGAGACTTGCTTACAGTGTCATGACTACCATGGCAATCACATCATGGAAGTAGCTACAGTCATGAAAGATACTATCCCTCTGATGGAAGTCATCAATTATATGGATAATGGTGAGGATCCTTATAGTGAATTAAAACAATACCTCGTCAACGAATTAGAATCAGATTAACGATTTAAGATGAAAAAGAGCGCATTTCTAGTTATAGTAATATTGTTTTTTGCGACGGCAATGGTGTATCTAGTTGTACAGGCCCCACAGCCACTTCCGGAAGTTGAAGCTGAAAAAAAGGTGTATTCGGTGGAGGAAGCCTTTAGGATGATAGCCAAAGAAAATGACATTACCCGTTCAATTTATACAAAAGAAATTGTTGGTAAAGGAAAAAAATCCGGGTTGACTTTTCATGAAAAATGGTTAGATGAAGATGTAGAAGCAGGGCCTCTACCTGCATTGTTTTTGAGGGGAACGGCCACTGTAATGGAAAAAAGCCCGGTTCCAATTGGGCTTTACCTAGGTTCAGATTTTCCGATTGCACAAAGCAATGCCTTCTCGGGGATTCAATCACAGAAGTTTGAACAAATTAAAAAAGATCATCAACCGGCCTTCTTTTTTGATGAAGCTTCAAACCGATACACAGCTATGTTTCCTGATTTTGCCTCTGCCCCGGCATGCGTCAACTGCCATAACAATCACCCTGACTCCCCGAAGAAGGATTGGAAATTGAATGATGTTATGGGAGCAACCACCTGGTCTTACCCCGCAGACTCTCTTTCTACAGAAGAAATGCTTTCGTTAATTAAAGTGTTCAAAAAAGGTGTTCTGGAAACCTATAAATCATATTTAGAAGAGGTGACCAGTTTTAAGGAAAATGAAGTTCCGGAAATTGGTGACAAATGGCCGTCGGAGGGATATTTCCTTCCGAATGAGCATGTCTTTATGGATTCCCTTAATACCGTTACTTCATACCATAGTCTAACTTCTTTATTAAAGAAATCAAGCAAATAAATATGTCGAAAAATACTTTAAGGTTAGTAGGATCTGTACTTTTTGTTTTGTATTTGCTGCAGTATTTTTTGCATATAAAATGGGACTATTTAATTGATTTACAGCAGATTGAAAGTTACAAGAGGTGGTCAGGGTTGCTATTGTTTAGTGGTATTGTTTTACAATGGTCTCTACTACTTACCAGGGTGTTTCAGTTTAGCTATCAAACTTCCAATAAACTTTTAAATCTTCATATTTGGATCGGAGCTTTATCTCCTTTGTTGTTTTATATTCACTCTACCATACTAGGGTATGCGTACCTGTTTTTGTTGAGCATTACTTTTTTCATCAATTTTTTATTGGGGTCGCTCAACATTACTGAATTGAAATCAAAATATTATTATTTGCATAAGATATGGTATGTAGGTCACATCATACTTTCTTTTATAATAATGACCCTTTCTTTATTTCATATATGGATGGTGTTTTACTTTGAATAATTCAATTGTAATCACCAAGCTATCAGATTTGATAATAGCGCATATTCTTGAAATTGATCTTTTTAAAGGAATTAATATTTATACTTACCAAACATGATTTGTGCAAAATCGTTATCATTGATTTTTAATTAAGTCGATTTAAAGAATAAATAGATTTCATGAATATTAAAAATATCGTATTCGATTTCGGTGGAGTATTGGTGGACTGGAATCCTAGACATTTATATAAAAATGTATTCAGTGATGAAGAGGAAATGGAATATTTTCTTAACAATGTTTGCACGATGGATTGGAATCATCAGCAAGACGCAGGTCGTTCCTTTGAAGATGGGGTAAAGGAATTGGCAGCAGAATTTCCGAATTATAAAGATGAGATTACGAAATACCATACTCAATGGCCAGAAATGCTGGGAGGGGAGATGCATCACAATACTTCCTTAATTGATAAATTGAAAGAAAAATACCGACTTTTCGGATTGACCAATTGGTCTGCTGAAAAGTTTCCCATCGCTTATGAGCTGTACCCATTTTTTCAAAAGTTAGAGGGAATCGTGGTATCAGGGGATGAGAAAATAGCAAAACCCGATGAGAAAATATTTATGCTTTTACTATCTCGTTATGGAATTCAAGCTAGCGAATCATTGTTTATTGATGACAGCAAGCCAAATATCGAAACAGCTCAAAGATTAGGTTTTCAAACGATTCATTATCATAATGAAGTGAATTTGAAGAAGGAATTTGACAGGATGGGTTTAGCATCTTAGTTATTCCTTTCGTAAATAAGGCTATATAGAGATTTCATTAGCCAATTATTTATCATCATTCAAAACCTGTTTAATATTAAAATGGAAATAGATCCCCTGATAACATACATTAAACAATATGTACCGCTAACGGATCAGGAAGTGATGATGATTTCCGAAAATGTGAAGTTGAGAACATATCTCAAGGGTCAATACATTGTACAGCAAGGGGATATTTGCCAAACAGAAAATTTTATTATTACAGGGTGCACCAAGACTTTTTTTGTCGATTCCGAAGGCAATGAACATGTAGTGATGTTTGGCATTGAGAATTGGTGGACCGCTGACCTGGGAAGTTTTATTAATCAGGAGCCAGCAGATTACAATGTGCAATGCCTGGAAAACACCACCGTTGCCCAATTCCCTTTTCAGTCTTTAGAAAGACTTTATGAGCTAGTTCCCAAACTGGAACGGTTTTTTCGCATCATCATCCAAAAAGCATACGTTGCATCAGAGAAGAGGGTAGTTAGAAATATCAGTATGCCTGCTAAGGAGCGATATCTTCTTTTCCGACAACATTACCCCAAAATCGAGCAGCGTGTACCCCAATACCTGATCGCCTCTTACCTTGGGATAACCAAACAATTCCTAAGTAAAATCAGGGCAGAGATAGCCCTTGATAATTAATTATGTTAATCTAGTTTCACATCCTTTTTACTCCTAGTCGAATTTTTAGCTCATGCTACCTTCCGAGCTTTGTAATGTTCAAATAAAACTTACAAAGTCTATGATAACTTTAATGGAAAAAATTAATGATCTGAATGACCTTGTATTACAAGGGAAACTAATGGAAGCTTTTGAAAAGTACTATCACGAAGATGTGAGCATGCAGGAAAATGAATTGGAACCTACGATAGGAAAAGTAGCTAATAGAAAAAGGGAAGAGGAGTTTTTAAACCAAATTTCGGAGTTCAGGAGTGCAAATCCTTTAAAAGTGACGGTAGGTGATGGTGTTACTATGGTGGAGTGGCAGTATGACTATACCCATAAAGAATGGGGCATTAGAAATTACCGCCAGGTTTCCATCCAGGAGTGGAAAGA
>JBNLGO010000152.1:0-8482 GCA_050306095.1 Cyclobacteriaceae bacterium
GGGCAGCCTGGGATAAATCGCATGCTGAAACGGTCGAAAGATCCTACAATTATCCACATGTTGCGGCTGCTCACTGGGTGATGTATCGGCTCGCTCGAAATTATACAGGCCTTGTCAATCAAAAAAGCTGGGACTGGTACTTACTGAATGCCTACCAAACATCCATGGCCATGGTGGAGTTGGCGCCTTATTACGCACAATTCGGCCAAATGGAAGGTAGTGTATTCATTCTGATTCTCGAAGACTTAAAAGCAGAAGGATTGTGGGAATATGCGCGGAAGCTGGAAAATACAATGAAGGAACGTGCGCAGCACTGGAAATCGCTAAATTATCCTTTTGGTAGTGAAATGCCATGGGATTCCACCGGGCAGGAAGAAGTTTATATGTGGTCCAGGTATTTCGGTTTTGACGACAAAGCAATTGTTACCTTAAGTGCTATTCTTGCATACATGCCCACGATTCCACACTGGGCTTATAATGGAAATGCACGCCGCTACTGGGATTTTTTATATGGTGGCAAGCTGAAACGAATCGAAAGGCAAATCCATCATTACGGCTCGGCACTAAATGCTATTCCTGTTTTGCGTGAGTATAAAGAAAATCCAAATGATTTTTATTTGCTCCGAGTTGGATACGGTGGATTGATGGGAGCCATTTCAAATATTACCCAAGATGGATTCGCTCCAGCAGCATTTCACTCCTTTCCTTCAACTTTGAAAAATGATGGCATTTCAGGTGATTATGGTTCTGGTTTTTATGGCTATGCAGTGAATTCATCAACATATATTGTTGAACATCCTGAATTTGGCTGGCTCTCATTTGGAGGCAATCTTGAAAATGGTAAGAATGAAATAAGTGTTGAATTAACCACAGCTGCCAGATCCAGGGTCTATATTGCTCCACGTCAATTGTGGTTAACTCTGGATGCTGGTAAATTTAAAAAGGTCTATTATGATAAAAGCTCAGGTCATGTTCGTGCTGAACTGGAACCGTCAAATGAATTTACTCCAAAAGCTTTTTTGAGGATAAAATCATTTGGCGAAACAGGTTTTGAAATCTCCCAAAAGAAATTCAAAATAAATCAAAGAGGCCAATACATGATTCCTCTAGAAAGTGAGTCTATAATAGTAGAACTGAATTGATTTTTTTAAAAACTGATTGAATGAAAACTACATTATTCATCTTATTTTTATTATTAGCGGGTTCAATTTGCATTGCAAATAATCCTGGAGATTATAAAATTACTGCTCCTCCAAAAGAACTGAATCTGGATCCTTTTTATAAAAAATACGTCAATGTCAATGGCATTCACATCATCAGCTCTCATCGAGTTCCGGACTCAGCAGTTGTGGCTGCATGCCGAACCATAGATTTTATGACCAATGGATTGCCTACCGAATTTCTGGAACAAATGGTAAAATTGAATACCCGTGTGGGAATAATGGCCAGATACGAAGGAACCACAGATATCCCCGAACATGCACACCTGGAGAATGATACAACCTTGAACTGGGATGTCCGAGCCAGAGGACTTGGTGGCTCCATCGATTTGCCCTTAACAACTTGTGCTGAAGAAAACCTACTTTGCTACCAGATCGATAAATATCATGCTGAAGATATTCTGATTCATGAGTTTGCTCATACCATTCATGGTGTTGGCATTCTTCCTCTTGATTCCACTTTCAATGATTTGCTCCAAAAAACCATGGATGCTGCTATTTCGGAAGGTAAATATGAAAATACCTATGCTAAAACCAACATTTGGGAATACTGGGCTGAGGGTGTTCAGAATTGGTTTAACGTGAATGCAGAGGTTGAAAAAACTGACGGCAAGCACAATTGGGTAAATACCCGTGATGACATGAAAAAATACGATCCGGAGCTCTATGCCATCATCAGTAGGTATTTCGCTGAATTTGAAAAATGTCCATCCTGCCATGAGGAAATCAACCTTTATATAGAATAGTAGAATTGAAAATTTGGATTAAGGAATAGTTTAATTTACTACAATCCTTCCAGCTTCCATGTTATCCAATAAAATTTCATGATTTGTGATCGTATAGTATTGCATTTCGATTCTATCCAAGAAAGACCGATCGGTAATCCTATAAAATGGAATTCCTTGTGAATTGATAATGCTGGTCTTTTTAACTGAGAATTGCTCAATATCTCCATGTACCAGTGATAAATGTAATTGATCACCTTGAATACTGTAGTCTCCTCTTATCCATTTCTTTTCTTTAAGTGTTGGATTTCCCATACCCTTTTGAAGATCCTGAAGTGTCCCCTGAATAAATGTTTCATCTTTAAAAAGAATGATTAGCTCTGATTCCAAAGGATGAATATAATTGATAAAGGCAGTCTCAATATCTGATTGATTTTTCTGATTAATCCGCTCTTTTGAAGAATGACTAATAACATTGAAGTAGTCTCTTTTGGTGATATAGTGATGCTTTAATCCATTTTGTTTTAAACGCTCACACAAATCAATGTCCTCATACCCATAGCCCACCATTCGCTCATCATAGCCACCAACATTCAGGAAATACTTTTTAGGCACAGCAATTCTTCCAAAGGTATCTGGAGGAACATCTCTTCGGTGATAATCCACACATAAAAAGCTCTTTGGATTTTCGGGAAAGTGATCATTAAGGTATTCTGCAAATCCTACCCCTGTAAAATTATCAGCATCAATATTACAAACGATATTACCAGTACTCTTGTGATGGGCCATATTTTTAGCATGGCTAGGTAAAAACCTTTGCGGCTGCTCTGTCCGGTAAAATTTTAATAACCCAGTGACAAGTTCATCTTGCATATTCTGCATCACCCAATCCTTCAATCCATCTATTGAGTTATAGTCAACTAGTATAAATTCGAGTTCTGGATAATCCTGGTTATCCTTAATATTCTTGGGTAACGTCTCCTTGACATGATGAAGACGGTTCATACTTACAGTGCAGAAAGAAATCTTGAGTTGATCCTTCAAATGGTGGATAAAATTATATTTCTAAAAATTGATTCAAAAACTACAAAAAAAACATGAAACGCTTAAAGAAGGATTGATTTAAACCAGAATTGAATTGTGTATTATTCAAAAAAGAAATACACATTGCCCTGGCGGGCAATGCGATTTCTATTATTTGGAGGATAGTAGTAGGCTATTACTACTTATAATAATAGATCTGTGTTGAAAAGGAGAGTTATATGGTTGATTTAATTCACCTTTGAAAGTCAGAACTATATTAATTCTTATCCAAAGATATAGCAATTAAACTATAATTAAGGCTACAGAATTCGCGTCTAATATTGTAACCGTCTGTATATCTGACGTTTAAATGATATGCTTTTGTGCATTTAAGGGCAAGCACTAGGCACTTTTAGTGTTTCTACGTAGGTGACGTATATATTATAAGAACATTTCATCATTCAACCTTTGAATTATACCTAGTGCCATAACCAGGCTTTTGGGATTCAAATCAATCTTTTGATTAATACAAATTATCAAAGCAACACATCGGTCAATTGATGATATTTGAATATCACTTTCCGGACTATCTATCCAATTCTTAACGATACTTATCCATTCAGACAGTTCACTATTCTTTACTTCTGTGCTCTTTACTATACTTTTAATGTATTCAAAGTGTCGAATTATACTATCACTATTACTTGTATATATCCCCTCCCCATTCCTCAAATACTCCAGAAATAGATTCACTTTATTGTTAAACTTTGACTTAAGATTTAATATCAATGTATTTGCAAAACTTGTAGGAACCCTTGAATCAATGCGAAGTAAACAATCTATAACAATTAAAATGTTTAAGTAAAACTGAACTGAATCCCCCTCATCCCATGATTGATTGATTGATAAGACGCTGAGACATTTATCTGATAGATGGTGTTCATTCTTATGGATTGTTATTTTATTTAGATCCCTTTCCTTGTTTTTGAATGGATTAAAATCCCATAAATGAATCGTGTTTGGCTCAAAGTCCAGAAACAATTGGTTTATGGGTAATTTTTTTTCAGCTACTTCAAAACTATGTTCTGCAAAGAAATCGTGAAAATGATCTTCAATTGTTGTTTTGATCCCCCAATTTGAAGTATCAAGCATCATGCTCACATTTTCTCCCTTATAGGTACTTAGGAAATAATCCATCCTATCAAATTCAATTTTACCAAGTAAAGGCAAAATACCATCTCGGATAATTTCGAACCGCTTTTCATGAGGATAGTAAACCGAATAAAGTATGATTGGCATTTTAAATGTGTAAATCCAAAAATAAAATTCCTTTTACTTTTTAACCAAAATAGTTAATACACTAATTTCATCAAGTGTATTAACTAAAATTTCTTATTACAAAATTCCTATATTGCTGATTTAATGACACTTACAAAACTATCAATTTATCATAAAAATATTTCGTGCCTGGTTGATGGATAAATTGAAATAGACTATTTAATCTTTTCACTTATCACATAAATTTATTTACACATGAGCTTCAAAGGAAACGAAGGTGGACCTATCTCCAGGGAGACCGCCAAACAATGGATTGAAAATTACCAATCCTCAGAACGTGCTAAAGCACAAGAAAAAACTATTATTAATGCACATTTTTTTGGGAAAGAAAAAATTCAGAAATTGCTTGATCAAGAAGGGTGTGTGGGATTGAGAGTTTATTATGGAAAGGATAGTAACGGAGGACAAAAGCTATTTATGGTAGGCGCAAGTTCTGATATGGATAACATTATTCCTGCAGATACAAAATCAGCCTCAACTGATGATAATTTTATACTTGACGAATCTTGGGATTGCCCACCTTACTGTCCAAATAATGGATTTTAAGATTGATATACGTAATTATTTATACTTCGATGTATTCGGTAATTATCCCCATACTCATGGGGATAATACGATTAAAGCGTTTACACAAACCCTTTATTCTCATTTTTATCTATGTAATTATCTCTTTTCTTTCTGATTTTGGCGGTAACCTATTCACAGATCATATTGATAAAATTCATAGATTTTTCAGAATTTCACAATTTATACTGGTTTTTCTTACCTTTTACATAGGAGCCCGAACATCGAGATTAAAAAATCTGATTGGTCTGGTATTTTTAATTTTTTGCTTAATTGCCTTTGCCAATGCATTCATTGCCAAAGATCAAGGAATTTTTGGTTATAATTTTAGAACCATTTCAACAATTGGTTTGATTATCCTATCAATCATCTCTTTAATAGATCTTTACCAATCAGAAAAAACAATAGTAATCACCGAAAATCCAATGTTTTGGCTGGCTGCAGGTTTTCTGCTCTATTTTTCAGGCAATCTGTTTTTATTCTCTGCCAGACAATTATTTACATCCAATGAGGTTATCAATTTCTATTACCCAATTCATAGCACATTAAACACTTTGAAAAATTTAATTATTGGATATTCATTTTATCAGCTTGTGCCATACAAGAAAAAAGTAGAACAGATCCATGGATTTTAATGTTTTGTCATTTATGATGGCGGGAACATTCGGAATGATTGTTCTTGTAATTTTTGTGGTTTTTATGGTGGTCTCGTCACAAAAAAAATCACTGAAGTCTCAGCTAGATCTGGAAAGGTTGCATTCAGAATCCGAAAGAAAAGCTACGCTTGCCTCTTTTCGAGGACAAGAAAGCGAACGTCAAAGAATTGCCAAAGACCTTCATGATGATATTTGTTCAAGTCTTACTACAATCAAATTAGGATTAAGCTTTTTAACAGAAAAACTGGACAAGAATAAAAAACTTCAGGATGAACTGCTGGAGATCCGTGACAATCTGGCTGAATCTATTGAAAATGTCCGGGGTATTTCCCATAACCTGATGCCCTATGCACTGGCCAATCTGGGTTTAACAAAAAGTGTTGAACAACTTGTCATCGGCCTTTCAAATCCTCCGAATTTCACCTCTTCCTTTCAGGCAAGTGGTACTGATTCCGAATTGAAAGAAGAAGTTAGATTGATGATCTTTAGAAGCATTAAAGAGATCATAAATAATAGTTTAAAGCATAGTAAGGCTGCTAATTTATGGGTTAAATTTGTGTGGGGTCAAGAACACCTGATGATTTTAATTGAAGACAATGGGTGCGGATTTGATTACGTTAAAACTTTGGAGGACATGAATAGTGGTATAGGACTCCGGAACCTTGAAAGCCGTATTCGAATTATTGGTGCGAGCAGTGATGTTAAATCAGACCGTGGCGGGACGAGATATAAAATCACAGTGCCTCTAAGCCAAAATACATTATTAGCATGAAGAAACTTGATATTGTAATTGCAGATGATCATAAGTTGATACAGGATGGTGTAAAATCAATTCTGCAACCTTATGAAAGGATACATCAGGTTGAATGCGTATCTGATGGAGTAGAATTGATGAAATTGCTCAAAACACACAAGCCTCATGTTATCCTATTAGATATAAATATGCCAAATATGGGTGGCATTGAGGCATGTGAAAAAATAACCCGTTTGTATCCGGAAATTAAAGTTCTTGCTCTCACTCAATATGCTGATGAATTAGCCATCAACCATATGGTAAGTGCAGGAGCTCATGGATATTTGCTAAAAGATTCTAATCCAAAGGAATTATACGAGGCGATCATTCAGGTATATGAAAAAGACTTCTATAACAATGATCTTTCCTTCAAAGCAATGATGACAAGCAAACGAAGAGAATATCAAAAAGATAATTACTTGCCAGAAGTAGAAATTACCGAAAGAGAAAAGCAAATTTTAAAATATATCTGCCATGAAAAAAACTGTAAAGAAATAGGCGATATATTGTGTATTAGCCCTAGAACTGTAGAATTTGCCAGAGGAAAGCTGCTCAAAAAAATTGGCGCCAAATCAGTTGTTGGATTGGTAAGGTTTGCCATGGAGAAAGGATATCATTTATAGGTTAAATTCTATTTTCTATATCGGTAAATCACCAAATGGTATTGACTGATTGGTTCTACTCTATATTCGTACTTGCATAATGTTTTATCCTTCTCGAAACCTTTATTTAGTAATTCATCCATTATTTTATCAGCATTTTTTTTACTTAGCACTTTAAAGTGCGCCAAAGTTTCCAATTCTACTTTTTTATTGATCTTATGAATAATGTCTTCCTGGGCCTGATAATTAAATGAATCTGTTGGCTTTATAATCCCTACTGCCCAGTGTTTATATGAATCATTTTTATGTCGAAAAAAACGAAAATGCAAAATGATTTGCCCTATCGTTTGTAGTACCTGAGAATGATCAAAGTCTATTATTGGCCACATCAATCGTTATTGAATCATTTGTTGATAACTAGTTTCCAATTCATTACTTATATCTGAAAAATTTACCTCACTCCTGATGGTCAAATATGAATAATGAATTTGTTTTTGGCTTGTCCATTGGGTGTTTAAGAATTTGTTTGGTGATTCAGATCATGAATACTTTTTAATTTTTCAGTAGAACGCATTCATGCCTGGAAAAATCAAATATTATTAAAGAGATCAATCACTTATAATGATTTACTAACACTAAATTGCAAAATCAATCTTATTTTGAGGAACATCAATATGAATGAAAAAATTAATCAATGAGATAAGAGTCTGATATTTAGCTCATTAATGAAAAATTCTCTTAGATTGATTAGTGTTAACTCTCAGAATTATTAGTATTTATACAGCAGCCCCTGCGATCGAGTGAATATTACATTGGTTTGATTTTAATCCTTAGATAATACAATTGAAGGATCTTGAGAAAGTGAGGTTTGTTCATAAAAACAAATGACTCATAATATGTATTATAAGCCATTCTTGTATTAAAATGTACGCCCGGAAGGACTCGAACCCTCAACCCTCGGAGCCGAAATCCGATATTCTATCCAATTGAACTACGGGCGCATTAATTAAAATTTCTTTTAAATATTCGCGGCCTGAGCCACTTTTGAAATATTTTTCCCTTTTAATAGCTTCTTCTCTCGACTCGAAAGCCTCAAAATAAACTACTTCAAATGGCAAAAAGGCCTTATTTGATTTAGTTTTACCTTTATTGTGCTCTTCGAGTCTTTTCTTTAAATTCTCAGTATGCCCAATATATGTATATTCAAACCTAATGCTTTTTAATACATATACATAATACTTCATATCCGAAATCCGATATTCCCTGCCTCGCCGGCAGGCGGGTATCCAATTGAACTACGGGCGCATTAAATTATTCCAATTGAACCCTGTCTGCCGACAGGCTGGTACGGGCGCAAATGGAGCGCAAATTTGAGTAAAAAACCCAAATTGTGCAAAAAATATATTTGCTTTATGAAACTGCTTCCTTAACTAATTCTGCCGCATCTTTGAGCAGCACAGCAGACTTCACCTGAAGCCCACTATCATTAATGATCTTTGCTCCCTCTTCAGCATTGGTGCCCTGAAGCCTGACTATGATAGGAATATCAATATTCCCAATA
>JBNLGO010000153.1:0-8410 GCA_050306095.1 Cyclobacteriaceae bacterium
TTCTTATTCCTTCCAGGGTAATCAATTCGGATGAATTTGAGAATATCATTTCTGATTTAGGCGAGATCAAAGAGACAAACATTAAAAAGGGATATGTTAAATTTTATTCATATCTGATAATTACTTTAACAACATTATTAACATTCCTTTTTTCTGAAAATAAACACATCATTACAGTGACTGGTTTACTTATAGTCGGAGGAACGATATATGGGGGCTATGTTCTTATTAAATCAAAACTTTTTCCTAAAAAGTATAAATATGCCTTTATACTTATCATTATAATCACCCTATCGTTTTTAAAACGAATTTACGAATTGTGGTTTTAAAAAAGGTGTTCTAATTTTTTTCAACTTCCTGCTGAATTTATATCCCTATTAATGGACAAAAATTCAGACCTATTTCAGACCATCTCCCCTACTTCTTCACCTATATTGTTAAATATCTATTTAAATACAAATGTATATTACTCCCCCTATAACTATCGGGGCAGGTGGTCCCAGGTTCGAGCCCTGGTGGGCCCACTTAATAAAAGCTTCGTATTTACACGAAGCTTTTTTATTTTGTAGCAATTCATAAAAACATGTGCTACTGTTACATTCTTTTCAGCAAAAAACTTAATCGATTCTATACCGGTATTACTCAAAATGGACTCGAACAAAGGGTCGAAAAACACAATCAAAATACTTAGGGAATCTAGTAAGATACACCAAGTCCTTTGGTTTCTATTCTCAACTCTTTTTAAAGCCCAAAACCCCCTGTTGTTTTTCGGGAATTAAGAAATAAAATATTCCGATTAACAAAAAAGTGATGATTACAATGGCTACAATATTTGTGATGAAGTTTTTTTCGATTCCCCAATTATTTACAACCACCCCTGTCAATCCCCATGCGATGGCTAATGCGGAGGAAATTAGATGATATTTTGTCAAAAGATATATGCCAATTAAACCTGCAGTAATTATGGCTAATATCATCCATAGTTCATTTACCAAACCCAATCCATCCCAATGGATAGAATTTAAATAAGCTGAAATATTAGCAATGGTTGCAACACATATCCATCCCAGGTACAACCCCATTGGAAATATTACCGCCAATTTAACTTGCATCGGTGATTTCACATGCGCTTGAATCCTATTTATTCTTCTATTCAGATCAATTAAAGTGAGTAAAAGCACTGCCATCAATATTACAGTTAATAATAGCTCCTCATAGTGCCAGGCATAAATCCACAAAGCATTAGCAACACAATTAATGAAAAAGACCAACCCCAATTGCGAAACCACAATTCTAGATTGGTTCATTTTGTTTTTGAAAAAACCCCTGGACTGAAAGATGATAAAAACGGCTAGTCCAACATATATCAAAACCCAAATTGAAAAGGTGAAGTCTGCAGGAGTAAACATGGTTGCATATTTATTCGAAACTTCGCCAGTAGTTTGCGCATTAATAGGCAAAGAGTTCGCTAAAAAATTAATTGCTATCACTCCTAAAAACCCAATAAAATTTAAAAATTGAAGTATTTTAATATATCTCATGCTTATTCTCTCTAATGATTTTTTCTCTTTGATACTCTATATACAAGTGAAAACCATGCCATCGAAACTTTTAAATGTTTCCACACAATTGAGTAGTAGACATATTCAAACCTGACAAACATTTGTAGAGAAATTTCCACACTTTAAGAATAGATGTGTAATTCCACCCCACTATTTCAGGCATAATACAGACTAAAATCAAGATTCATTGGATTCATGCTGACGGCATAGCATTTGATCAATTATCTGTGAAAAGTTTAGCAGAAGTAATAAAAGAGGAGAATCATGGAAACTAATACAATGAGTGTAGAAAAATTAATGAATAAGCTAAAACTCGCTAAAGAGATATATAAAACTGCGGCTTCAAAAATCCATAACAAACCAATGGCCGACGAACTCTTGTTAGTTGCAGAAAAGAAAGCACTTAACTTTGATGAACTTGTCACTCAAACCTCATTGGACTTGTATGAGCAAGAGATCAAATTACCTGACCTTATAAAATTAGAGTTTCAAAAAGTGGAAATGGAAATCAACCATTTACTAATTCACCGAAATGAAAACGACATACTAAATTTTTGCATTGAGCAGGAAAAGGAACTCATACAATGTTACGTTGAGACCATCATTGAATTAAAAAAAGACAAAGTTGACATTGTGGCTTTTGTCAATCAGCTTTATGAGGCCAAAAAATTATTGAAGTCTCTGAAAGAGACGAAGAAAGCTTACGAGTTTGACACACACCAATAAGTTCAATCCTTATTAAACAAAATATTTAATCGCAAAAATTCATACGTTATGAAACTGAACATACTTGTACCTATCGACTTTACTAATATTTCTGATGCTGGACTAAGATCAGCTATCAATATTGCTAATAAAACCAATGGCATTATCTATCTCTTTCATGTCATAGGAGAAAATAACCCGAACCTATTCAGACCTGATGGCGATGCTATAGCTCATCAAAAAGAAAGTGAGGAATATAATCATATAATGATTGAACTCATTGATAAGAGCAAGGAGCAACTACATAAAATCATTTCAAATTATAGTAATAATCAAGTTGAATTTATTCCAATAATTGAAGTAGGTGATTTCAAAGAAAAGTTGGATGAATGCCTAAAGCTAGTACCAATAGATCTGATTATAATGGGAACAAGTGGTGAAACTTCTATAGCTGAATTCTTCTCAGGAAATCACACCGCACAGGTAATGCAAACATCAAATAAGCCAGTATTGGCCGTCAAAGATGAGATTACAGCAAATGATTTACACAAATTATTAATACTTACGGATTTACGGGATCATGAGCATGAGACCATCAAGATGATCAGGGATTTTGCTGAAATATTTAACATGAAAGTATTGATAGCATTCATGAAAAAAAACAAAGATCTTATAGAGGATAATTTGTATAAACGCCTTGAAAAATTCGCAACAGAAAGTGGTTTTAACAATTATTCTTTGCATATAATAGGCAAAGGAGGTAAGATTAAATCACTCAAGAAATTTACTGAAAAACACGATATCAACCTGGTAGCTACTATATCAGAGATGGAAAGTGGAATGATTCGCTTATTCTTTGGCAATCTAACCGAGGAACTTGTTGAAAAAATAGATCAGCCTGTAATGGCAGTTAGTGATTAACAAAAGGAAAACCAGTAGGTTTTCCTTTTGTATGAGGCAATATTTTTTAGAAATTGTAAAAAGTAATCTCATTTTTATTTAAGGAAATTTCAAATACATGAGGGCATTAATTGTTGACGACGAGGAGGATATAGGATTAATGGTTTCCACATTTTTACGAAAAGAAGGAATGGAAGCTGATCATGCCAATTTAATAAAAAATGCCAGGCAAATGATCCATGAAAATGAATACCAGCTATTTTTTCTTGATTTAAAACTACCTGACGGTACCGGGTTTGACTTGGTTCCTGATATAAAAAGTAATGTTAAAGATCCAAAACTTATTATTATCAGTGCTTATGATGGGGATATCGAAACAAAGAAGGCAAAGCAACTAGGCATTGACATTTTTATCAAAAAACCGTTTACAAAATCAGAGATAATTCAAGCGATACATAACTTGTCATAATTTAAACAAATGAAAAAAATATTAGTTGTAGATGATGACAATGATATTTGTTTGCTTCTTCAAAAGTTCTTAGTGAAGAAAGGTTTTGATGTGCAGACCGCAACAAATGGAAAAGAAGCGGTAGAATGGCTCAAGAAAAACCCAACTGATCTGGTGATCTGTGATTTCAAATTACCCGATTATAACGGCCTGGAAATCCTTCAAAAAATAAAGATCATTGATGCTAAGATTCAGGTGATCATTATAACAGGATATTCTGATGTGCGTATTGCCGTTGATGCTTTAAAAAAAGGTGCTTTTGATTATGTGACCAAACCACTATTCCCTGATGAAATACTAATGACCATCAATAACGCATTAGATGCTAAACCTACCCCGAGTAAAGAAAGGAAATCAGAGCCCACCCTGTTTAAGAGAGAATTTATTTCTGGTGTCAGTCAGCAATCCCTATTAGTGCAAAAACATATAGACCTCATTGCCCCCACAGAAATGTCAGTGATCATCCAGGGAGAAACTGGTACAGGAAAAGAATATGTGGCCAAATCTATTCATCAAAAAAGCACTCGATCCAATCATCCTTTTGTAGCGATTGATTGTGGCGCATTACCAAAAGACCTTGCCGGAAGTGAGCTCTTCGGACACATTAAGGGAGCCTTTACCGGAGCCATCCAGGACAAAAAAGGAAGCTTTGAATTAGCAAATGGAGGGACCTTATTTCTTGATGAGATAGGTAATCTCAGCTATGACAATCAAATGAAAATGCTAAGGGTCTTACAGGAGAGAGTGGTGAAAAAGGTTGGGGATACAAAGGACATTCCTATAGACGTCCGGGTAGTTGTAGCGTCCAATGAAAACCTTCAGGAATTAACCAGAAAAGGTGAGTTTAGAGAAGATTTATATCACCGTTTGAACGAATTTAAAATAGAGCTTACTCCACTGAGGGAGCGACCAGATGACATAGAACAATTCGCGCATCATTTTCTAAATCTAGCAAACCACCAGTTAGATAAAAACATTAAATCTATTGACCAGGAGGTTATTGTTAAGCTACGCTCTCACTATTGGCATGGTAATTTAAGAGAGCTTAACAATGTCATAAAGCGTTCAGTACTGCTTTGCCAGAAAAATTTCCTGGACACATCGTGTCTTCCTCCGGAGATTGCTTCTCCATCCGCCAATGCTTCTTTGGATATGAGTGTGTCCTTCAACGGAAATATTCCTTCCAGCCTAAAAGAAGTGGTAGAAGAAGCAGAAAAAAAGGCCATTCTGACTGTGCTAAAAAAAACCAATAATAATAAAACTAAAACCGCCGAATTGCTTCAGGTAGATAGAAAAACGCTTTATAATAAGTTAAAAACATACGGACTAGACTCCTGAATATTTTAAACTCTAACATGCATTAAAACACTGATTTAAAGCCCAATTAACCTTTTGACGAATGCTTTATAAACTTATTAAGCAAGAAAACATTTCCCCGGAAAATCTATTAAAAAGCATATTTGATAGTGCTTTTTATGGTTTGATAATTTTTAAATCAGTACATGATAGTGAAAACAAGCTCATTGATTTTCGTTGTCTCGCTGCAAATCAGATTGCGGCTGAATATCTCGGAAAAAACATAGATCATATTAAAGGCGAAAACCTAAGCACAATTTATCAAGATGCCGTAGGCCAAAAAATATTTAACCATGGTAAAGACACCACATTAAATGGTCAATTGGTCACATTTGAAACACAACAGAGCTTGAAAGATTCTGACCGATATTTTAAATATTCAATGGCCAAACTTAACGATGGTTTTTGTGTTTCCTTTCAGGATATTACAGATAAAAAAGCCAGAAGTCAGGAATCTTCCACCCGTGAGAAAAAATACCGCCAGCTCTTTGAAGAATCAATTGACGCCATTTTCATGGTAGATGAAAATTTTGATTTTTTAGAAACCAATTCTTCTTTTCAGCATCTTTTCGGATTCACTGTGAAGGAATTAAAGTGCATGGCCTTGGGAGACATATTTTCACAAAAAAGAAAATATCAGCTTTTTAGAAAAATGTTACTCAGTCAAGGTAACGCAGAGGAATTTGAAGTTACTTTCACAACAAGCGCTGGCCACAAAAAACCTTGCCTTATTAATTGTGTGACAATTACAGATGAAGTGCGGGGGATGAAGACCTACCTGGGCATTATACGGGATATGACAAAAAGAAAGCAAGCAGATCGAGAGTTATTTCTTGCTGAAAAATTATCTATGACCGGAAAGATCGCCCGCACAATTGCCCATGAAGTGAGAAACCCTCTCACCAATTTGACGCTTGCATTGCAACAACTTAAAGATGAAGTGCCTAGTGAAATAGAAGATGCGGATTTATATTTTAATATTATTCAACGCAACGCAGATAGAATAGGGAATTTGATTACTGATCTGCTAAACTCGTCGAAAACAAAGGAACTCAAGCTGGAAAAGCAGAATTTAAACCAACAGATAAGGGCAACAATTGATTTAGTGAAGGATAGGATTAAACTACAAAACATCTCATTAAAAGAACAATACGATGATAATATACCTGATATCCCTTTAGACCGTGATCAGTTAAAAGTAGCACTTCTTAATCTGCTGATCAATGCTATTGAAGCAATGAAACCCAATGAAGGCAAACTAACGGTTAGTACTTCATTAGATCATGAGCGGATTATCTTAACCATCAAAGACAACGGCAAAGGGATTTCCAAGGAAAACTTAGACAGTCTGTTTGAACCATTTTTCACAGCTAAAAAAGATGGTGCAGGACTAGGGTTGACTGCGGTACAGAATATAATTCATAGCCATAAAGGAAAAATTGATGTACAAAGTAAACTCGGAAAAGGCACTGCTTTTTTTATCTCATTTAAACCTCCTTTGTAGAATAATTTCTACAATTTTTGAGTAATCAATACACGACTCCCTCAAAGCAAGTCCCCTATTTGCCTTAAATAATAGTTCTTTCGGCTGGTATGCTTTTAGCATTACTCATAGTGAACAAAGACAATAATTACTATGAATAACGGAACACTGGAAAAAACTACAAAAGAAAAGAAAACTCCAAAACGACCATTTAGTAAACTCGGCTATACCAAATTAGAAACCGCTGAACTTGTTGATTCACTCAATAAGCTACTCGCTAATTATAGTGTTCATTATCAAAAGTTGAGAAACTTTCATTGGAATGTAAAAGGAGGAGACTTTTTTGATATTCATGAAAATTTTGAACAACAATATAATGCAGCCAAGCTAGCAATAGATGAAATAGCGGAAAGAATTCGTGTATTTGGTCAAACGCCATTTAGTACCATGCGAGAATACCTCGACCATTCACAAATTAAAGAAACCGGGACAGATCTCTCGGGACTAGAAATGATAAAAGAGATTATAAAAGACTACGAAATCCTACTGGAAGGTATGTTTAACGTAATAGAAGTTGCCTTGAATCATGGTGACAGTGGCACAGAAGATATGGTAAAGGGTTTCGTAAAACAAACGGAAAAAAACCACTGGATGCTAACCGCTTTTTCTCAGCCAGGATAGAACATCCACAATATTAAAATGCCTCTGAAAGTATCAGGGGCTTATTTTTCACATTAAAACAAATCATTATGAATAATTCATTAAGAACAGTATTTTCATTTGCCGTAGGTATAGGAGCCGGACTAATCACAGGATACTTAACAGCCCCAAGAAGCGGCGAAAAAACCCGAAAAAAACTTGCAAAAGACATGCAGGAAGCCAAAAAATCTGTAGAGAAAAAAGCTAACAGAAAGCTAAGAGAGGCGAAAGAAATCCTCAATGAACAAGTGAATGAACAAGTAAACAGAGGAAAAGAAGCTTTGAATAAAGTCAAAGAGAAGGTGACTATTTCTTAAGACATCGCTTTCCGAAAAGAAAAATAGCACACACAACAATCACTCAATTTTAACAAGAGTAGAAACGGATAGACACCTGTCTGTTGAAATCTTTTCGGGAAGCCTTTTGGCAATCCTATTTGATAGAATCAACACACCCCAACAACCTTTTTTATCGAAAACATTTCAATTATAAACTAAATATTAGAATGATGAGTAACACACAATTTAATACGGACAATAAATTTAAATACGAAAATAGCATCAAGTCATTTGTAGATAAAGTAGATGCTCAAATCAATTTCCTTTTGAAAAAAATTGAAACACTCAAGAAGACGAAAAGAGGAAATTCAAGTCTAAAATTGAAGCCTTAAAAATCAAGAGGAATGAGTTTATGAATAAAGTAAACTACATTAAACAAACAGAAGAAAGTAAATGGGATGATACCCTAAGGGAAATTGATGAGAACCTGAATTCGCTTTCCGAAGAAATAGAATCTTCTTATGAAAATATCAAAAATGAATTTGAAAAAGTAGTTGACAATGCGAAAATTTAAACCATTATCATAGGAAGTTTTTTTACTTAACTTCCCACCTAAATTCACGATAAATACTGATTCCTTTGTATAGACCATTTTCATGTTTCTATATAAAGGAATTTTTCATTTTTCTACTTTCCCAACTAAGGTGGGACCTTTTTACTGTGGAATATTATCTACAAAAAGTTATCAAATTACACAGTTAAAGCCAGCTCACACACTCATAATCGGTGTCAATCCATAACACCCATGTTGGCATAATTATTCCACTTATATAGTCAGAAAATTAATTCTAACTAAAATCGATTTATTATGAAATTCTGTAATAAAAAAATAATCAAAACTAAGCTTAAACTGTTAAAC
>JBNLGO010000154.1:0-8384 GCA_050306095.1 Cyclobacteriaceae bacterium
AATTGGAATTAAATGACAAGTTTATTGCCCTCTATACCCATGACAAGCAAACCTATAATAGTGAATGGTGGTTAGGCATGGGTTTGATCGTACCGAAAGATGCTTACCAGGGATATGGAGAAGCGCCCGATGAAGGAACCTTTGCAACTAGTTATTATGGTAAACTGGCGATTAATGATAATGAAACTGTTACTTATTATGCAGTGGGTTGCTGGGAATTATCTGATCCGCAGTTTACAGATTCCCTTTATTTCGTGAATTATTTACAGAATTTGGCAGATCAATTAGCTGCTGAGGTTTCGGTTGAGATTAAGTAAAGATTCTACATAGAGTTGTTTCCGCACTGGTTGTGAGACCTCCAAATCTATTAGCGATAAATTTTAATGGTCTTGATCATTGCTGGATGTTCTTATAAATCTTGAAAGAGAAAATGATATAGACCCCGCAACAAGTGCGGGAATGGATCTCGTAGTTTGTTTTGTAATAAAAATAACTTTCTGTGATTGAGATACTTCATTTTAGACCTTAAGAATAAAAAACTAAAAAGCAGATATTCCAGCACTCCTTAAAGGAATCCACTATCTGATAACGATTAGTTTTCACTACTTTGATACTTTATAATTATTAAAAGATTAAACAATTCAAACTCAACTGATCCCATGTGTGCAAGTGGGTTTCTTATTAATTTTTTTAAGCAGAATTGAATTGTGATTCTTGAGAAACAATTTATCACTGTAAATTATATTTCGGAATTCAC
This sequence comes from Cyclobacteriaceae bacterium, assembly GCA_050306095.1. Classification (GTDB taxonomy): domain Bacteria; phylum Bacteroidota; class Bacteroidia; order Cytophagales; family Cyclobacteriaceae; genus CAJXNP01. Next base: position 758 of record JBNLGO010000154.1, read on the forward strand.
CTAAATCACTGAATTATATCAAATCTTATTAATTTTGACTTACTTTATATTATATCCCCGAGAATCGACATCCATTTAATGAGAGCCACTGTTGTTTTTATCTGTTTTATCATTGTAACCCTAACTTTTTCCTCCTTCGCCCAGGAGCGATTTAATCATTTTTATGAGTTGGAAAAACTACAATCCAAAGAATTGATCAAAGGAATTTCTGTGGATGCTTCGGGATTTGTGTGGATTGCTACTGATGAGGGTGTCCTTCGATTTGATGGAAACGAGACATTACTTTTTTATAAGGAATTACCCAATACTTTTACAAAAGAGATTTTTATCACAAGGGATGGCCGCTATTTATTACTACATGATAGTGGGGTTACAGAAATAGTTTTTCAGAATGACTCCATTCGGCTAATTCCTTTTACTATTGGTGACTTCACCCTCAATGAACGACTGAATTTCCCAAAGTCAATTTTTGAAGATTTGGAAGGGAATATTTGGATGGGAGAGACTGATGCCATTGTGCGTGTCAATGCTGAGGGATTGTCCCGATATCATTTAGGTGAGAGTTTCCGGTCTATTAGTTATCATCACACTTTTGCTTTTGAGGAGGATATTTTTGGTAATCTTTGGATAGCGCCTTTTAAGGGAGTTTTATTGAGTTATGATAAAGAGCACGACAGAATCGACAGGCTCCAAATTCCCTATCCGTTAACAGAAGTCAGCAATATTAAAACGATCAATGGAGATCGCTTGATCATCACCGGGCGAGAAGGGTTTGTCATTCTGAAGATAGATAGTGATAAAAATATACTTGAACAGCACTTTTATAGTGATCTTGATAATTTATCTACTGTCGAGGTGATTGATGGTCATGTTTACCTTGGCACATCGGAGAATGGACTTTATTACTTTCAATTTGAATCAACTGAAAATATTCAAATTGAAAAAATCAATAATGTCAAGATTGTTGATATTATTGATTTTCATTATGATAAAAACAAAAATGAATTGTGGGTTGCTGGTGGGGAAAATGTAGGCATCCTAAAAAATATGCCCATTAAAACAATCCAGGGGGCAGGTAACAACCGTATTGAATCGCTCACTAAGGATGATCAAGGAAATATTTACTATTCAATTGGCCAGAATATTTTTGTTTTTGATCGTGGTATCGATGCGCCATCTAAAGAGCTATTCTATATTGATGACTCGTATTTTGCGGAGATCTTTTTTGAAGAGGGAAATTTATGGGTAGGTGATTTTTTTGGAAGAGTATACTATTACAACCTGGAAGATAAAAGTGAGACCAATTTGCTCACAATTCAAAACGTAACCATTAATCAAATATTCAAAGATCAGGAAGGAAATAAATGGTTTACCGGAAATAGAAATGGCTTGATTAAAGTTGATCCTACTGACAAAGTGCAACAATATCCAGCTTTAGATACTACCCAGGCAATACTTCAGGCAAAAAACGGAATTATTTATTGTGTGAGTAATTCTCCGGATAAACTGCTTCAGGAGTATAATAAGGCAAATGATGGATTTACTAATATTCCATTAGAAATCGGATTTGAGAGTATTGAAAAATTGTTGATAAAGGATGCTCTATTTGATGCGGAGGAAAATATCTGGCTAGCTTCAAATTCCGGCTTGTTATTCATTAAAAATCAAAATAACAATTACTCGACGGTAGAGAGAAAAACAGTTCCGGGATTTAATATTGATGAGCCTGTTCGTGCCATTGCATTTTCAGATACGAAAAGATGGATCGCCAATACCTATGGATTAGTATTATTGGAAGGAGATGATGCGATCCTTTTTAATAAAGATAGTGGATTGCCCTCAAAAATAATTCTAGACGGTGGTCTCAATTATTTGGAAGAAGGTAAGCTGTTTATTTCGACCACTAGCGGCCTTGGTTTAATAAACGAATCAGAGGTTCAAGTGCAAAAGTCGCCAGCTCCTATTATCAATACTCTACAAGTTAATGGAGAAAATATACAGTGGTCAGCTGATGAACAGTTAGAATTTCCTTACAAAAGCAAATTGGAAATTAGCTTCATTTCTCTTTCATTTCCAGGAAATGCATTGGAATATCAAACCAGAATTGTTGGGCTGGAAAATGAATGGACTACCCCCTCTAATAATCGAACCCTTTCCGTTGCGAGTTTTTCAGATGGGACATATACACTTCAAATCAGGGCGAAGGAAAGCGGATATCTTTGGAGTGAACCTTTGGAATTAACCCTTACGATTGGCAAACCTTGGTTTCGCAAATGGTGGGCAATAGCAGGGTTTATAATTTTGTCAGTATTGATCATTATTGCTTCCATTAAAATTCACAACAGAAACCTCATTCGTCAAAAGAATAATTTAAGGATGGTGATTGAAGAAAGAACCCGGGAAATCCAAAGACAGAAGAATGAAATCATTGAGCAGCAGGATAAACTCATCAGGCAAAAGGAAGAATTATTAGAAAAAAATCAGGCGGTTTATAAATCACAGCAGGCTCTGAGCGAAGCTGATATGAATTTCCTTCATCTAAAGGAAAAGCAATTGCATGATCAGATTGAGTATAAGAATAAACAAATTACTACCCATACACTCAATATCATTCAGAAAAACGAGTCTCTCAAGGAATTGAAGGATAGGCTTGAAACGATCATCAAAAAGCATGATAAAGATACGATTAGTGAATTAAAGAAGACGATAAAAATAATTGATGAGAGTTTTAAACTAGATAAAGACTGGGAAGATTTCAAATTATACTTTGAGCAAATTTATACCGGTTTCTATTCTAAACTTAAACTAAATTTTCCTGAGATCACTACTCTGGAGCTTCGGCATTGTGCATTGATTCGATTGAATTTATCGATTAATGAATGTGCTTCAATATTAGGTATTTCCCCTGATAGTGTAAAAGTATCCCGCACAAGGCTTCGTAAAAAACTAAAGTTAGAGCACAGTCAGAATCTGGCCGATTTTATCATGGGAATTTAGGCTGGGTTAGTGTATATATCACAATCTTATTTTACGTAAACATTAGGTTAACAAGGCCTGTTTTTAACCCGTTGACACACTATTTTTCACCTTAAAAATCAAATAATTTAGAAGCCTTTGTTAACCATTTGTTAACCTCTGTTTTTTATGAAAACATCGTTTTAGAGCATTTTAAAACGATTTCGGAATTTTTCGTCCCCCTAAATATCATATTTTTCAGTTCAAAAAAGATAACTTCTTGTAAGCACATTTTTTTTGAAGCGCACTTCTTTTCACTCAAATTCCAAGCACATTCTTTTATGAGATTGTTAATACCCTTGTTAAAAACATAGGTGGAAATGCAAAAAATGTAAAATTAACCTTTAAAAATTATTCTTATGAAAAAATTTTACAAGCTGCTTTTAGTATTACCCATGTTGATCTTATGTACTGGTATAATAGCATATGGTCAGCAGTTAACGGTAAGCGGCAAAGTAACTGATGGTGCAGATGGCACACCTTTACCAGGTGTGAACATTTTAGAAAAGGGAACTTTCAATGGTTCTTTAACCGACATGGATGGTAAGTTTACCCTTAAAGTTAATGAAGGGGCAACCTTACAATTTTCATTTGTAGGTTTTCTGACAGAAGAGGTAGTGGTGGGCGATCAAACGGTTATTGATGTTTCGCTTACAGCAGATATCCATCAACTATCCGAGATTGTTGTGATCGGATATGGAACGCAGAAAAGAGAAGATCTTACCGGTTCCATTACTGCAGTTGACAAAAAGGACTTTAATAAAGGAGCAATTGTTTCCCCCCAGGAATTATTGATGGGTAGAACTCCAGGTGTTCAAATCACTACTCAAGGTGGAGCGCCAGGAGCCGGAGCAAAAATAAGAATTAGAGGAGGGTCTTCCCTTCAGGCTTCCAATGATCCATTAATAGTAATTGATGGAGTACCCATTGATAATGCTGAAGCATCAGGTATAAGCAATCCTTTTGCAGTGATCAACCCTAATGACATTGAAACAATGACGGTATTAAAGGATGCATCAGCTACGGCTATTTATGGATCGAGGGCTTCTAATGGTGTCATCATGATCACCACTAAGAGAGGTCGTCAGGGTGAGGCATTACAACTATCCTATACAGGGAATGTTTCTATGCAAACTATCCCAAAATATGTGGATGTTTTAGATGCAGATGAATATCGACAATTTGTAACTGATGCAGCAGCAGCAGGTAGAGTTCCTAATGAAGCAGTAGCTTTATTAGGAAATGCCAATACGAAATGGCAAGAAGAAATTTTCAGTACTGCAGTAAGTACTGATCATAATATTACAGCCACTGGAAATTTGAAAGAAATACCTTACAGAGCTTCCGTTGGCTATACCAACCAAAATGGGATTTTAGAGACATCAAATTTTAAACGTGTTACCGTTTCTCTTGGAGTTGACCCTACATTCTTTGATGATCACCTAAAAGTTAAATTGAATGGTAAAGGGATGTTTGCTGACACCCGTTTTGCCAATGAGGGGGCAATAGGTTCCGCCGTCACTTTTGATCCAACACAACCTGTTTTTCAAAATGGATCACCTTGGGGAGGTTTTTTCTATTGGCCACAAGATGATCCTAATGGTAATTTGCCAATTGTAAATGCTCCTTCAAATCCAAGGGCATATATTGACTTGACCAACAATACGGCAAATGTCAATCGATATCTAGCCAATGCAGTATTCGACTACAAATTTCACTTCTTTCCTGATTTACGACTCAATTTGAATATTGCAACGGATCGATCAACTACCGATGGAAATGAGATCGTAAGTGATAAAGCAACCTGGGAATATAATTCATTTGGTGGTCGAGGTAAGTTTACTGATTACAGTCAGGAAAAAATTAGTAATCTTTTTGAATCCTATTTGAAATATGAAAAAGAATTGCCAACCATTTCAAGTAAAGTAGATGCAATGGCAGGTTATTCTTATCAAAAGTTTTGGAGAACTAAGACAGACTCTTTAAACAACATGGAAGGAACTTACACCTTCCCTGCAAAAGTTTCAAAAACCGAGAACTATCTTGTTTCCTTTTATGGAAGACTTAATTACACGCTATTAGACAGATATTTATTGACCTTCACATTACGTAGGGATGGCTCTTCCCGATTTGCAGAAAATAATCGTTGGGGTACATTCCCATCAGCAGCATTTGCCTGGAAGCTAAAAGAAGAATCGTTCCTGAAAAATTCAAATACTATTTCCGAATTAAAATTAAGGTTGGGTTATGGTGTTACCGGTCAGCAGGATATTTCTTCAAATGATTATCCGGCGTTAGCACGAGTTAATCTCGGACTGGATAATGCCAGATATCAAATGGGTAGTCAATTCTACAATACCTTGAAATATGAAGCGTATGATGCGAATATTAAATGGGAAGAAACGACTACTTTAAATGCCGGATTAGACTTTGGTTTTTTGGAAAACAGAATCACAGCTACTCTTGATGTCTATCAGAGAAAAACGACCAATTTAATTAATTATATACCAGTTCCTCTAGGTACTAACTTCTCTAACTATATAGATACAAACGTTGGTGACCTTGAAAACAAAGGTATCGAATTAGGTATCAATGCTTACGTTGTAGAAAATGATAAGTGGACATGGAACGCAGGAGTTAATTTCACCTACAATGAAAATAAAATCACCAAATTATTAAATGTAGATAATCCGGATTACCTGGGAATATTAAAAGGTGGAATAAATGGTGGAGTAGGAAATACCGTACTTAATCATGCGGTTGGTCATTCAGCATTTACATTCTTCTTGTTGGAGCAAGTGTATGATGATCAAGGGAATCCGATTGAAGGTTTATATGTAGATCAAAATGAGGATGGAATCATCAATGATTTTGACCGAGTTAGGTACGAAAATCCAACACCGGATATGTATATGGGATTTTCATCAAGAATCAATTACGGCAACTTTGATTTCTCTTTCAATGCACGGGCAAACATTGGAAACTATGTGTATAACAATGTAAGCTCTCAGTATGGCAACTACGCGAATGTTTACAGTTCAGAAAAATATTTAGGAAATGTAACCTCAGATTTCGATAATGCGAATTTTGATAAAGCACAATACTTGTCAGATTATTATCTATGGAATGCTTCCTTCTTTAAGCTTGATAATATTACGCTCGGATATCGAATCAATCGACTATTTACGGACAAGATTAATGGCTATGTGAATTTCACAGTTCAGAATGCGCTTATCATCTCTAATTATCCTGGAATTGATCCGGAAGTGCAAGGTGGTGGAAATGATGACAAAGGGATTGATAAAAACATCTATCCAAGGCCTAGGACATATCTGTTAGGATTTAATATCAACTTTTAATCGCTAAAGAAGAATAAGATGAAAAATCTAATTAAAATATATATAAGTTTTGGATTAGCATTGTTGTTTACGTCATGCGTAAATGACCTGGATGTAATTCCAATTGATCCAAATGTAGAAACGTCTGTTACGGCATACGACAATCCAGCTTCCTATAAACAAATATTGGCAAAAATATATGCCGGGTTTGCCACAACTGGGCAGGAAGGGCCATCAGGAAGACCTGATATCGCTGGAATTGATGAAGGATTCTCTTCCTATTTCAGACAATATTGGTACCATCAGGAATTAACAACTGATGAGGCAGTAATCGGCTGGAATGACCAAACCATCAAAGATTTCCATCATCAGAATTGGGGATCAGGAGATATCTTCATTCAAGGAATGTATGCCAGGATTTATTATCAAATAACTCTTATTAACGAATATTTAAGAGAAACTACGGATAGTAAATTAAATGAGCGTGGAGTTAGTGATGATTTAAAACAAGATATAGCAAACTTCAGAGCAGAGGCTCGTTTAATCAGAGCGATCAGTTATTGGCATGCGATGGATCTTTTCGGCAATGTTCCATTTGTTACTGAGGCTGATGGTATTGGAGCTTTTCTTCCTCCGCAAATTTCCAGGGGAGACTTGTTTGATTATGTTGAAAGTGAGCTATTAGATATAGAAAGCCAAGTAGTAGCGGCACGTCAAAATGAATATGGCAGATTAGACAGGGCGTCGGTTTGGATGACCTTAGCTAAAATTTATTTAAATGCTGAAGTGTATAAAGGCGCTAATCGATATACTGATGTCATCACCCAAATAAAGAAAGTAATGGCAGAAGGTTATACGCTTGAAGTTGACTATGCGGCTAACTTCAGAGCTGACAATCACCTTTCTAATGAAATCATATTTGGAGTTGCCTTTGATGGAGAAAGCACTCAAACATGGGGTGGGACTACTTTTATCTGTCATGCTGCTGTTGGTGGAAATATGAATGCCGCTGATTTTGGTTTAGATGGTGGCTGGGGTGGTACTCGTACTACCCGCACATTTGTAGAAAAATTTGCTGATACAAGTGGAGATACAGATAGCAGGGCTATGTTTTTTACCGATGGTCAATCTCTTGATATCAATGATATAGCAGTATTCACCGATGGATATGCCATTACAAAATGGAAAAATGTAGATGTCAATGGAAATCCTGGTGTTAACCTGACGCATGTAGACATAGATTACCCAGTTTATCGATTGGCTGACGCCTATCT
>JBNLGO010000155.1:0-8350 GCA_050306095.1 Cyclobacteriaceae bacterium
TCTGAAAAAATGGAATTTCAGGTGGATGACAATGATAAAATAAAGCCAACTGCTACTGTGTATGTAGAGGCAATTCCAAGACATCCTACGCAACTTTATGAATCAGGAACCTCATTATTAATTTTTATCATCTTATTTTTAATCTGGTTTGTGAAAAGAGAAAAATTACCAAGAGGATTATTATTTGCACTTTTCCTTATTGTGCTCTTTAGCTTCCGGTTTATCCACGAAATGTTTAAAGAAAACCAGGTGGCATTTGAAGACGCAATGGATTTAAATATGGGGCAAATTCTATCAATTCCATTAGTATTATCAGGAATATTGATATTGTTGTTTTTGAAAAAAATACAGCCAAAAAAAGAAGATAGTTAGACTCTTCATTTTTTTCTAAACTCAACCTGTAGAATTCATTCACCCTTCACGTTGAAGATTTTAATTAGTTTAAAATGATATACAGGATATTTTTATTTACCCTTTTGTTTACCTGCATGGCTATGATATCCTTTGGCCAACGGAAAAACAATGGGAAAAATGAAAAGCAACTCACTCAACATGAGATCGATAGCCTCAATCAAACGGTAGAAATCGACCGTATTTTTATCGTGGGCAATAAAAAAACCAAAGAGCGCATTATCCAGCGCGAGTTGGATATTTTTAATGGACAAACCGTCACCAAAAAGTTACTAGCTGAGTACGTTGAAGAAGATAAAAACAAACTAAACAACCTCTCTCTATTCAATTCAGTTGAATTCACCGTCATTGACTTACTTAATGGTAAAGTCGATATCATCCTCCGGGTAACTGAGCGTTGGTATTTCTTTCCCATTCCCATATTTCAATTGGCTGACCGAAACTTTACGGAATGGTGGGTCAACCAGCATCGTAGTTTAAAACGGGTGGAATATGGCGTACGTCTCCGACATTTTAATTTTCGTGGAATGAATGAGAAAGTGGATCTGACAGCTCAATTTGGGTTTACAAAATTATTTAGTCTTTCCTACTCATTTCCTTATATCGATAAACAACAAAAAGTAGGTCTCAGCTTTTCGGCTGCCTATTCTACCAACAAGGATATCGCCGTAAACACACTCGATCACCGTCTCAATTTTATTCGTGCTGAACAAGTCCTGCGTTCCAGGTTTGTTAGCTCGGCATACATAAAACTACGCCCCTCCTTCTACAATTTCCACCGTCTTGGTGCATGGTATTCCAATGTTCACATCAATGATACTGTGGCATTAATCAATCCAAATTACTTGGGGAGCAACCAAACTCAGCAGCAATATATTGGGTTGACTTATCGGTTTCGGCGGGATCTGCGGGATTATCGTTCGTACGCGCTGAAAGGATTTTTAATTCAGGCAGAAATAAATAAAATCGGATTAGGATTCTTTGGGGACGCTGACATTCTCCAGCTCAACGCCATGTTTAGAAAATATTTTGACCTGGGCAAACACTTCTATTTTGCTTCCAATATTTCATTGTCATCTACCTTTCCAAATAAACAGCCATACCGTAATTTTAATGGTGTAGGTTTTGATGACAATTTTCTTCGTGGTTACGAAGTGTATGTGATCGAGGGACCAGCTTTTGCCATCAACAACAATTCATTTAAAAAGAGAGTATTCTCCAGCACAATGGATTTGGAAAACTTCATGCCCATTCGGGAATTTAGCAAGATCCCTATCAGCCTTTATTTTTCAATATTTTTTGATCATGGCTATGTGGCCAATTACCCAAACTATGATCAAAATTCTCGGTTGACTGATACCTATCTTTTTGGAGGTGGTTTTGGTCTTGACCTGGTCACTATGTACGACTCCGTATTGCGATTTGAATACGCCATCAATAAAGACAATCAACGGGCATTCAGGCTAAATATTCACGCGGCTTTTTAGGATTCCTAAAATAGACTTTATTTGAAATAAGCCTATCTCCAAAAATCTTTCATCATAATCGGGTTACTGGCTCTTTTCTCCAAAAAGAAAAATTTGAACAATTCATAAAACCACACCCTTTTACCGATATTATTATACCAATACATCGCACTCCTAAGGCGCATATCTTTATGAAACAACCATCTTTTGATGGCTTTTGGTCTTATTTGCATAATAACCTCAATTAACTTCACCAGTAAAATGACTATCCAGGGCTTGAGATTTGACGTCTCCAATATCTGGTGTTTATAATCCCACAATGATTGATCTAATTGTATGACTTTTTTATGCTCCACTTCTTGGTAATAAGGAGTCCATTTATGAGGTGTCACATATAGTAATTGAATTTGATCGGGATCATAGGCAAGCAATTGCCGCAAACTATTATAAAAATCTCGTGCCCTTTCTTCACCAAACCCAACAACATAAGTCGCCATGGAAAGGATATTATGCTTTCGCAATAATTCAATCGCTTTTTTATCTTTTACCATTGACCCTGCTTTTTTTATTTTATCAAGAATGACTTCATCGTAGTTCTCAATTCCCAATAAAAACCGTTCAAATCCTGCTTTTTTATATAAATGTAAATGGGCTTCATCACGAACGATATTATCAGCGCGAATGGATCCTACGAGTATTAACTTCAACTTTTTTCTGATCAATGCTTCCAGAAATAATTTCCACTCCCTCTTATTTGTTGATGGGTTTTCATCCGCAAAATTTATCACTTCAACACCATACTTTGTATGCAGCATTTCAATTTCATCCGCTAGCTTTTGTGGATCCCGGTTTCTCCATTTCTTCCAGAATAAACTTTGCCCACAGTAATTACATGGATAAGGACATCCCCGCGAAAATTGTAGAACCACCGCTTTCTTTTTACCCCAATAGGTATAGTTATATCCCTTCATCAACTCCCACCCAATTCGATAATCATCCAAATTTTCTAAAGTATTTGCCGGTTTGGTTTTAATGATCTCTTTGTCTTTTCGAAAGGCAATCCCAGCTACTTCCTTTAAATCCTTCTTATTATCTATTGCATCCACAAGGTCTAGTGTTACTCGTTCTCCTTCCCCACAAACAATGAAATCAATCGATCTGTTATCTTCCAGAATTTCCTTCCAATGATAGGTTGGAAAAACTCCTCCTATGATTACTGTTAAGTCTTTTTTGATCTTCTTTATTTCTTTAGATAACACATTAATCATAGGTTGGGCAGAAGTTGAACCGGAATGCCCCATCAGAACCAGATCAGGATTCACCTGCCCCACATGCTTTAATATTCTTTTTATAGACATATTTGAATAATCAGCATCTAACAGCTCTACCTGATAATTATGGTCTATCAAAGGCCCGCCAATGCTTAACAGACCTAATGGAGGCAGGTGTTCATTTGCCAACCTGCTTCCAATAGATTTATGAGGTGGATTAATTAAAAGTATTTTCATAAAACCACTTCTAACTTTTGCTTACTGAGTTTTCAATGACTCCATCTGTCGATTCCTTATACCAATCAATATTGCGGGTGACGTACATGAGCAATGCCAGCACAAATAATAACCCAAGGCTACCCACCAATAATGAAAAGTCTTCCATATTGATAATCACAAACATGAACCCATAAAAAAGTGAGAGCGTACCGACCATCTGGATCAATGCCCCGCGATGTTTAAAAAATGTTTTGCTATACCAGCTTATTAACAGAATCACTGCTATCGATGAAATGAGGTAAGCAATATTAAATCCCCAGTGCTCAGAAATCGACAGTAGCAATACATAAAAGATACTCAGGGCAAGACCTACTAATATATATTGGAAAGGGTGAATACGGATTTTTGTAATCACCTCCGCAAGGAAAAATACCATGAAAGTCAATACTATCAATAGGATAGCATACTTAGTCGTACGATCAGATTTCTGATAGTGGCCTGAAGCCTGGAACAAATCCACTCCAAATGCTGCGGAATGAATTCGCTCCTTCCCTTGCAACCAATGCTGCGGGTAATTTCTATTAAAATGGAGCACATTCCATTCCGCGGTAAACCCATCTTCATTTACCTCTCTTGCATCCGGAATAAAACTCCCCTGAAAGCTTGGATCATTCCAGCTACTATTCATCGCTATGTGATTGGATTTGCCGACTGGTTCAAAGAACAATCCTTCACTTCCTTTAAGATTTAAAGATATTTGAAATGGAATGGTAGAAGTTTTATTGACCGAGTCAGCCAAAGGAGCGCTAATTCCGGCATTAAGAAAATCACGGCAGGTGGTGCCCGGCTCGAAGATTATATTTGCCCCGTTCCAAGCCAGTTTCACTTCGTTTTCTAATCCACGGAGATCCTGAATACCCAAACTAAGACGAGCTTTATCCCAGTAAATATCTCCTTCATTAATATTATCAAATTTAAAATCAGGCTTTGTGAAATTCCCTTTAATATTCACCTCAGATCGATATACCACCACTTTATAAATGCCCCGATACCGCTCTTCCGGATTTACTTCTACATCAATATCCAGCTCATCCGGCAAAAAATAAGCGTAATCTATCCGGGATTTTATTTCCTCCTCTTCTTCATAATATCGTTTATAAGGAACCGATAAAATGGGTCCTGCCACTGACTGCCTTGATGACCATAACTTGGCTATTTCCCGCTTGGCATCTTCGTATCTCCCCTGCCGCTCAGATACTAAGCCGGTGATCATCGTTTTTGGTATCAATAACAATAGGATTAAAACTCCTATTGAAAATAGCTTTACAGTCACGGAGTTACTCAACCAGTTTTTTACTTTTTCAAAATTGCTCATGATTAATTATTTAGATTGTTTATCAACATAGTACTTTGCATTTCAAAGTTTATAGATTCAATATCACATCAGAATTACTTTTTCATTCATTTAAAATTTCAGGAAATTCAATTTGTGTTTTCTCAGAAAATATATCGGAAGAAGGAGTAATAGAAGTACCAGAAAACCTGGCTCACTCATTTGCTGAATGTCTTCCGTAAGGTCAAGGTTTTTATTTCCAGCAAGTACCTGCTCCTGTTTTCGTTTTAATATTGCCTTTTGAGCTTCATTTTCTACGACTATAAAGGAAGTGTAAGGATTCATAATCCTGGAAATAAAACTGCCTTCTACTAAATCGACCCAGCCTTTTTCAGACACTACCGGGTTTAGTAGATGGCTTCTCCATATGCCCTCCATATACAATGCAGACTTCCAGTTCTTTTCTTGCAATACATTCCTATCCATTTGAATATTCACATCAGATAGGTAAATACTCGGCTGGCTGTCATCTGGCAGGTAAGCTTTCGTGTTTTTTGTATCAGGCCAGGCCAATGTATTTTTTGTTGACATGGATATTCGTTGAGAAATGGAAATGTCGGTCGAAGATGAATGCTTCAACGAATGTGCTTTTAATTTTCCATCCTCCCATAATTCATAATATATCTCCGCATCAGGAAAGGTAAATTGTACATCATTGAAATTTGAAATAGACAATGACTCATCGTGTCGATCGCTGATAATGATAAACACCGGATAATCAGCAGATGCTTGTAAATAGTGATCAATTAAACTCTTTCTAATAGCCCGATCTACAAAAAAACCACCTTCAATTTCTATCTCATTAGTCTGATCCCAGTCGTCCTGATAATCAACAGTAGTTACGTAACTATTGACAAAACTTATTTTATGCGCAGCATTTAATGGATTTGCAGCAAAAAAATCATTTAATCGAGATTTATATTTACCAATCTTATTTTTACTTTTTTCTGAACAATCCATTATAAAATGGTAATAAGGTTTTCGCTGCACCTTTTCCAGCTGCTCTTTTTCATCTTTATTAATCAATTTTACTGATTCAATTTCTGTAGTTTCAGGACGTTCAGAGCCTAATTTATCTCCTAGTGAAAAGGTAATCCCATCAATGATGATATCTACCGGTTCCGGGTGAATAAATTGAATTCCTGTCTTTCTAACCTCATTATTGTTAAAAGGAAATACTCTGAAAGAAACTTTATTTCCACCTAAATAATGAATCAATCCCGGATCCTTTCTGCGGTTTACTATTTGGGAATACACCCATTGTGCGGTTTTCTTTTCAGCTAATATTCCGTATTCCTTTTTGTCAAATACATAGAGGTAATAATCACTTATCCAGCAGCCGTTTGGTAATTCAAAAACGGTTTTATATTCGCTTGACCAAGCCAATTTGCTTTGATCCTTTAATTCCAGATCCACCCAGCTAACCCAATTTTGATTTTTCTCATGATAATGACTGCTTACTTCATATCCATTAATTACCACACTTCCTTCCTCTCGATTATTAGACCTTGGCCATTCCCGCACTAATTTTTCATCTAAAAATACTTCGCCTAGCTGATTAATTTTTGCATCAGAAAGGGTCAGATTATCTAACACCAGCCAATTGTAATAAGTAGAAATAAAAGGTTGACTACGAGAAATGATAAAGTCATTGTTTTCCTCCTTATAGACTACAATGGAGGATAATGCCCTGCGTAATGAACCCGGACTTATATCATAGTTCTTATGATAATCCGGGCTGTACACATATTGCAATGCTTTATGCAAATCCCATCTATCTTTCAAAAAGGTGAAATGCATGATCAATGGGATTAATAAAAAGCAGGACACGCCTGACAATATCAAGATTCTACTTTTAAAAACTTGCGATAAATATTTAAAGTCCAGGTGAATAGCATTAATCTGGACCATAAATAATATCAAGGGAGTGAGCATCAAAAAACCAAAACCGATGAACAGAATAGCAATGATGGATAAGGGTAAAAACGGGAGAAATACCATGAAAAAATAAAAGACAAATGATAAGGTGGTACATCTCCCTAAAAAAATAAACAATCTATATTTGTGATTTGGAAGATCTGGCAGGCATAAAAAAATGGCATTTATCAACACCAAAATATAAAACCAGGGATTGGAATAATCGCCAAAAATAAAATTCGCAGGGCCATGAAATTCCCCATTGTTAATAAGCAAACCAAGGGTAGGTAAAATGAAAGCAATCGGTATTTTCCATAGCAACTGTATCCTTATCCACTTTATATCTTTTTTGATCAGAAAAGAATAAATGATTTTCAGTAAAAAAAACAGGAACAGCACCGTACCACTAACACCTAGAACTATGATAATGTGCATATAGTATTCACTCGAAAATGGTTTCCACAAGGGAAATATCACCTGAACAAATAAATACCAGATAAGAGGGATGGAGATCGCACCTAAAAAATTTAATAAGGTGCTGTATTTAGATTTAATAAAAGAAATATGGATAACAAGTATAAACAGCGCATGCACGATGACTGGCATTAAGAAAACATTCGGGTAAAATTGAATCTCATCAGGCAATATCCAGTTGGGAACATTGAATGGAAAAATGTCATTCATGAAGGTTAAATAGCCATATAAAAGGGCAATATGAATAACCAGTGATAGCAGGCTTAACCATGTATTAAGATTTCGTTTTTTGAAAATCAAATAACTGGTTAATCCAATCTCAATAACAGTGATAACCAACAATATACCACCAAAGATCTGCCATTGATGGATGTTTTGTTCTGACAATAAACTTTTAATGGTATGGAATTCCCTTAAATAAAGAAGACCCAATAAAATTTTTGGCAGGGTACTAATGACGAGCGTCCAGATAGGATTTAATAGATTACGCATATTGCTTTACAATTTTATTTTCTAACAATTTGATGGATTGAAACAGGATGATAAAAAAGGACAAGTAGATAAAGGCGCCCTCCACTTCATGCAGCCAATGAATATTTCCTAAAAATGTTTGGTTTAAATAGAGTGAAATAAAAATTCGGGAAGTATTAACTAAGAGGGTGAACAAATAAGCACCCACCAATGAAACAGGCAAGGCTAATAATTTTAGACGATTCTTTTGTAAATGCAGCTGTGCATAATAAAGGATCATCAAAAATGAAATAATCAGAAAATTAGCCCCGGAACATGACCTGTCGATAATGATATTTAACTCAGAAAAATAGTAGCTGCTACCATCTACCAAAACCCCTTTGACACTACTTTGCAATTCCAACATCACTTTCACAGGGTAAATGAGGAATAAGAAAAATGGATCATCCACGATTAGAAAAATCAATTTCATGGTGATAAAGAGAAAGGCAATTACAAGCCCTATTACTATCTTTTTATTAATTGATTTATCCATAGTACTTTGTATTTCAAAGTTTAAATTCAAAAAAATACCTACTCCCCTTTCCCTCCCCCCGATATCAACTTCTCCAAGGCATCAATATGATTTTTAAAAGCTTTCTTCCCTCCATCGGTAGCATGATACTTTGTATTCGGTTTGCGACCAATAAACTGCTTGGTCACATCGATGTATTTTTCTTTTTCAAGCG
>JBNLGO010000156.1:0-8294 GCA_050306095.1 Cyclobacteriaceae bacterium
GCTTATGGAATTGGTGAAGAAGACAAGATTGGGTCACTTGAAGTAGGGAAACTAGCTGACCTTATTGTGCTCGATCAAAATCTATTTGATATAGATCCACATGATATACATAAGGTTAAAATTTTACTGACGATGATGGATGGCGTGGTCAGGTATGAGGAAGGCCAATAAAAATTCGGAAGTAAACTAATATCAAAGAACAATTTAAATCTTAAGAAACGAGCTGGAAATAACTTAAGCGAAAGTGTAATAAAAGGTTAAATGATAATAAGAACAATTTTAATAATTGCTATAACAATCTGTAGCATTTTCAGAATAGAAGCCCAGGTTGTCACCGGCCATTACGGACCGGGACTTTTTGGGATGCGATCCGCTCATGGTTTTCCTATGGGTTGGTCGTATGTCAATGTTACCCAATTTTACTATGCGGGAGAACTGAAAGATAATGACGGTAAAGTCTCCACCTTGGCCAAACCGGTAAATGTAATAGCCAATGTCAATGCAGGTGTTTGGGGGAAGAAATGGGAAAAGTTGGGAGCCAATTACAATGCTGCACTGATCCTTCCATTAGCTAACCTGGCGCCTAACCCAGAAACCCTGGATCTTGATCCTGAAAAAGTTGGGCTGGGAGATATCATGTTAATTCCTCTTATGCTATCCTGGAATAAAGATTGGATCGCTATCAATACCCGCTATGGTATTTGGATGCCGACCGGATCATTTACCGCAGGATCTACCAAAAACCGGGGAAAAGGTTTTTGGTCGCACAATGTGGGTGTAGGGTTAACGGTCTATTTTGATGAATCGCGATCCTGGAGTTTAAGTTCTATGAACACATTTGAATTTAATTCTAAACAAGAAACCACGAATATCAGACCCGGTTCAGCATGGGTGACGGAATGGAGTGTGGGAAAAACCTTTGATAAAGTTTTTAACCTTGGATTAATCGGCTATTTCAACAACCAGATCAGCGACCAGGAAGGTGGTAATCTGGCTTCCGGATTAAATCATTATAAGGTGAATGGAATGGGGATGGAATTAGGATATAGCACCGCTGATAAGTGGGTGTTCATTACCCGATGGTATATGGAATACCTGGCGATTAATCGGCCGGAAGGTATTTCCGTTCGCTTTGTTTTGTTAAAAAACTTTTAATCGGACTATAATATTTGGTGCCCTTAGCTTTTGAATTTACATCCCATCATTAATGAAAAGTGGTTTTATGGTGATAGATCAGAAAAGTAGAGAGGATTGGATTTTGTGAAAGTTATCAAGCGGATTTTCTATATGAGAACAGTGCTATTTATTGTGTACACCTTACCTGTTTATTGCATAAGCACCGTGGCATACGGCCAGATCTCTAATAGTATTTCACGCGATAAAGATCGTCCCTTTGCCTTAGGAGGAGGTGTCGGGTATGGTGAATTTCTCAATCGAAATGCATGGAACTGGGGGATTAATGTGGACGGTAGTAGGCGCCTAAAAAATAGTGATTTTGGATTAGGCGTCAGCCTGATGTTTGATAGTGAAACTGAACGGGAGTCTAATAATCGTCCAGTCGGTTCACTAGTTTCAGCTATCTCTATCGCCTATTTACTAAACGATATGTTTTCATTCGGCACGGGATTAGGCAAAGAATTTATCAGCAATGGCAATGAGGCCCGTGACTATGAATTTACAAATGGTGATTGGGGTACGGGTCTCTTTCTTGTATTTCAACCTAAACGAATCAGAAAAAGTAGTATTTCGCTTATTTACCAATACAACCTGACGAACGGGGATAAATCAATAAGCCTCGATTTGGGGTATTTACTACCACTTTAAATTGTTTAATCAACTAACTAAAAAAATATGAAACCAATAATTCTTATACTGATGTTCACCTTCGTATCTATAAGCCTATTTGCCCAGGATGATGAAAAAATTGATGCGTCAAAACCAACGAATTTTTATTCACTCATAGATAACACCTTTGAATATATGAGTACCAATAATGGGAACACGATGGGGTATCGTGGTAATATTACATTCGCTCCCAATGCATCCCACCTGTTGCTCGGTGAGGTGCCTCTTCTGTACAATGATCGAACAGAAAAGTTTGGAATAGGAGATCTACGTGCCCGATATTTTTTCTTACCCTATAAAAACTATGATAAATTTATAGGGGCCGCCGGACCTTCACTAGATGTTTTTGCCCCAACAGGAAGTTTCGAAAATGGATTAGGTAGTGGCCGATGGATTCTCTCTCCAGGGGTTACGGTAGGATTAATGGCTGCAGACTGGATCCAGTTTTTTCCCATTCTTTCCTATCAGTATATTAGTAAAAGCAACTCTGATTTAATTCCTGATGCACTGGATAAGGTGAAACATGGTGTTACCTTTCAGGTATTAACCCCAATCGTTTTTTCTGAAAAGTTTTTTATGCAGGTGACCTCTATTTATCAAATGAATAACCTGGGTGATGAAAAAGAAGATCGTTATGTTCAGGAATTAAATGCTGTCTATTCTATTGCTGAAAAAATGCAATTAAGTGGGTATTTTAGAGGGAATTTTACAGATGAAATCTATACTTATCGATTGGGGTTGGCAATTTTTCTTTAACTAAGTTTTAATGTAAATGGTGAAACATTTAACTGTAATAGTGATCATAACTTTTTGCTTTACAATTAAGCTTTTTGCACAAGAAGAGAACAAAAACCTATTGGAATTACTCGAGGAGGACCAGGGTCAACTTATTGAGTCAGGGGAAAATGAAATTAACAATTATGATCACTGGACCTATTCAGATAAAAAGCATGCATGGGTAATCTATTATGCCCCCATGTTTCAATATGGTTTTAACAAAAATAAAAGTGCATATCAATTCCACCATGATGTAGGTATCAACTATCGATGGTTTATGGTGGATAATGAGGTGGTAAAAATCAATTTTCAAGGATGGATGGAGTTTAGTCAATTATTGGATGGAAAAAGTACCAGATCATTTTCAAATGAATTAGGGATCATTTCATCGCACAATGGCTCCTCCACTAGTGATTACTCCCTTACCCTCGAGAGTTTTTATTTTGAAAGTTATTGGCTAGATGGAAAACTGGACCTGACCATTGGGAGGTTTGACCCAATTTTTTTCTCCGTATTTACGAATTATTCCGGGTGGGATAAATACAATTACTTTAGTAAGACAGCTGCCTCAAATCCTGTACCTACGCTTGGATCAGGCATGGGGGTTTTCACGGAATATAAAGTCAATGACCAGGTGCGGATAGGTGGAATGGTGGTGGATGATCAGCCACAAAATGATTTTTTATATATTCCCGACTTCGGTTCGGCGCACTTTAATTTTGTAGGTTTCACGACTTTAAAATTTCCAGGTCAGCAAGACCTTTACAGTGAACACCATTTGGCCTATTATTATGCAAAGGCATATGACGAAAACCCTTCGGGAAATGGAATTATTTATACCGCTAACCAAGGCATTAGTGAAAACTTAATTCTTGTTATCAAAGCTTCTTATGGCACGGGGAGAATCGATAAATTAAATGGTGCTTATGCAGTTGGTATTACCCATAAATGGCCTTTTCAAAAAACAGGAGACTTATTTGGTATAGCTGCTATCCTGAATGAAAAAGCATCAGAATATGAATATGGAATGGATGTTTATTATAAATATCTAATCAAAAGGTGGATAAATGTATCAGCTAACCTACAGGTTTATTATGGCATCAATGATCAGTTGAATTATATTCCTGGGTTCAGGTTATTCCTGGCTTATTGAGGTGTTCAGGTAATGTTTCTTTGTATCTATCATTATAGTCTTTTGATCTGATCAATTCGGTTTATTATTTCTTTTGACACCAAAAGAAAGTTTTGGAACCATAATTAGATCGAAAAGATAGGTTCCCATTCATATCAAGAAAATCTCAATTATTCCCCCTGAAATATCGTGTGGTTTAAAAAAATTAATTTTTTCAAATTCCATTAGGGAAACGAGGAGGATTTTTCCCTACTGTGTATGAAAGCCAAATAAAGAAACGTAAGAAAAATAAAGCCATGAAAAAAATAGTCGTAATCCTCCTCATCATCTTCGGTTTAAAAGTAGTCGGATTTGCGCAAGAAGAACCAATTGATGCATCCAAACCAACCAATTTTTATTCCTTATTGGATAACACTTTTGAAAACACCAGCTCACCCGGACAAAATGTATTTGGGTACCGGGGTAAATTGATGATTGCGCCAGATGAAAAACATTTGATATTGGCAGAGTTGCCTTTGCTATATAATGACCGCACGAAAAATTTTGGAATGGGTGATATACGAGGTAGATATTTCTACCTTCCTTATAAAAACTACGACAAACTTGTAGGAGCATTTGGTCCATCCATAGATGTATTAGCTCCAACGGGTAATCTTCAAAAAGGTCTTGGAAGTGGGAAATGGACTGTATCCCCAGGAGTTACTGTGGGATTGATGGCGGCAGATTGGATACAGTTCTTTCCTATTCTTTCTTATCAATTCGGAAGTAAAACGGTACAGGCAAACGCTGCCTCGGAGATCACAACAGAAACGCACGGTATGACCTTCCAGGTAATGACTCCAGTAGTATTTTCTGAAAAATTCTTTGTTCAATTCACTCCGATTTATCGAAAAAATAGTTTTGACGATGCTTCGCAAGATCGATTTGTGCAGGAAGTGACTGCCGTATATTCCATCACTCCTACTATGCAGGTTTCAAGTTTCTACAATGGAAATTTCAAGGACAATGTTCATCAGGTAAGTGCTGGATTGACCATCTTTTTATAATCAAAAGAACATATATATTAATTCTCTCATATAATTAGTTATTGGAAAAGTTGCTGGTTACAAGAATCAGCAGCTTTTTTTGTTCATTTTTTTAATTCTCTCAATGATTTTATTAGGTGATCGTCCAAATTTCCAGCTTAAATATTCACCAATAGTCAAAAACAATTTTCAGCAGTAGTGTGTTTTCAAATCAAGTTAAATGTATTTAATAGTCTTAGGGTTGTTTAGGTGTCAGGCGGTTTGAAGACTCAATGATTTTAAGTTACACATAATTGCTAAATCGTCGGACACCTTTAAACATGTTAGCCTTGTTTTAAAATGTCTATGGATGAAGAGAAAAGTTTACTTGCTGATTTTGTTTAATGTAATAGTGTTGAGCACCATAATGGCTCAGGAAATTAATTACCAGCAACCGCCGAATAGTTCATTTCTTGCAGAATACGCCATTTCTCCTAAAATTTTTAATGTAATTGTTTCTCCCATGTACCAGGAGGATGCAATTTTTCATGCAATCACTCAAACAAAGGAGGTGATTGGAACGAACGAAAAAAGTGTAGCTTATGAGGTTATATATAATCCCTTTTATGAGTATGGCCTGAGCCTGGAGCTTATTGTTAAGGATGAAAATGTGTATCGACAAATCTCCAGGTCAAGGTTGAAGAAGCAGGTGGGTAAAACCTACGAAAAATATAAAAAAATCAGAGATCAGGATCTTATTACCTCTGATGAAGTAGGTTTCGTCAGCGATGATGGATCAGAAGTAATACTGGGATTTAAAGTCAAAAAAGAGTCCCTGCCCAATTACCTTAAATATCTGAGCAATTTAAATGGGAAGGTAATCATTCATGAGGGCGTACTGGATAGAATAGAATTAAACCTGGCTTCACCTACTAAAATTTCGGGGATCCAGGCCACAAGTGCCCGATACACTTATAACTTTGTGAAACCGGAAGGAGGAGGGTATTTACTGGAGAGCTCTACGGAATACATCAAAGGAACAAAAGATAGCCAGCAAATTGAAACGACCAATACCTTTGACGTTATTCATTATCGCAAAAAAGAAGGCGAAGCTATCCTTTCTTTTGATCAAGAAGATCAATCGCACTTGGCTGGTGAAGTGCAAGATACATTTAAGGTGAAACTGGAGCGGGCGTTGCCTTTCCTGGGGAATGCCGCCAGGAAGGCCGGGTATGAATTACCGCTGCCGTATGGGGTAGATTTGTTTACCCATTTCCAGCGGGAAGATCTTGGATTAGATAAAATTATATTAGATGGAGATGACCTGACCTAAGGAGTTTTAGCTCCGGGAAATTCGTCTGCTAGTGCGAGTACTAATATGGTAGCAGCACGGGGAGATGTGTGGTTGCTTCCTTTTGTGAATGTAACATTGATATCCGGGCGGGTGTTTGGCAACACAGAAATAAATCTGGCGCTCAGCGATGATGTAAAAGATGCTCTGGGACTCATCGGAATAGAAGCTGACAATGTCTCCGCTTCCATTGATGTTACAGGTCCAGTGGTTGGTGGAGGTATGACATTAGCAGGAGGGTACAAAAATTTATTTGCGACAGTCAATGCCATGTATATCAAGCAATTCGTGAAGGAAGCGGGAACTGATGTAGATGCAATTGCCATCACCCCATTGGTTGGAGTTCGATTTCCGAAGATTGTGAATGCCGTAATTGGCGGGCAATATCAAATTTATAATTCCAATGTAAGTGGGAGCCTGGAGGTAGAAGGAGAAACGCTTAACTATGATGTGGAGCTTAAAACCACCAAATGGAACTGGTTGGTGGGACTACAGCGGGATTTCTCCAACCGTTGGAATGGCACTATCATGGTAGGTGGAAAACCCAGACCCCAGACCACGATAGTCCTGGGGTATCGGTTTTAGTATTCTAACGTGAGTTCGATAAAAGCTTTAAATTTTGGTTTGAGTGATACTTTTAATTCTCTTCTTGAGAGGAGATTCAGAGGAATGTTTAAATTTAAATCTCCTCATTCAATTCAAAATTTATTGCTAAACGGTAATATAAATCAAAAGAAAACGGGTTTGACTTATAGAACACTCCTCAAAATCCTACTCCACCATAACAAAGTCTTGTGCCGCGAGAAGACAAGATGGAACTAAATTTTTTGATTATAAACAGAGCTCCCCTTAACCCTGCTATTACGAGACTCCCACGCACTTTTCCAACCCACATTCCTTGTCAAAGTGCTCGGAGTGACGATGAAGAGAATTATTAATGCGTCATTTTTAACACCACTACTCCTGAAACAATCAGGAATGCCCCCAATAACCTCCAAATACTTACCGGATCTTCAAATAAGTAAATCCCCAGTAAAAAGGTGCCTGCTGCTCCGATCCCCGTCCAGATAGCATAGGCCGTTCCAATAGGGATATCCTTCTGCGCGAGGAATAAGAGGTATCCGCTGGCAATCATACAAAGGATTGAAATACCAAAGCCAATCAAAGATTTTCCTGGAGCTTCCGCTATTTTATATCCCATTGGCCAGCCAATTTCAAACAGGCTAGCCGCCAATAAGTATATCCATGCTATGTTCATCATTCTATTATCTAAGGGTGAAAATTTTATTCGTAATTGAGGGAAATGGGGAAGGTAAATCGAAGGTTTTAATAAAATGGGCCTCCGAAGATTCGAAGACCCAATTACTACCAAAACATCACCAACCCAAACTCTTCTATTAATTTTATTTTGCAGGCTCTACCGGGTACTCACTCATGATCTTAGCAACTGCTTTTGGGATCTGCACCTCCCTTGTTTTTGGATCATCATCTACTGTTCCCACGCCAGCACTTTCCCAGATTAATTGTTTTTTAGCTTTGTCATATACTGAGCAAATAAGTGTTCCTACTTCGTAATCGTATTCACTATAAGTGGTTGTAGAATGACCTCCGCCCCATCCCCATCCGGGTCCGTAGCTGTAATAACCTCCATATCCACCCATTCCTCCCATGTGGGTTGTGTGAGATGTTTTTTGAGTTTTCGTCTCTGTGACGATGTACAAGGTCACTACTAAATCCCCTTCGTCTTTTACCAGGTTTAATCCTCGTTTTGCGAATTCATTACCAAAGGCGTTTTCTATGCGTTCTTTGTCGAACCGGCTGAGTATTTGATCACTTTCTTCTTCCCAACCATAGTATTCGAAGGTTTGAAATTGCGTGAAATCTACTTTCGAATCTGAATCTGAAGTTACTTGTAAGGAAGTGCAACTACCTAGTAGTATGCCTGCCAAAAGAAGTATTATTGTTGCTCGTTTCATTGTATTAATATTTAGTTCAGAGATTAATTGTTTTCTTTTTAATTATTCTTTCAACTACAGAAGGGAAAAAAGGAAGCGAAACCCCTAAAACATTTTTAACTTTTTTTTAACTAAATAGCCGTTATTCCCGGGCCTGTGCGACTTGCCTGTGCGGAGCTGTTCCGGGATCTCCCATTTCAAGAATCGTCTGACGGTTCATAAATCAATGT
>JBNLGO010000157.1:0-8276 GCA_050306095.1 Cyclobacteriaceae bacterium
ACCAAGATTTTACACTTTGTAGAAAATAAACATATTATAAAGGATAATCTATTTGACTTGCCCCGCTTATTTAAGATTATTCATGAGCAAAGTGGAACAGATTTTAAGGAGATGTACAAAGTGTTTAACATGGGGCATCGACTGGAAGTATATCTGCCTGAACAATATGCCCACACGGTGATTGAAATTTCAAAATCATTTCATATACCAGCTCAAATAATCGGGAGAGTGGAAGGAAATAGTGAAGGAAATAAATTAACCATTCAAAGCGAATACGGTAAATTTATTTACTAGCAATAAAAGAAATCCAACACTACGTTTATTTCCACTATTAACTTCTTGAAAAGACTGTTGGATTTTCACATATTCATGCTTTAAATTTCCATTTTATGAAAGGATATATCAAAGAAGACGATCCGTTTATTGTTCCTACCGATGATATGAAGCTCATCGAAGAGCATTTTGGAAATGCAAGCAACAAATATGAAAACTGCAGTATAGCAAGAATGGAAGTGCCTCCCCGGTGGAAAGAACCTTACCAGCAACCTGATTTTGATGAATTTTCTTTGATGGTAAAAGGCACAAAATTAATAGAAGTAGATGGTGAAAAAATCGAGCTTACAGCCGGTCAATCTATTCTAATCCGTAAGGGCACACGCGTGCGCTATTCTAACCCCTATGATTATCCTGCTGTGTATTGGAGTATTTGCCTTCCGCCATTTTCACTGGATACTGTGAATCGTGAAAAATAAAAAAGCCGATGAAATGATTTCATCGGCTTCCAATATTGTATTTTGAATATTCTAATTTTCAATTCCTTCAGCCAGGAGAATAATATGATTATTTAATACTTCTACTACACCTCCTGTCACTGTCATTTCACTTATCTCCTTTTTCAAATTTCTATACGAAACTTTTCCTTTGGCTAATGAACTAACGAGTGCTGCGTGATTATTCAAAACCTGAAATGATCCCTTACTTCCCGGAAAAGTAGCTGATTCTACTTCTCCTTCAAATACCTTCTCATCAGGTGTTATGATTTCTAAATACATACTGCTTATCTTTTATATTAAGCTTCTGCTTCTGCTAATAATTTCTCTCCTTTTGCAATAGCTTCTTCGATGGTACCTACAAGGTTAAAAGCTGCTTCAGGAAGGTGATCCAATTCGCCATCCATGATCATGTTAAACCCTTTGATGGTATCTTTGATATCTACCAAAACTCCTTTCAATCCTGTAAATGCTTCTGCCACGTGGAAAGGCTGAGATAGGAATCTTTGTACCCTTCTTGCTCTGTGTACCACTTCTTTATCTTCATCGGAAAGCTCTTCCATACCAAGGATAGCAATGATATCCTGAAGTTCAGAATATCTCTGCAAGATCTCCTGTACTTTACGAGCTGTATTGTAATGCTCATCGCCTACAATCTCCGGATCCAAAATCCTTGATGTAGAATCCAATGGGTCAACCGCAGGGTAAATACCTAATTCCGCAATTTTCCTGGAAAGTACTGTCGTAGCATCTAGGTGAGAGAATGTTGTTGCTGGTGCCGGGTCAGTCAAGTCATCCGCAGGTACATAAACTGCCTGTACCGATGTGATGGATCCATTTTTTGTAGATGTAATCCTCTCCTGCATGGTACCCATCTCCGTAGCAAGTGTAGGCTGATAACCTACCGCTGATGGCATCCTACCCAAAAGTGCTGATACTTCAGATCCAGCTTGAGTAAATCTAAAGATATTGTCCACAAAGAAAAGAATATCTCTTCCCTGACCTGTTCCATCGCCATCACGGAAATACTCTGCTACCGTCAATCCTGAAAGTGCTACTCTTGCACGAGCTCCCGGAGGCTCATTCATTTGTCCAAAAACAAAGGTTGCTTTTGAATCTTCCAGCTCTTTCTTATTTATTTTTTCTAATGGCCATCCACCATTTTCTAATTCTTCTTTAAACTCATCACCGTAGTTCACGATGCCTGCTTCGATCATCTCTCGCAACAAGTCATTTCCTTCACGGGTTCTTTCTCCAACACCTGCAAATACCGAAAGTCCGGAATAAGCTTTTGCAATATTGTTGATCAACTCCTGGATCAATACGGTTTTACCAACACCTGCACCACCAAACAATCCAATTTTACCTCCTTTAGAATAAGGCTCTAACAGGTCAATAACTTTGATACCTGTGTAAAGCACTTCCGTAGAAGTAGAAAGGTCTTCAAATTTTGGCGCCTCACGGTGGATAGGTAATCGTTGTTTACCTTCTGGCTGGTCCATACCATCGATGGCATCACCAATTACATTGAAAAGTCGGCCTTTGATATCTTCTCCAACAGGCATAGATATGGCACCACCTAAATCGGTAACTTCCATTCCTCTTACTAGCCCTTCAGTACCGTCCATTGCAACTGTTCTAACTCTATCCTCTCCAAGGTGCTGCTGACATTCGAGAATAATTTTTTGACCATTTGGTTTGGTAACTTCTAATGCATCATAAATATTAGGGATGCTAGCGCTGCCTTCAAAACTTACGTCCACTACCGGACCGATAACCTGCGCAACTTTTCCTTTGTTTGCCATTTAAATAATGAATTTTTATACTAAAATTTTAGTTCCTAAAAAAGAAGCACAAAACTAAGGTTTAATAATCTTTTTTACCAAATTAAATTGGTTTTTTACTGGCAAAACTTGCTCTTATTTAAGCCTTTAGAAAAATGCGGAATGTGGTGCCCTTGTCAATCTCAGAACTAAGCACGATGATTTTACCCTCATGGTAGTTTTCAATGATTCTTTTCACCAAAGTGAGGCCCAAGCCCCAGCCACGTTTTTTAGTGGTATAGCCCGGTGAAAACACTTCCCTTAAGCGGGATTTTTGAATGCCTTTACCCGTATCTGTTAAGTCAATTATGACTTTGTCATCCAATGCTTTTTTTATATTGATATCAATTTTCCCGATACCGCCCATAGAATCCACCGCATTTTTACATAGGTTTTCTATTACCCAGTCAAATAATGGCTTGTTAATTCTCGCGCGAAGGTTAAAAGGTCTGGCATGCACATTGAATTCCACTTTTTTACTGATACGGTTGCGTAAATAGTTCACCGTATTATTTATACAAGCCGGGATATCTTCATGTGTCAAAACAGGAACAGAGCCGATACTGGAAAAACGACTTGTGATCATATTTAATCGCTCAATATCTTTTTCCAATTCATTGACAATTTCATTTTCATGAAATTTATCATCAGACTTCATGTATTCAATCCAGGCAATAAGGGAAGAAATAGGTGTTCCCAATTGATGTGCCGTCTCTTTTGCAAGTCCCACCCAAACCCGGTTTTGCTCTGATGATTTAGAATAGCTAAAAGCTACAAAAACGAAAAGACCAAATGTGAAAATAACCGAAAGCTGAACGTAAGGATAATATTCCAACCTTCTTAACAAGCTTGAGTTTTTGTAATAGACATATTGATAATCCGTTATTTCTCCATCTTCATTCCTGAAAGTGATGGTGATCGGATCATTATCTATCTTCATCTCCTCAATTTCCTCTTTTAAAAATGCATCTCGTGTTGCATCGTCCCATTCAGGCTCTATGGGCACGTTTTTAAATCCCATTAAATTGCCCTCATCATCCGTCCAGATTACAGGTATCAGATTATTTGGTAATAATATTTCTGTCACTCCAAATGAAAGTTCTGCGGTATTGGGGGTATTATTTGTAGTATTTTCCAAGGTTTTTGCGAAAAGGTTAATTAGCATCTCCTCCCGTTGACGAAGCTCTTGTACTAATCCCCTGGTATAAAAAATGGATACAGACCCAATTAATATGGCGGCTACCACTACGATCCAATTCATCGTAGTTTTCCTTTTATATAGGTCGAGTCCCCCCTTTTGCTGTTTTTTCTTTTTGGACAAAATATCAGATTAAAAAACAAAAAGTGAAAATATAAAAAAAGCCGCTATCAAGCGGCTTTAATTCATATATAATCTAACTTTTATTTACCATCCTAAACCGTAGTAGGCCTCACTTCCATCAGGATATTGTCCACCTATTAATATTCCTCCTCTTTTTCCTTGTAGCACAGCAGTAAGATCTTCTGTATTTTTAATTGGTCTTTTGTCAATAGAAGTAATAATAAATCCTTCCTTCACTCCTGCATCTTTCCATTTACCACTTCCCAGATCGGTCAATTGAACACCACCATCAAGATCCAATTCTTCTATTTCTTCTTTTGATAGGTTTGCAAACGTACTTCCTTCTATAACGAGTGTTCCAGATCGCTTTACTATTTGGGTATTATTGGCCATGTTTTTAAGTGTAGCTGAAGTAGTTTTAACTTTTCCATCACGCTTATAAGTTACCTGGATGCGATCTCCCGGACGCTTCGTAGCAATGATTTCTTGCAACTGCGAAACATTATCTGTTTTTATATTATTAATTTCAATGATAATATCTCCTTCCTTAATTCCTGCTTCAGAGGCAGCGCTATTTTCATTTACAGATCTGATATAGACGCCATTAGTTTCGTCAACATCAACATTCAGCATTTCATCATTTACATTGGCAATACCTACTCCAAGTAACGCTCTTTGCACTACACCAAAATTAATCAGGTCATCAACTACCTTGTGTACTAATGAAACAGGCACGGCAAATGAATATCCAGCATAGGTACCTGTCGGGGTAGCAATCGCAGTATTTACACCAATTAACTCTCCCTTAAGGTTAACTAATGCTCCCCCAGAGTTTCCTGGGTTTACAGCAGCATCCGTTTGAATGAATGATTCAATTCCATACGTTCGTTGAAGAATATTAATATTCCTACCTTTTGCACTTACGATTCCAGCTGTTACAGTAGAGGTAAGGTTAAATGGATTACCTACTGCCAACACCCACTCTCCTATTTTTACTTGATCAGAATTCCCGAATTTCAAATATTTTAACCCTTTTTCTTCCACTTTTATTACCGCAATATCCGTGTTTGGATCTGTTCCGATTAATTCAGCTTCAAATTTTCTGTTATCGTGTAAGGTGACTTCTATTTCTGAAGCTTGCTCGATTACATGATTGTTAGTTACGATATACCCATCTTCTGAAATTATTACTCCTGATCCTGTAGCTGCTCCAGGTCTGCGACGTTGCTGTGGGCTTTCTCCAAAGAAGTCCTTAAACATATCACCCCAGGGACCCTGGTTATATGCTGTCGTATTTTCTACGGTAGATTTAATGTGTACCACACCAGGTGTTGCTACCTCAGCAGCATATACAAAATTCAACCCTTCCGGCACCGTATATCCTGTCGTATCCAGGTTGTAATTTGTCAATTTTACATTTGACGGGGAATCGACTTGATTAGATGTATCATTATCATCATTAAACAAACTATATCCCCCTATGGCAATCAACCCTCCCATCAGCGATGCCAACATAATTCCTAAAAAAAACTGTTTTTTACTCATATCAACTGTAGTTTATTATCAAATTTATGAAATAATTGTTTTCGTGGAGGAATAAACGTGACAATTGCCCATATTGATGCTTTCTTTAACTTTTTTTAACAATTGTGCTCCAACCAATATGAAACAGTAGCAAGCCAATTAGCTTACTACTATTTTCTTTTGTGATTCCTTCTTCACTTTTTTGGCAATAGTGATGGTTAATATTCCATCTTTCAATTCTGCCTTTACATCACCAAACTTGTCATCTGGTAGTTTGAAACGTTTTTCGAACACACCGTAATCATATTCAAAACTGTGCCAGGTTACATTCTCTTTTACCAATCCATTTTTCTCCCCCTTTACGATCAACACTTCATTATCTACATTTACCTCTACATCACCTTTCGTCCAGCCCGGTAAGGCAAATAGCAGCTCAAATGAATTTTCATTTTCCACAATATTAATTTTTGGTTGAAATGTCCGATGATATCGTTCTTCGGAAGAGGTCGGTTCTTTCTCTCCAAATGAATTGTTTATAAGATTGTTTACTAATCGCTCGAAAGTTTGCGGAATTTGTTCTTTGTTTTTTATTATGAATGTCATGTTTTTAAAATTTTAATTTCACATTAAGTTCACAGGAAAATTCATAAAAAATATACCAAGCAGATATTTGAGTCATATTTTACCTGCGTTACGCCATAATGGCACGATTTAAACAGAAAGCAAAAGTTTTGGTGACAATGTGGCGTAATAATATTCTTTCTTAAAAAAGTAAAAAAATTTGAAAATAGATATTGGAAAATTCAAAGCCACCTCGTAATATTGCATTCCCTTTTCAGAGAGGGTATAAATTCCTCCTTAGCTCAGTTGGTTAGAGCGGCTGACTGTTAATCAGTAGGTCCTTGGTTCGAGCCCAAGAGGAGGAGCTTAAAAAGCCTGAAATCAGCGATTTCAGGCTTTTTTATTTCCTGGCATTTCTTAACTTTAGGTAACTAAAGACAAAAAACTCAGACCTATTTCAGACCCTTTTTAATTGAAAGCTTTCGTAAAACTGTATTGTAAAAAGTCAAGAATTCGCCAAAATGGCCAAGCTCCAATGTGTTTTGCTATTATAATTGGCTCTAAGCAAAAATTAATTTCTTCCGGAAAAACTATAGAGCCTTCAAGTTTTTCTAATGAAAATGGAGGGGAGATAATAAATAAAAGGAACTATAATAAACTAAACACCTACCTGGAGAACAAAAAAAATGAACTGAATGATATAATTCTAGATTATCAATACAAGAATGAGGCATTTACATTTGAAAAGATAATTAACAAATTTAATGATGAGTCCGGCAATTGCTTTATTAAATTTGCCACTAAAGAATTAGAAGAATTAAAGCCGAAAATTGCAGATAAAACCTATAAAGACTATAAAGTTTCGCTAAATAACCTTAAAGATTACTGCAGGCATCTTCCATTTCATGATTTAACATATCAGTTTCTAACCAAATATGAGATCTGGCTAAAGACAATTAAAAAGAGAAATCAAAATAGCCGATTCCATAATTTCGCCTTTATTAGAAAGTTTTTGAACCTGGCTATCAATTACGGACTCACGAATAACTATCCCTTTCGACAATTTAAATTTTCACAGAATAAAGTAGAGCGCGAATATTTGACAGAGGAAGAGGTAGACAAACTCCAGGATCTCTTTGATTCAAATAAACTTACAGAAAAGCTACAGAACACCCTGGCTAATTTTCTATTTACATGCTATACTGGTATTGCAGCTGACGATATGAAAAATAAAGAACGATTAAGGTTTAATGGCGAGACAGTATCATATAATAGAGGGAAAACAGGAGAATACATTAAAGTACCTCTAACATCAAAGGCAAAATTGCTTGTCCCTGAAATTCAAACCAGGAGCTTAAAACAAAAGCATCATAGGGTAACTACAGATCTAAAAGAAATAATGGGATTAGCCAAAATCGATAAACACATCACCTACCACTGTGGCCGGCATACCTTCGCGATCATTTCTTTTATGAAAGGAATAGGCCTATCTGTAATCAGCAAAGTGCTGGGTCATACTACCACGAAGACTACGGAGATCTATGCCAAGGTAGTGGATGAATTGATGAGCAAGGAAATGGCGATGTGGGATGATTGAAAACGTTGAGTATAAGAAACGTAAGTGATTTCTAAGCACTTACCTGTCAATTTGCACTGAGCCAAATTTGCGTTTTGACACAAATTTAAAATTTTAAAACAAACCGTCAAATCGCAGATTTGGCGGAGCTGATTAAATGCGCAAAAGTTCCGTAAACCACTGAGCCACTTATGTTTTTTATACATTGTTGTAGAGCGTTTTATTTTTCTAGTTCTACGATAATGTTTCTTAAGCAATTACTAAAATCATCTTCATTAACAGTAATCGACTTTTTAAAATCAGATTTAAAATCATTTATTGAATTGAAATAATCATATGGATTAATTGGGTTTACTTTCCATCCTTCTCTCCTTGAATGTCCGTAGGTCAATTTTAAATTCTTATTTTTTTCAACTTTTAGACAGCCAGTGTATTGGTCAGAAAAGTCAATTGGCAAATAGATAGTATTTCCATTTTCTAATTTTTTGATTTTTTGATTCCAAAAATTGATCAGTTGTCCAATTGCTTGTTTTATTTTACTTAGTCCATTATTTGGTTCAATTGCAAGAGCGAAATAATAAGTATCAAATTTTAGTGGGCCGGTTAGATCAGGAATATTAAAAAGTAAATCTTTATGTCCGCCTTGATCGTTGTCTAAAATTTCTATTTCTAGCAGATTCGTCATTTCAATGCTCTACAAC
>JBNLGO010000158.1:0-8200 GCA_050306095.1 Cyclobacteriaceae bacterium
CGTTTATAAAATATGTAGTCAGTAATTATTGGAGAAATTCCTTACTGTCTTAAATCTGATATTATTTGTCCTTTATGGTGACTAAAGTGATTTGCTACGTGAAATAAAATTTGCTGAATTGAATTTTTAAATCCTTTCCCTTTTGAATTTCGATAGAAAATTAATTCATCCAATTCTCACTCATTCAAAATTTTAAGAACGTTTCCAAATTTATCATTATCGATTCTTTTGCATTCATCAAGCGAATGCAGTTCGTGTACATCAAATTGGCTTTCATTGAGAATTCTTGCATTCCATATCTGCTGGGCATTAATCGAATGACAAAAAAGAGGAATTGTCCTTTCTGTTAACTCATTTTTGTTCTCAATAAGCTGGTCTATCAATTTTTGATTAAAGTGGTTATGATATTCAAATATGTCCCTAAAGAATTCTTTCATTTCACTTCGACCACCGCCAACACTCTAGCTCTCGTCTTTAAAATTTCATTAAACATTATAAAATAAAAAAAGCACTGATCATAATGATCAGTGCTTTGGTGCAGAGGAGGAGGGATTCGAACCCCCGGTACCTCGCGGTACAACGGTTTTCAAGACCGCCGCATTCGACCACTCTGCCACTCCTCTTTTTAAGGTCTGTTTCGAATTTGGAACCAATTTTTATTGCCTTGCTCCCAAAATCGAGGTGCAAATTTAGTCTTATATTTTTAAAGGCAAAACTAATTTTAAATTTCCTTTAATTTTTTCTTGAGATTCCGTTCTGCCTTGGCCAATGAGGCATTTAATTCAAAGCCTGAAAGTAAGATAAAACTGATTACAAACTGCCAAACCATTAATGCGATCATTGCACCGATCGAACCATAAAGCTTGTTGTAGGTTCCGAAATTATTTATATAAAATGAAAAGCCATAGGATACGACGATAATCAATATCGTAGAGATGAGAGATCCTGGTGATAGAAACCTAAATCGCTTATGCAAGGCTGGTGCAAAGTAATAAATCGATGAGATGGCCAATAAGAACATCATGAAGATCACTAAAAACCGGAGGAAAATAATTGCATACAATAAAAAGTCCCTATTGAGTAAGCCATGGTCCAATAAGTAATTAAGGGCGATTTGACCACCGATTAGTAAAGCCACAGCGATAAAAATAGAGAATATCAAAAGCAGTGTGAGCAACAAGGATACTAACCTTGTTTTGAAAAAGCCTCTGCTTTCTGCTGTCTTATATATTTTATTAAAAGCGCTCATCAGCGAAAGCATTCCATTGTTAGAAAGGTACAGCGACAGGATGACCGAGAATGAAAGCAGGTTTCCCCGAGGTTTGTTGATCACATCGGAAATAGTACTGGTTACCTGTTCAAAGAGCGCCAGATCACCAATCTGATTGATGATAGTCTCATATAAATCAGGTATGGGGATATAGGGAATTAAAGTAATCAGGAAAATAATACCCGGAAAAAGCGCCAACGTAAAATTGTATGCCACACCGCTTGATCGCTCATAGATCTCATTCTTTTTAAAGCTTTGTACATATATGCTAATGAGATGAAAAACAGAAACCTCCAGCCTACCTATATGGATGGTATCGAGTTTCTCGATCGTATGCCGTACGGTTCTGCTATCTGTTAAAAATCTAAGAAGATTTGGCATCTGTAAAAAAAGGCTTTAACACATTTATCAATATCTCAGGCGCCTGACATGGCCTCCGGTTTGTTGCATTGACAAAGGCCAATGTTGTCTGACCTAAATTTATCAATTTTTCTTTTTCATTAAAGATTTCGTAATCAAATATAGCCCTTTGAACAGGTAATTCCTTCAAATAGGTTTTTATTGTTAGTAATTCATCATATAAAGCCGGCCGAATGTACTTTGAAGAATTCTCCACAACAGGCATCATAATTCCGGAGGCTTCAATATCTCGATAGGTAATCCCTAATGTCCTTAAAGAATTTGTCCTGGCTATTTCATAGTAACGAGCGTAATTACCGTAATACATGTATCCCATCTGGTCTGTGTCAGCATAACTCACTCGAAATTGATATTCTTCTGCAAACATATTATTGATAGATTTTCGCCCGGTTTAGCGCTTGTTGGAATTTATTGGCATTGTTGATGTGCTCCCGGTGTGATGCGGTAAAATTGTGATAACCTGAAAAATCTTCCTTAGCACACATGTAAATATAATTATGGTCTTCATAATTTAGCACGGCATCTATCGAAATGATGGATGGGAAGTTAATTGGTCCAGGAGGGAGCCCTGCATTTTTGTAGGTATTGTAAGGAGAATCGATCTCTGTATGCGCTTTTAATACGCGCTGAATTTCAAAATTGCCTACCGCAAAGATCAGCGTTGGATCTGCCTGAAGGGGCATTCCTTTTTTCAATCTGTTGATATATAAACCTGCTATGCGTGGGCTTTCGTCATTATGGCGGGTTTCTGCCTGAACAATGGATGCTAAAATAGAAACTTCGATGGGAGAGAGGTTTAATGCTTTGGCTTTTGCCTTTCGGTCATCATTCCAAAAAAGGTCATATTCCTTTTTAAACTTATCCAACAGCTGCTGTGCACTTATAGTCCAATATACTTCGTAGGTATTTGGAATAAACATGGTGCGAAACCCTTCCGTATCAAAACCATACTTTTCAGGAATGTCAGGATTAAAAAGCAAGCTGTCCAATTGTTTGGGTTGAAGTTCGATATTAGCACAGACCTTTTCTGAAAGCTCTGATAGCAATCGCACATTTGAATAGGTAATACTAACCGGTGTTTGCTCTCCAGCCCGGAGCATTCTTATGGTTTCATAGTTGGTAGAATTAGCTTTGATCGTATATTTACCCGGTTTTACATTTTCCTGATACTTCATCAGTTTTGACATGAAGGCAAATGAGCGGATGTCATTGACATAGTCAGGGTAAATTGCTCCGAGCACATCATCAAATGTAGCACCATGATAAATGTAAAAGTCCCGGTTTTCCTGTTCGACCAGGAAATTAGGAGTATAGACGATCTGATAGGCATAAAATGAAAATGAAATGAACATGATCATAAATACCACCAAAACAATGACGAATATTTTTCTTGTTTTCATATAAGTGGCAAAATTAATAATTTGACGAAAAGTATTGCTTAATTTTTTTAACGATGGCTAAAAATGCATTAGCACCTGTCCTAAAGATGTATGAGGACAATCCTGATTATCAAAAAATTGAACAACTGGTAAAAGCTATCAGGGAAGGGGCAGTTATTATTTATCCTACAGATACGGTTTATGGATTGGGGTGTGACTTGTACAATCGTAAAGCCATTGAAAGGATCACCAGAATTAAAAGCTTTAGTGCAGAAAAACCCATCTTCTCCATCATTTGTGAAGATATCAGCCAGGTTTCATCCTATACTAAGGTAATTGGTAATGAGGTGTTTAAAATTATGAAACGTGCTTTCCCGGGGCCTTATACATTTATATTAGAAGCAAATAATAAAATCCCTAAAGCCATTAATCAAAAGCGAAAAACCATTGGCGTGCGTGTGCCTGACAATCAAATCACATTAGCCATTGTTAAGCTGTTAGGCAATCCCATTATTACTACCTCTATTAAAATGGATGATGACATTGTAGAATATTACACCGACCCATTCGATATCATTGAAGCATATGAAAAACAGGTAGATTTTATCATTGATGGAGGATTGGGCGGAAATACCCCTAGTAGTATCATTGATTGTTCGAAAGGAGAGCCGGAGATAATTCGGGAAGGCGCTGGAAATCTCGATAATTTGTTTTAGGAAAAGATGGAATGTCCTATTTTCGCCTTTTAAAGTTGTATAGGTGTTTGCATGACACCCTTGAAAATGGACATAGTAAAAATCCTTCATTCGGTACCAATATTCAATGGGCTTGGTACCACCATGATACAGCGCATGCACCGCATGATGCTACGGGAGGAGTATAATGAAAATGCCAAAATCATTGAAGAAGGTAATGTGGGAAACAGCATGTTTGTCATTCTTTCCGGAAGTGTTAGGGTGACAAAATATGGTCCCAATGGAGAGGAAGTATTGATTACCAATATGAAATCGGGGTCTTACTTTGGAGAATTGTCGCTAATCGATAATTTACCCCGTTCTGCAAATGTTGTTGCCAATGAAAAGTCGGTTTTATTGAGTCTTGGTAAGCATGTATTTGAAAAGATGCTTAATGAGAATAAGGAGTTTGCTGTTATTTTTTACAAAAACTGCATGATGGAAACTATGTCCCGCATTAGGGAGACGGCATCCAACTTAACGGTTTCACAAAATGTATTGAATCAAAAATCAACAAGGCTTGACCAGATAGATGCCGATTTAATGCACGCGGCAAAAATTCAGGATTACTTTTTAAATACAAACCTACTGGAAGATGAAAAGCCACTCATCGAAGGAGTAAAGCAATCTTATGTGTATAAACCACATTTGGAAGTAGGAGGTGATTTTTTAAATATTCAAAAACTGGATGATAATAAGTTAGGGATAGTGATTGCTGATGTGATGGGGCATGGTATATCCGCAGCACTTGCCACCGGGGTAATGAAAAGTGCTTTTACCCTTTTCGTTAAAAAATACGGTGAAGCGCCGGTTGATTTAATGACCAGGATGAACCAGCACTTCTACGAGATATTTTCATCTTTATATGCTACCGGTTATTACGCATTCATCGACATGTCGGAAAGCAAAATCCGTATGGTCAAAGCCGGACATCATCACCCATTGATTTGGAAAGAGAGACAAAAAAGTTTTGCTATTCTTGAGTCCCCCGGTCCCGGTTTGGGGATTATTCCAAATGCAGAATTTCAGGAATTAACCATTGATGTGGAATGTGGTGATAAAATACTTTTCTATACAGATGGAATTATCGAACAAAAAAACAGTCAATCTGAAATGTATTCTCAGCAGCGGCTGGAAAATATTTATGGTGAACTAATTAAAAAGAAAGAACAGGATGTTTTGCAGGTTATCCTGGAAGACCTGGCAGATTTTAGTGGTACCATAGACTTCCAGGATGATGTATCCTTACTATTATTTGAATTTTAACCCGTATTTCTCATTGCGCCAGCTAATGCATTGATAGTCAATAGCAGGCTTTGAAGGGTTTCTGCACTTCCTTTTTCATCGTTGCTTTTTTCATCCCGCCATTTTTTCAACAGAGCTACTTGTTTTTTGTGGATGGTTGTCATCACGGAAGCACGCAATCTACTGGAATGATAATGATCCACGCGTCTTTCTTCCATACCTTCTTCCAACAAGCTGTGAAGCCCGTCTTTTGCTTTTTCAAATTCCTCCATAAAAAGGTTTAAAAATTTATCCCGGATCTGCTTATCAGGCACCAGGGAAGCATATTCTTTCATCACCTCTATGTCAGTAGCAGCAAGGCTGGTATCAACATTTGTCAGCACATATCTGATAAATGGATCACTTTTAACGGCTTTTTTTAATCGTTTAAAATCCTCAGGACTGTTGTTTTTTAAATTGTCTAGCGTTGTTCCTACGCCGTACCAGCTCGTCATATTATAGCGGGATTGACTCCAACTAAACACCCATGGAATGGCCCGTAGGTCATTGATGGTTTTACTACCTGTTCTTCGGGAAGGTCTTGATCCAATCTTACTATTTTCAATTGCATCAATAGGTGTTGCACCTCTGAAATATTCGATAAAGCCATCCATGTTGATCAGGTTGGAATAGATTTTTTTACTTTCCAAAGCCAGTTTTTCAAATATATCAGCCAACGGATGAAATTTCTTTTTAGAATAAAAATTCTCAATGGATTTACCAGAAGCACTGGCTACCAGTAATTCAAGGTTATAGCTTGCATTTATTTTATTGGCATATTTCTGCTCAATGGTTTCTCCCTGTTCTGTAATTCGTATTCTGTCATTAACGGTAGAATGGGGAAGCGCATCAAGGAAATAATGTGTTGGTCCAGCACCACGACTAATAGATCCTCCCTTACCATGGAAAAAGTATAAGCTGACATCATGCTTCTCACCTATTTCACAAAGTTTGGACTGGGCCTTATACAGATGCCAATTACTGGCCAGGATACCACCATCTTTATTACTATCACTATACCCAACCATTACCTGTTGTACAAGCTTTGTCGCTTTATTTTGCTTTCGAATGTATTCCAGGCTTCGCTTAGTAAATGGATGGCTAAGAAATGCATCCAATATTTCAGGTCCATTTTCCAAGTCTTCTATTGTCTCCAGCAAAGGAACAACCGGTATAACACAAACCAATCCTTCCTCAGTTTTCCTGGTGAGTCCTGCTTCCCTGGCTAATAAATATACAGCCAGCAAATCACTTAAACTTCTGGTCATACTCACAATGAAAGAGCCGATGGCATCCGAACCATATTTCCTCACATGCGAATCAATTTCCTTATAACAGGTAAGTACTGCTGAAGCATTATTACCTAGCTCCATATTAGGATTTGTAAATGGCCGATTGGATTTTAATTCTTCTTCAATAAATGCAATCCTTTTTTCTTCTGACCATTCAGGAAAGTTAATATCAGATATAGATGCTGCATCCATAAACTGCGAAATGGCATTGTCATGAAAAGCACTGTTCTGACGAATATCCAAATGGGCTAAATGAAATCCGAACGTTTCTACCTGGCGAACTGCTTCGCGCACATCAGAATATGCGATGGACTTGGCACCATAACTAACCAATGAATTTTGAAGTATTTTCAGGTCTTCAAATAATTCTGAAGAATATTGGTAACTGCCCGGGAAATCATCTAAATCGGTGATCTGCCCATGAGCAACCTTTATTGGCAACTTGGCAATGATAAGGTTAAGATATTGACGGAATGCCTCACCTTTATTTCTTTCAATAGATTCATCACCGATTTTACCCAGGTCTTGTTGAATTTTTTGGATTCTTTTTCTAAAAGCCCAATCTGTCTCTTCAATATAAATGGCAAAGCTAAGGTGTTTAACCAGCTCGGTTAATTTATCTTTTATAACTGACAGCGCATTTAACCGTAAGGTGTTTAAGGCATAACGGGTAACCTCAGCGGTAACTAAGGGGTGCCCATCTCGATCTCCACCTACCCAATCGCCAAAAGTGATTTTAGGGAATTTTCCGTTGGAAGTAATCGTATCTTTATTAAAACCCGTTTCTTCCCAAGCTTGTAATAATCGTCTGTCAAGTACGGAGATTACCTTCGGAAAAACATTGGTGAGGTAATAGAGGATGTTTCGAAGTTCCGAAGGTACATCCGGTTTATCCAAAAATATTTCACCTGTTTTCCACAATCTGTATAAGCTAAGCTTGATGTCTTCGCGAATCACCTCCTGCTCTTTCGGCGTGTACATCTGGTTTTCTCTTTTCACCAGTAGTAAATATAGTTCCCGGTGATGCTCAAGGACTGTCGTTCTTTTTGCTTCTGTAGGGTGGGCTGTAAGGACAGGCTCTACGATTATATCCGATAGTTTTTCAGCGATCTGCTCCTCAGATATTCCAGATTTTTTTAATTTTTTCAAATGATAGCCCCATAGTCCATTGATTTCAGAAAGGGATTTATTTTCCTTTTCCCTTCGATTTTGTACCGCACTATTTACTTCCACCATATTCAATAGTTGAAATACCATAGAGTAGAGCTGTACATGTTTAATGGTTATGTCAGAAGATTCAATATTTTCATTGTCATTAATCCATGGCACATGGTTGGCAAGTGTGTTTTCGCCATTTTCTATTAATACTTCTTTTAATGCTACCAGGAGAAATTCCAGGTCATAGTATGGCTTTCCAAGTTTGTCTTTAACTTGATCAAGAATATTCTTCATAATTGATTATTAGAAAAGGAATTAGTAAAAATCTTGCAAATCTAATTATAAAAGAGTGTTTTTAACAAGCCTCTTTACAATAATTTACCCGTTTTATTGTAACTAACCATTGGTATAAAAGTTTTAAAATTGGGATGAATATTTATTTTTGAGGCGCATTGAAAATTTTTGATTACTCATGAAGGAAAAGATATTTTTCATAGGAGCAATTTTGAGTTGTTTGTTGTTTGTTTCTAACCATTTATTGGCGAAAGAAATTAAATATTCTATATCTCTTGCTTGAGTTTCGATTTCTTTAAAATCATTTCGGTAATGTTTAATGTATCTGCTTGAAAATCCAACATTTGGACTGGAAATAACAACATATCC
>JBNLGO010000159.1:0-8168 GCA_050306095.1 Cyclobacteriaceae bacterium
AAATCTGAAATATTGGATGTTAATGCCTATTTATCATCTACATTTTATAATGATGTTTACAGAAGGTCGGTAGAGCTTAGAAATAATGAATATCCATATAGAGTAGAATATTATTACGAACAAGAATTTAAAAACTATATTTCAATTGCGGAATGGAGCCCAGTGATAAACCCTGAAATACCTACTCATCAAGCACAATTGAAATTAACAATTCCTTCAAATCTTATAATTAATTATAAGGAGAATAAAATCAAAAACTTAGAAAAATCATTAGAAGGCGAAAACAATATCTATATATGGAACGCAACATATAACGACTTAATTCAAGATGAAGTGGGTGCACCCAATCTTTATGAATTTTTGCCTTATGTTAAAATAATGCCAGAGACTTTTTTTTATGGTTTAGAAGGCAAATCCACAAATTGGAAGTCCTTTGGAGAATGGGTATATAAATTAAATGATAACCTTTTTGAATTACCTATCGAAGAAAAAACTAAAATAAACAATCTTGTAAAAGGAGTAACTTCTGAACAAAAAAAGGTTCAAATACTATATAAGTATCTACAAGATAATATTCGTTATGTCAATGTATCCTTAGGGATAGGTGGCATGCAAAGCTACCCTGCTTCATATGTTGCCACAAATAAATATGGAGATTGCAAAGCACTGACTAATTATTTAAAAAGCATATTACATTATCAGGAAATCCCCTCATATTTTGCTCTAATAAATGCCGGGAAAAATCAAGAAAAAATTGATGCGGAATTTCCCAGTCAACAATTCAACCATGTCATTTTATTTGTTCCGCTTGCTTCAGATACTCTTTGGTTAGAATGTACAAGCAATACCACACCTTTTAATCATGTAGGTTCTTTTATTCAGGATAGATATGCATTAATTGTTCAAAAAGGGAAAAGCCAGTTAATCAAAACCCCTAGTTTAACCCCGGAAAACAGCTTTAATAAAGCATCTTATAAGTTGGTTTTCAACCAAGACAATTCCATTGACTATACCTGCATTTTAACTTTTAATAAATCGAGTGACTTTGAACGTCTTAATTACACCTTAAAAACTTATTCTGAAAAAGATACCGAGGACTTGATTGAAAGTTTGATTCCCTTCCAAAATGAAGATTTCAAATCCTGGAAAAAATTTGAGAATGAAAAGAACCAACCGATATTAAATATCGAAATTTCAGGAACACTTGATCAACAAATAAAAACATATGGTAATAACAAAGTTTTTAAATTACCACTTCAAGATATTCCTTCATTAGAACCGGTCGAAGATCGAAACTTACCTTTATGTATAGAATTGCCAATACATCTCGTTGATGAATTTTCTATGCAGTTCCCTTCTAGTGCGATAGATATAAGGAAAGAAGAAAATAAGAATATTCAATCAAATTATGGCTCTTATATTTTTGAAATCAAATCCTCGGAAATCAATAATAATCTTACCGTTAGAAGAGAAATTATATTAAAACCCGGCTACTATTCATTAGAAGAATACCCCAAGTTTTACCAGTTCATTAAGGCTGTAAAAACTGCTGATAATATTACTTTTTCATACAAATAACCTATCAAATGAAATTAACAACAATTCACATTTTTATTTTTTGTCTAATTACTACCTATTCATTTTCTCAGAAGTATTCACTTGAATATGGTAAAATCAGTTCTTCAGATTTCAAATACGTCTCTCCTACAAATCCTGACGCCGATGCAGTAGTATTATATGATATTGGCGACTCTAAATTTATTAGAACAGACCAGGGATATAACATACAGTTTATTAGGAAAACCAAAATAAAAATAAATTCAAGAGCTGGAATAGATATGGCTGAAATTGAAATCCCGTTCTACAAAGAAACTAATAGAATTGAAAAAATAGTTTCGCTAAAGGCAACTACCTATAATATTGAGAATGGCATATTAAAAAAATCAGAATTAAATCAAGATAATATATTTGAGGAAAGAGTAAATGAAAACTGGTATGTAAAGAAATTTGCCATGCCAAATGTGAAAGAAGGTTCGGTGGTGGAATATACATACACAATTGAAACACCTTTTAAATTCAATCTAAGAGATTGGGAATTTCAATCTACTGTCCCTATTGCTTATAGCAAATATAAAGTGGGTATGATTCCTTTTTATGAGTATGTGTACATCCTTCAAGGTGCTTCTAAATTTGATGACTTCAAAAGCTATGTATCAAAAGGCTCCGAAAGACAATTTGGGTCAATTAATTTTAAAGATGTCATCTATGAATTTACCATGAAAGATGTGGAGGCTTTCGAAGATGTTGATTTCATCACATCAAAAAATGACTTTCTTACTAAAATAGATTTTCAATTGGCAGTCATTCATCAACCAACAGGTGCTAAAATTGAAGTAATGACCACCTGGCCAAAATTAATTGATGAACTAAATAAGCACTCAGATTTTGGTAAATTCATTAATAAAAGCAAGAAACATTTTGAGAAGCAAGTTCTTGCCAGCTCCTATGAAAATTTAAATGTTGAAGAACGCATTACTTTTGGAGTGAACTATGTAAAAAATAATTTCAAATGGGACGGGTATTATTCAAAATATGCCTCCAAAGAATTTAAAGAATTTATCCGTGAGCAATCTGGAAATGCCGGAAATATTAATTTATTTCTAACTGGAGTTCTTCAAGCGATGGAACTTGATGCTAATCCATTAATATTAAGTACCAGGAAAAACGGAAAAGTCCTAACTGATTATCCAATCTCTAAGTTCTTTAATTATATAATTGTCGCTATAAATGACAATGGCACCTACTACATGTCAGATGCAACAGAGAGATTAAATCCTTCCACCAGAATCCCTGTAAAATGTATTAATGATAAAGGGTTAATTATTAAGGAGGACAAAGAACTATGGGTAAATCTAAATCCAGCTTTTCCGTCTCTTACCAATAAAATCATGGAGATGACAATTGAAAAAGAGAAATTAAATATTGATTATCAATTATCAGCAAAAGAGTATTCGGGATTATATTACAGAAAAAATTATTCTGATGATATCGATAAATTAAAAGAATATGTTCGAAAAAAAGGTATTGAGTTAAATTCAGAAATAATAACTAAAAATGTAACCGATTCCGATAAACCTTATGTTCTAAATTTTAAAGGAAATACAATTGTTGAAAAATTTGATGGGAAAATTTATATAACTCCATTTTTAAAAGAACCTATCCAGGAAAATCCTTTTACCCAAAAAAAGAGAAAATATCCCATCGATTTTATTTACCCAAAATCTAATTTGATCACTACGACTTTCACAATCCCCGAAAACCACAAAATTGAATCACTTCCTGAGAGCTTTAAAGCTTCAAATGATTTAGTAGAAATCAATTATAGTTGTATAAAATCAGGAGAGAATAAAATAATAATTCAAGGTCTGTACAATTTTAAATTAGGTGTATATCCTCCCGAAGATTATAATAAGTTAAAGTTCTATTATCAACAAATAATTAAGTATTTCAATCAACAATTGGTAATCGTTGAAAACACCTGATTTTAAAGTG
Source organism: Cyclobacteriaceae bacterium (assembly GCA_050306095.1). GTDB lineage: Bacteria > Bacteroidota > Bacteroidia > Cytophagales > Cyclobacteriaceae > CAJXNP01. The sequence goes on from JBNLGO010000159.1 coordinate 3,553, forward strand.
TAAGTATTTTAATATGAGCTATAATAGTAGATTCAATTCATTTTGGCCTGATTAATGTTCTGTCAAAACAGAAAAATTCAATCTTTAATTTTTCAAATGATTATATTGGTCAAAATTTTTAATTCCATGAAGGTTTACTTTCTATTCGCTTTATTAACAATAAGTACTACTGTATTTGCTCAAAATGAATTCAGCCCAACAATTATAGCTACCTGGCCTTATCAGGAAATAGCAACCGATGAGATCAAAAATGAACTCAAGGATTACAATAAGGAAATTGAAATTACAGAGGAAATCAGGCGTAATTATGTAAAAGAGAACCTGGCAGAAAACTGGAAAATCACAAGATCAAATGAACTTGATTACCTGAAAAAACAAACCTTTTTTAGCCAGATTTCTTATCTTATTACTACTAATATCACCTATAAAATATACGAATACCATAATCACCCGCTGATTTATCCTGTTGTAGATAAAACTTCTACAGCGAGGCTATCCCTTCAAAATCTAGCCAAAAAGTATAAAATGGACTGGGTAATAGATGTAGCAAAAGTAGAAGCAAAAAAAGTCAATGGAGAAAAAATCGTGGAAGCCCGAATAGTTCTATACAATATAGTGACCAACAGAGTCTTTCTGGATAGAACCTATTCTAAGAAAGCTCTTAATCCTGGTGGACAATTAGAATGTGAAGAAGGAAGCTGGCAATGTGCTTTAAATAGTGTTGTTGATGCGGCTGTTAAGGATCTATTTGATCAATTCGAAAAAAACAGGAGGTATTGGAGTACAGAGGGTTAAACCGATTTACCTTGCTCCTTCTACCCACTGATACTTAAAACAATTAATCAATGTATCTTTTCAAAATATCCTGGTAAGCATCAATTCTTCTATCTCTGAAGAAAGGCCAAATCCGGCGAACATTTTCTGATTTATCAAGATCAATCTCAATCACTAAATTCTCTTCTTTTTCTGTGGAAGCTGTCTTTAAAAATTCTCCTTGCGGGCCAGCAACAAAACTATTTCCCCAAAATGTAATACCTCCTGTCACTCCTGATGGATCTGGCTCATATCCTACCCTGTTCACGGAAATGACATGCAATCCATTGGCCACTGCATGGCCTCGCTGTGATATGGTCCAGGCATCTTTTTGTCGTTGTTTCTCTTCTTCAGGATCAGAAGATTCATATCCAATGGCTGTTGGATAAATCAAAATATCTGCTCCCTTAAGAGCCATTACCCTGGCGGCTTCAGGGAACCACTGATCCCAACAAACCAACACTCCCAGTTTACCCACAGAAGTTTCTATCGGTTCAAACCCAAGATCACCGGGAGTAAAATAAAACTTTTCATAATAGGCCGGATCATCAGGAATGTGCATTTTACGATATTTACCTGCTATTTCTCCATTTTTCTCAAATACCACAGCCGTATTATGAAACAACCCTTTCGCCCTTTTTTCAAATAGAGAAGTGACAATGACTACATTCAATTCTTTGGCCAGTGCCCCATAAATTTCGGTGCTTTCACCTGGAATCGTTTCTGCCAAATCAAATTGATCAGTATTTTCAGTTTGGCAAAAATATAAGCCATTATGAAGCTCTTGCAATACAATAAGCTCCACTCCATCAGATGCACACTTTCTAATATTGTTGGTTAGCTTCTTAATATTCTGTTGTGTATCGGCACTATTAGCCTGCTGAATGAGTCCTATTTTCATAAAAATTAATTCAGTTGTGGAATTTGCATGGTCATACAATGTAAAGATCCATTTTGCCGGATCAAAGGAAGACAATTTATACCTATCACTTCACGATCCGGAAAAGCAGAAGTAAGTTGCTGCAATGCTGTATCATCTTGTTTACAATTATACAAAGGCATCAATACAGCTTCATTTATAATCAAAAAATTAGCGTATGTTGCAGGAAGTCGATTTCCCTCAGGAGAATACACAGGGTCTGGCAAAGGCAATGGGATTAAATTGTAACTTTTCCCCTCTGCATTTGTAAAAGATTTCAATTCATTTTCCATATCCTGCAGGTCATAATAATGACTGTCATTGACATCATCTGTTTTAACATAGGCAATAGTATCTTCACTACAAAAACGAGCAAGAGTGTCAATATGCCCATCGGTATCGTCGCCATCTAACCACCCAAATTCTAACCACAATACATTGGAAACCCCTAACGTATCTTTGAGGCGTTTTTCAATTTCCCTATGTGACATTGGCTGGTTGCGATTACCAGCCATCAGGCAATGTGAAGTGGTCAATAATGTACCCTTACCATCCGTTTCTATACTGCCACCTTCCAACACGAAATCAAGATGATCTTCCAATTTTAAATCCGTAAACAATCTGTTTCCCAACAATTGATTGACCTGATTATCTTTAGAAGCTTCAAATTTTTTGCCCCATCCATTAAATTGAAAATCTAGCAAAACATGACTCCCCTCTTTAAAAATTGAAATGGGGCCATAATCACGAATCCAGGTATCGTTAAACCCGACTTCTATTATTTTGATATTGTCATTTAAAAGTTCACCTAAATCAGATTTAACTTTCTGAATATCATCACCTAAAATGGTGAGCGACTGAAATTTAGAAATGTTATGTGCAATTTTTTTATAGCATTGAATAACCTCGGTAAGGTTTTCTACCCAATCCGTTTTCTCATTAGGCCAGGCAATTAATACCATTTTCTGAGCATGCCATTCTGCAGGAAAAACTTTCATTTTTTATTTATTTAATGGTAAAATTAAGCACACAATGATGAAATCAATAGATTATTCTCAACAAAATATGTTTCTTTACTCTTAATAAATTTTAGTCTATGTCAGCATTATTTGAGAAAGCACTGGAAGCATTTGATCAATACAATGGTAAGGATCCAAATTCCGAAACACATAAAGGTGAAAAATATCCTAAAGAACTTATCTATTCCCAGCGAATGAGCAAAAAGCTCATTGAGTTTTATCCAGACGCTTCGGAAGCATTGCGTTTAGCAATAAGGTGCCAGCATATTGGACGATGGGAAATACCTCGTGACAGCTATCCGAAAGACCGAGTGGGCTATCTTAATTGGCGAAATAAATTAAAGGAACATCATGCGGATATTGCTGAAAAGATCATGTCTCAAATCGGCTATGACCAGGAAATAATCGATCGGGTGAAATTTCTTGTTCAAAAAAAACAGTTGCGGCACGATGAGGAAACACAAACCCTGGAGGATGTGGTTTGCCTTGTCTTTTTGGAGTATTATTTCGACGAATTTGCCAAAGAACATTCTGAAGAAAAGATTATCAGCATACTTCAAAAGACATGGGGTAAAATGTCTGAAGCTTGCAAAGAGGCTGCTTTGAAACTTAAATTATCCGATGAAACTGTTCAGCTTGTAAAAAAAGCTATCAGTTAGTATGGATTTAGGAGCCTTTAAAGCGGCTGTTTCTTCAGGGAAAAAACCTGAAAAATTAACCTCCTACCTGGAGGCAATGTATGCTGATGGAACGGGCGATTGGCACAAAGCCCACGAAATAGCTCAAAACATCAACGATTCCATTGGAAGTTTAATTCATGCCTATCTTCATCGAAAAGAAGGGGACGAATGGAATGCCAATTATTGGTACAAAAGAGCAGGAAGAAACATGCCAAAATATTCAGTATCAGAAGAATGGGAAAAAATTGTGATCGAATTATTAGAACAAAATAGCTGATCGAAAAACTACAAACATCCATCTTCCAAATACAGTAGTTAGTCCATTTTTCTTGAATAGTTGCGAGTTTCTTCCGATATTTAATATCCCTTCAACAAATACTCAATACTTGGAACAATAATTGGTTGCTTCGTACGTGGAAAAATGATCAGCAGGAAGGTTTATATCTCAATACTTTTTACCGTAATATCAATTACTGCTATGGCGGCATTGCCTTCCGATAGTCTTTCCGTCAATTCAGAAGAAGTCAACCACACTGGAATTAATTGTTTCAAACGACCAAAATTCCTTGAAGTAAATATTAGAACACTTCCATCAATCAATGCTTATCCCAGTGAATACCTGGTTGGCAATGAAGAGTTTGAGGGTAATCACTTATTAGAAGCTAAACTAAATCTTCCCATAATTTTTAAAGGAGATTTTAAGTTGGCCGCCCAATTGAAATATAAAAATGAAGTGTTAAATCTTGGAGAAAATGACTATTACGATAAAAAAATAAACCTTCATAATTCTGGAATAACCCTCGCTTATCAATGGTTTTACAAAGACAACAAATATATCGGTGGACATTTAAAAGGATCGCTTAAAGCAGATCAATACAATTTTCAATACTATTCCTCAATACTTGATTATAACAGTAGTTTTGTCTGGGGTAAAAAGACAGGTACAAAAAACCTTGGGTTTGGTGTAATTATGGGAAACAGCCTGGGAAGGTTCAGAATCTCTCCATTGCTCATCTATGAAAATGAATTTGGCAACAATTGGTTTATCAGTATGAAACTGCCAAAAAAGTTAAAAGTTACCAAAGCCATACTTCCTGACAACTTTTACCTAAGTGGTGCTATAGAAGGTACTGGTGCTACATATTACCTAAAAAACTCTCCGGATGGTTTTGAAAATATAGAATT
>JBNLGO010000160.1:0-8094 GCA_050306095.1 Cyclobacteriaceae bacterium
TTGCTTAAAATATAAAACCCTAAGCTAAAGGTTAAAACTAACGAAGTGTGAATATAGTATATTTATCCAATAATTAATATTTCATATTAAATAAATACAATTACGGATGTAATTTTTTCTACACTATTTCACTGTAATTTGCGGAAGACTAATGTCTAAACCGCGGCGTTCTTTGTATAGGCTTTCCGCCACCTGTAACAACGGGAAGCTTATAACTTAATTGGATTTCGTGAGATGTCGCTTGTTTCGCCGCTTGTGCAATCAAAACGTAATCAAACGAATATCCAAGACTTAACGCATTGTCTTTCAAAAAACTATATCCTAAAAGGGCTGTTACCGCTTCAGATTGTCTGTAGGATAATCCACCCCAAAATCTTTCTTTATAGGTTCCAATTACTGAAACATCAAAAGTAAAGGAATTAAAATCTGTGATAAAAAGAAAGGCTGGTGTAAGAACTAAGTCATAATTTAATGGATAGTTATACCCTCCTGTTGCCACTAAATGATTGACTAACGGGTTTCTTAATTCATCAGATCCGAAATTAAATTCTGATTTTACTACATGATTTAAACTTACGCCACCATAATATTTTTCAGCCTGATAGAATACACCTACACCTACATCGGGTCTAAATTGAGATTCTTTACCATTGATAATTAATGGGTCATCCGGGTGTATAGCTCTATATAAATCGCCGTCTATTGTTTGTGAAAAAATTCCGGCTTTAATCCCAAAACTTAATTTTGCAGGGCCAATTACTAGATGATACGCGTAACTCGCCATGATATTCAAATTGTTTTGTGGCCCCAATCGGTCATCCATCACATAAAACCCAGCACCACTTCTAAATCTTAGTATTGGTGCGTTGAATGTAAAAAGTGTTGTCTGTGGTGCCCCTCCTTCATCAAAACTTCCTTGGTAACCTAACCATTGTGAACGATAGAGCAAGGTCATTTTTGACACACCCTCCACACCAGAATAGCCCGGGTTATTAAACACGTTATTAAACATGTATTGTGAAAACACAGGATCCTGTTGCGCAAAAACGTTTTTATCAACAACCGCCAGTAAAAAAATAATAAGTATTAGTCTCCCAACAAATTTCATAATTACAACAATAGAAATATTATGGCACGATTTTACAATTTTTTTGCCTTACAATTACTAAATGTAATATTTAAAAAATTGTTTTACCAAAAATCGTGGTAATTGTTGGAAAACTGTCACTTACAAACCATTCGCTTTTTTTATGTAAACCTCTATGGCTCCGGTCATTGAGGGCGCATTTGGCATAGGTGCCTCAATATCAAGCTTTAAACCTGCGTCTCTTACAGCTTTAGATGTAGTAGGGCCAAAGGCTGCAATCCGTGTATTATTTTGCTTGAATTCAGGGAAATTTACGAATAAAGAGTTAATTCCTGACGGGCTAAAGAAGGCAATTACATCATAATTGACATCCGCTAAGTCAGATAAATCACTTGCCACAGTCTTATAAATGACTGCTTCGCTATAGGTATAGCCATTATCCTGAAGGAATTTTGGTATATCATCCTTCCTTATATTAGAACAAGGAAAGATATATTTTTCATTTTTATGTTTCTTTAAAATTTCTATCAGATCAGCAGCTGTCTTAGACCCTGTGAAAATTTTTCTTTTCCTTATAACAATGTACTTCTGTAGATAATTTGCGGTTTGTTCAGATATGCAAAAATATTTCATATCTGGTGGCATCTCTACCTTATTTTCTTTACAAAGTCTAAAGTAATGATCTACTGCATTCCTACTCGTAAAGATTACAGCTGTGTGAGATAAAATGTCAATTTTCTGCTTTCTAAACTCTTTTATATCTATGGGTTCGATATGTATAAAAGGACGGAAATCAATTTTGATGTTGTACTTTTCAGCCAAAGTATTGTAAGGGCTGTTTTCATCGTTTGGTTTGGGTTGTGAAACAAGAATGCTATTAACTTTTCGCAATCTGCTCTTGTCAAAGGTACTCATGCTATAATCTTTCTTTCTATTCTGCGAAATGAAATTGTTAAAAAATCAAATATTTAACACCTATTAATATAGGGATTGATTCTGTGGTGCAAAGGTAAGAAAATAAATGTATTTTTTTAAAGGTCGCCATCTTTCCTATTCTTGCAAACAGGATAACAAACCTTAAAATGACAAAAGTTATCGTAAGATAAAGGCAGGTATTTATGAAAAACACAGTCTTGAACGGAAACCCAACTAAAAATACTGCGGAAAGTATAAATAAAAAGAGAAAGAAGGTCATTGAGATTCTCATGAACTCATAATAGTAGTAATTTGCAGCATTGCTCAAATCGAAAAGAACTCCCAAATATTTTATAAATAAATATTTAAAAAGAAAAAATAACAAGGTTAAAAACCCAAATAATATCCAATTTAGAAGCACCGAATTAAAATAGAGTATATTCATACTAAAAAAGCCTTTGGAAAAGTATGCCACGGTAATGACTAAAAAAGACAACACAAAGGAATGAAACAGATAGATGAGTAAGTTTTCCTGGGAGAATAACTTCGATTTGTAAATACTTTCATCCTTAACCCTTCCAATCAGGATTAGGCTAAATGAATAAAAATCAATAAATGACTTGTGATTTGTATTTAACAAGATTGTTAAATAAATCAATAGTAGAAGCATTATAATTAAGAATACACTACGATCATTATTGATTTTACTTTCTATTTCATATATCTCATTGGTATTAGCCCCCAAGAGGATTTTTTTCACAACAGCTATTTTAATATCATCGTAGTCTTTTAGTTTTGAAAAAACCGTAATCAAAACACGATCTTTTTTAATAGTATTTGTCAAACTGTCTATGTTCCAGATTACCTCGGAGCCATTTTCTACATATTTTTTCAACTCACCTTCTATGAATATAGCAAATGGATGGGCATGTTTAATCTGAATCAGATCACCTTTATATCGATGAAGTTCCAGGTAAAAATGAATGGCATCAGGGTTAAGACCATTACCTTTTACATAGGGAAGCGCTTCATTATTATTATTAAAATAACAGTTTTCTGTCAGGTCTTTTATTTCCCTGAAGTCATCTGCTTGAATATTTGCACCAAATATCAAAAACGTAAATAATAAGTATAGCTGTTTTATTTTCATTTTTAGTTTAAAACCTTCCCAAATATCCAAAATGGAATTTGGCCGAATTTAAAGAAAAATTTTGTGATCTTGATTTACCTAATCCAACAACGACACTAAATAATCCGGATTTTGTTCCCAGGTTCAGTCCCATTCCAGTTCCCCTGGGATAATCGATTTCTTCTCCTGATGTTTTATCATATACAAAGCCCTGGTCATAAAATGCGAATAAATATGTCTCAGCATTTTGCATTATTCTAAATTCCAAATTTGAAAAAGCATAATCTGAAGTGAAGAAAAAGTTTTCATTAAATCCCCTTATAGTTCTAAACCCTCCAATTCTGAACAGGTCGTTTTTAAATACATTTTCTCCAATGATGTTTCCTGACTTTATTCGCCATCGAAGTTGGTATCCTTTCGCTATTTGAAAATAATGTTCTACATGTGTTTCGATTTTGTATTGTGTTGACTTCTGCTCTATCCTTTTTGTAGCATCAGTTTTATCAATGGGGATAAAGCTTTTACTTCCTGCATAACCATCTAGTTTAATAAATGATCCGGCACTTGGTATTGCATTGTCATCTAAATAATTGATTTGATAAACTATACCATAATAATTGATTTGGTAATCCTGAAAATTATCTTGCCCGCTACTCGATTGTCCTAACCGAGCGGAATTTTCAAATAATGAAGAAAAAAATATTTTATGCCGTGGTTTTAGATTGAAATCCACTTTCAAATAGGCATATCGATTTAAGTACAATGTATCTTCTTTTAACAAGTTAAAATCGAAAGTTATACCCAACGGCATTTTAAATAATTGTGGGTAATATATGGAAGTAGCTAAAGTTTGTGAATTGACATTTACTTTTTGCCAGTCAACATGCAATTGCTTGGCAGATGAAAAAAGATTATATAGATGTAAATTAAAACTTCCGATCAGAAGCATTTTTGTATTATCCCGTTGATTTGGCAAGAAACCAATCACACCATCAATACTATTTGCTTGTTTACTTTTTAGTGACAATTCAACATTTGCGGAAGTATTTGTGAAGCTAATTTTAGGGGGCTCAATTAAATTTACGAAGGATAATTCCCTTAATTTTTGTTCAATATTCTTGACCTTTTTTTCTGAATACATTTCTCCCTCCTTTATTCCCAAGTAGTTCTCTAACCAGGATTTTTTTAGTCCGTCATATCCTTTTATGGTTGCACCTTCAAATTTGATTTTCGGCCCACGAAATAAATTCAAGCTTGCAGACATCCCATGTTCTCCAAATTGAATGGAATCAAGTTTAATGATCGCAAATGGATAGCCGTTATTTTCCATGAAGTCCAAAATCTTATTGAACAATCCTGGGAGGTCATCTAATTCAAATTTTTTAGGTCGAAAGTGAATACCTGATTGCTCCAAAATTGAAGGATCTATATTTCCTTGTGATAAATAATTTAGTTGGAACTGGCGGCCTTTATTTATCGTAACTATCCAATCACTTTTGTCGATTTTATTTGAAATTACCTTTGCTGATAGGTACCCCTGAGAATACAATTGTTGAAGCTTTAGCGAAGCTTTTTTTTCTATATAAATGCTGTCTGTTCTACCTGCTTTCTCAACGATAGATTTCCCCGTTTCATCTTCTATCAAAAACCTGACAGTATATACCTTTTGTGAATATGCGATACTCGTGAATAACACAAATAGTATGGAAGTAATAGATATTTTTAGGACTTTTAGCATCAACTTTAAAATTAGTTAATTTGGCTGGAATATATGTTCATATCCCTTTTTGTAAGCAGGCTTGTCATTACTGCGATTTCCATTTTAGTACATCTTCAAAATCATTTGATGAATTTGTTTCTGCACTTCTACATGAAATTGAATTACAAAAAGAATACTTAAAAGGCGCTAGAATCAACACCCTTTATTTTGGAGGAGGCACACCTAGTTTGCTACCAGCCGAGTTGATCAATAGCATTATCTCCAAAATTAATGAGGTTTTTCCCTTTGATAATGAAATTGAATTGACATTGGAAGCTAATCCAGATGATTTATCCCATCAAAAATTAAAAGAATTAAAGCACCTGGGGATTAACCGACTTAGCATCGGTGTTCAATCATTTCAACCGGATATTCTCCAATTTCTGAATCGTGCACACAATGAAGAAGAAGCCATTCAATGTATTGAAAATGCCTATCAATGTGGTTTTGAAAATATAAATATCGACTTGATTTATGGAATAGTTGAAGATAATCATCTGTCCTTAGAAAATGACCTGGAAATCATCAGCGAGCTTTCTCCAGCACATATTTCTGCATATTGCCTAACGATAGAACCAAAAACGGTATTTGGTAATTGGTCATCAAAAGGAAAATTAAAAACAGTAAGTGAAAATTATGCCGCCCTGCAATTTGAAAAGGTACGGGAGGAATTTGCGCAATTAGGATATGAGCAGTACGAGGTGTCTAACTTTGCCAGGGACAAGCTGTATTCAACCCATAATTCAAACTACTGGCAAAGCGTTCCTTACCTGGGGATAGGTCCTTCCGCCCATTCATTCAATGGGAGCAGTCGACAATTTAACATTTCTAACAACGCTCGATATATCAAAGAACTTTCGCAAGACAATATTCCAGCCGAAGTAGAAGTATTGGATAAAAAGACCCAGGCCAATGAATTCATCATGACGGGCCTAAGAACCAAATGGGGATGTGATTTGGCAATTTTAAAAGATCGATATGAATATGATCTTCTTAGAAAGAATGAACGAGTGATTAACTCCTTTCAACTACAGGGTTTGCTCAAAGTTGATCAGAATAAATTAGTATTGACTAAAAAAGGTCTTCTGGTTGCTGATGAGATTATTGCTGAATTATTCCAGATTTGATTCTTCTTTTTTCTTTCCAAAAAAGTAAAGATAGCTGAAGTTAATTCCGTACACCCTGTTTTGAGAAACTTCAACAGCTTCATTTCGATCAAGGAAAATATTTCCATATCCGAAACTATAAAAGGCTTTTGCTTCAAAGGCCCCCATTGGTAAAAAAACCTGTAATCCTGCACTACCAATCAGTCCGTAATCCCATCGGTTATCTACCTCATCTACAAATTGATATTCACCACTTGTAGTTTCTCCAGAGGCACTTTCAGTTCTATAAGTTGAAGACAAAGCATACGAACCATAAAAGCCGCCTTCTAAAAGTATCCGTATTTTTTTACTGCCAATAATAAAATGTGTCATGACGGGAATTTCCAGGTAATCAATGGTACGCCTATATAGGGTGTCAATTGCTTCATTGAGTGATTCATGTTTCCATCCTTTTTGAGAATAGAGAAATTCTACTGTCAAGCCAGCATGCTTTTCACTAACATATCGGATCACCGCACCATATTGAAACCCTTGAATCTGCTTTACATCCAATCCCAAAAATTCTGGTCTTTTGTACACATCAATCATTGAAAAATTTGATCCACCTTTCAATCCAACTGCCAATTGGGCTACTGCTGTGTGATCAAGGAAATAAAATAGTACAATTAAGACGAAGAGTTTTCTTACAATCATTTTCTGCATTAATATCCTCAAAAGTAATATTTTAATTTTATTCAAGTCATTATTTCAATATCAAATTAAAAAGTTTAACTTTGCCGCTCGTTTGAAAATTCAGAAAAAATGGGTGCTACAAGTCTAAAGAGAAAAGCAAGAAGAAATCGAGTTGTTGCTAAGCAAAGAATCCAATCAATAAAGTTGGCTACGGATAAGCCAGTTATTAAGAAAGTTGATGTGGAAGAGATCAAAGAGGAGTTTAAAAAAGCTCCCGCAAAACCTGCTAAAAAAGAGGAGAAGCCAGCTGCTAAAGCAGAACCAAAAGCTGAAGTAAAAGAGACGGTGACTGAAGAAGCACCGGAAAAAGCTGAAAAAGCACCAGCAGCAAAGAAAAAAGCAGCGCCTAAAGCAGAAAAGAAAGATGCTCCTGCAAAAAAAGCACCTGCTAAAAAGGCTCCCGCTAAAAAGAAAAAGGAAGAAGAATAAAAATATTGCAACATTAAAATCAAGCTCTTTCATAAATGTGAAAGAGCTTTTTTTTGCTCTTGACTAAATCCTTCCCCTCAGTCCTAATTCTATTGCATTGAGAGAAGTGATTTTGCCTTTTTCTATCTCCATGGTGATCATGGTTCTGATTTTGTGAAATCCATGATGCCCCACCGCCCCCGGATTCATATGAAGTATAGTTGGAAATGTTGGGTCGCGCATTACCTTAAGTATATGTGAATGACCACTAATAAAAATATCCGGTGATACTTCTTTTATTTTTTTCTTTACCCTGGCCACATATTTTGGCGGATACCCACCTATGTGGGTCATCCAAACCTTACATCCTTCCACTTCAAATATACAGTCTTCAGGAAAAGTTATCCTTATATCTTTATCATCAATGTTGCCATAAACTCCTCGAAGTGGTTTGATCTTTTGAAGCTCATCTACTACGCCAATAGTACCAAAATCACCGGCATGCCAAATTTCATCTGCCTTCTCTAAATGAGACAAAATTTTCTCATCTAAATGTCCATGCGTATCAGAAATTAAGGCTATTTTCATAGGTGAATTAAATAGAAATATAGATGACTGTAATTTATCTTTTTATTAAAATATTGTTTGTGACATTTTTAGGACTCACCATTGCGGGAATGATCAAGCCCTGGTGGGTACTATGGTTTATGGATTTTAAAAATAGAATAACCGTACTACGATACTACGGACTATTGACTTTGTTTCTACTCTTAGCATTAATTATTATTCCCCATTTGGAATAAAAAAAAGGCCGCAATAAACGGCCTTTCAACTTATTCTAATATGGATAATTTTATTTTACTTCTTCTTTTAAAGTAGGCACCAAATGATGCTTCACTAAATATTCAGCAATCTGGACCGCATTTGTTGCAGCTCCTTTTCGTAAATTATCTGCCAC
>JBNLGO010000161.1:0-8016 GCA_050306095.1 Cyclobacteriaceae bacterium
CAGCTAATCCTGTTTATGGCGCTCCGCCCTTGAATGTAGATTTTAAGAATGAATCTTTAGGAGCCTCAGGTTTTGTATGGGATTTTAGTGTAAATAATGATGATGAAAGTAATGATTTTGATGCTAATTACACATTTCAAAATCTTGGTACCGAAATTCCAAAGTTGATAGCTTATAATGAATTTAACTGTACTGATACTAGTCAGCTATCTGTTTCTATTGTTAATCCGGTTTTAGAAGCAGCCATCCAAAATGTCACTCCAACGGTTGTTGATGATAAAATTAAATTCGTGGTGCGGGTCATAAATAACGGAACGGTTGTATTAACTGATCCGGAAATCAAAATCAATTTTGGAAGTCAGGTCAACACCTTTGAAAAGATACCATTTACTTTATTGCCCGGAGAGAATTATGCATACCAAATGAGTTTTCAGATTTCCAACTCATCTAATACAGTTCCAAATATCTGTTTTGAATTGTTGACCGATGGATATGGATTGGAAGAAAACAATTATGCTGATAATATGGATTGTGTGTCTTTTTCAGATGAGCTTGATATTGTGCCCCCCTATCCAAATCCCGCAAAAGAAATTGTTAAAATACCCATTATTTTACCTGAAAGAAGTGATGTTTCTTTACAATTAGTTACTGCTAAGGGGGACATAACTAAAGAAGTAAAATATTCTTTATTACCTCAAGGACTTAATTTATTAGAGCTGGATGTACGTACAATTTCCACTGGTACGTATTATTTAAAAGTTTCGGCAGGTGATAATTCCACTACTGAAAAAATTATCGTGAGATAATGTGTTGAAAACGAGCAAAATTTCTATTGAAAATTGATGATCATAATTTTGGAAGTCTAAATCTTACTGCTGGTTTCAAAATTTTTAAAATCATTTCCCGTTATTCAAAAAATTTTATACATAATTATTAACTTGCCACGAAATATAATTTCGACATCACTATGAATAGCCATTTCAAACTAGACCCCTTAGATCGGAAGATTCTCACCTTGCTACAGGCCCAGGGCCGCATTACAAATGCTAAACTTTCTGAAGAAATCGGACTTTCTCCAGCCCCTACGTTAGAACGGGTTAAAAAGCTCGAGCAAATGGGGATAATTGTTAGTTACCATGCCAAGCTTGATAATGCAAAAATTGGGCTTGGAGTGACTACCTTTGTCATCGTTTCTCTCAATGGTCACACAAAAGCAAAAATTGAAGGTTTTATTGATGCCATTAAAAATATTGAGGAGGTGATAGAATGTCACCATATTACCGGAGCGGGAGATTTTATCTTAAAAGTGATCTCTAAAGACATTCAATCCTATCAGAAATTGATGCTGGAAAAGGTGAGTGAAATAAAAGAGGTTGACAATATGCAATCAATGGTTGTTTTATCTACATTCAAAGACAGCAAAATATTGCCGGTCAATTAAATTAATAGATCATGACCAAAACGAATACGCTTATTCTCGATGACAAAAAGGTATTTCAAAAAATAAAAAGAATTGCCTATGAGATCTATGAAAAGAATTATCAGGAGAAAAAGTTAATAATTGCCGGAATACCTGAAACGGGTTATTTATTAGCAGAATATATTATGAAGGAGCTGGAAGCTATTTCTCCATTTGAGCTTCATTTGATAAAAGTCAATGTAAACAAAGCACACCCTTCCCAAGACGAAGTGACCATTGATTGTGACATTAAACTTTTGAAGAAGACAACATTAATATTAGTAGATGATGTGTTAAATACCGGGAGAACATTTCTTTACGGACTCAAACCGATCATTGACGCTGATGTCAAAAAAGTGCAAACGGTAGCTTTAATTGACAGAGGGCACAGTTTATTTCCCATCTCGTCTGATTTTACCGGTTATGAATTGTCAACCACTTTAAAGGAGCATGTGGAAGTGGTATTAAAAAAAGGAAAAGAAGCGGTTTATCTTTATTAATGTGGAATTGGGAGTTATGATTTCGGATTATTTACTACCATGATAATTTAATTGAAGTCATGACTAATCAAGAGCTAAAAAATAGAACAAAGAAATTTGCATTGAGGATAATTAAATTAGTTAATCAATTGCCAAATACTAAAGCTGGTAATACTATTGCAAATCAGATAATAAGGTCTGGAACTTCTGTTGGAGCTAATTATCGTGCTGCATGTAGGTCAAGGAGTGCTCGGGATTTTATATCCAAAATTACAATTGCAGAGGAAGAATGTGATGAAACACAATTTTGGCTTGAATTGATTAACGAAACTGGTCTTTTAAATAATCCGAAATAAACAATCCGAAATCCTAAATCATTTATTATGTCAACTCAGTTTAGTCAAATAAAGCGTGTCACTACTCACCAACTTCAAGAGATGAAAAATAGTGGTGTAAAGGTCAGTATGTTGACGGCATATGATTACTCCATGGCGAGGTTAATAGATGAAGCAGGAGTTGATATAATATTGGTGGGTGATTCGGCCTCCAATGTCATGGCAGGAAACGAAACTACCTTGCCCATAACGCTTGATCAAATGATTTATCATGCCTCATCAGTGATCAAAGCCGTCAAAAGAGCTTTAGTAGTAGTCGATATTCCTTTTGGGTCTTACCAGGGAAATTCAGAAGAGGCTTTACGATCAGCCATCAGGATTATGAAAGAATCTGGTGCACATGCGGTTAAAATGGAAGGTGGGACAGAAATAAAAGAATCCGTAGAAAGAATATTAAGCGCTGGTGTGCCTGTCATGGGACATTTAGGGTTGACCCCTCAGTCCATCTATAAATTTGGAACATATTCGGTTCGAGCAAAAGAAGAAGAGGAAGCAAAGAAGTTAATTGAGGATGCGATTGCGCTTGAATCATATGGTTGTTTTGGAATCGTATTAGAAAAGATACCAGCTGAATTAACCAAAAAAGTTTCTGAATCTATCCAAATCCCTACCATTGGCATTGGTGCTGGGCCTGACGCTGATGGTCAGGTACTGGTAATGCATGACATGTTGGGGATCAATAAAGAATTTAATCCTCGTTTTTTACGTCGATATGCTGATTTGGAAACGGTTATTACCGAAGCGGTTTCAGAATATGTGAAAGACATTAAAAGCAAAAATTTTCCTACTTCGGAGGAAAGTTATTAATGAAGAAGGTACTAATTCTAGCTCCTTACCCAGCAGGTAAAGCCCCTTCCCAGCGATTCAGGTTTGAACATTACCTTCCCTTTTTCAAGGAAAATAATCTCACCTGCGCATTTCAATCTTTTTGGAGTCTAAAAGCCTGGAATATATTGTATAAGAAAGGGCACTATTTCCAAAAATTTTATTTCCTGATTGTAGGTTTTTTAAGGCGATTTCAAATTCTCTTTACCATTTTCAAATACGATTTCATTTTTATCCATAGGGAGGTAGCACCTATTGGTCCACCGGTATTTGAATTTATCATCGCAATGTTTTTTCGAAAGAGAATCATATATGATTTTGATGATGCCATCTGGTTGCCGAATACTTCCTCTGTCAATAGCATTTCAGCCCTGCTAAAGTTTCATCATAAGGTGGCATATATTTGTGAGATGAGCTGGAAGGTGAGTGTCGGGAATAGGTTTTTACAGGATTACGCCCAGAAATTCAATGAACATGTAATCATCAATCCAACTGTGGTAGATACAGAAAAATATCATGTTCCTTTATCTCCTAAAATTAAACATTCAAAACCTGTGATAGGGTGGACAGGCACACATTCTACTTCAATCTACCTCAAAAAAGTGGATAAATTATTAAGCCAAGTAATGGAGGAGGCAGAATTTGAGCTGGTAGTAATATCCAATCAGCCACCAGATCTAAAATATACGAGCTTTACTTTTATACCCTGGGAAAAGGACCGGGAGATAGATCAATTAAATTCCTTTGATATTGGCATCATGCCGTTGGAAGACAACCTCTGGGAAGAGGGAAAATGCGGGTTTAAAATAATCCAGTATTTCGCACTGGGAATACCTGCAATCGCGAGTCCGGTGGGTGTAAATAGGGAAATCATCGATCATGGTATGAATGGTTATTTAACGGATTCATCCGATGAATGGAAAACAGCAATACGAAGTCTATTAAGTGATGAAAATTTGAGAATAAAAATGGGGAAATCAGGGCGTGAAAAAGTGATTGACCATTATAGCCTCCTCAATAATAAGGATTTATTCTTCTCTGCTTTTGCATAATAAAGGATGACAAATAATCCTGAAACAAAAAATGGAATCATTGGTATTTTATATCGCACTAAGGAGCCAAAATTATAAGTAGTAACCCCTACTGCAAAGGCAAACATAATAGAGAATACAAAACAGAAAATGACGATCGGTTTTGTTGTTAAGGCTTTGAAGAAATATTTTATACCTGCTTTATACAAAACAAAGAAAGAAAGAAAAAGCATTGCCAGGCTTTCTAGTGCAGATAATAACATGACAATATTGTGCGATTCCCACAGATATGGTCGATATAATGTCACCCAAACAGCCAAGGGAAATTTTCTGATCATCCCTCCCATGCTGTAATCAAAGTCTCCTAATGTATAAGCGGATCCCCCCTCTCTTTCACTTACATAGTGAATCCATTCTGCCGTTGTTTGGGCGGTGTAGGCCATCGTTTCCAAATTATATCGTGGATCTGTCTCGCTAACTTTTATTACGGAATAATAACCCAGACTAATGGCAATGGCAATGACAAAGGGAGCAAACATCAGGCGCAGAACAACATTGCGGATCTTTTTGACTGAGCTATGAAATATCCAAAATAATGAGGCCGGTAAAAGACAAAGTAAAATGTAGATTTTTACTACCGCAAGAATATATATTGAAACTAAAAGTAGGATTGAATTCAAGATGATTCCTTTTTTGACAAAGAAAATCTGGTAAATGCAATATGTTACCCATCCTACGGCACCTAATGTCAAACTATCTTTTAATATTCCTGATCCCCAGAAAAATAAAGATGGAACAAAAAATATGGCAATTGCAAAGTACCGGTGAAATGAAAGCAACTGCTTGTAAAACACTAAAAACAAAGCCCACATGCCTGTAAAGCTAAACACAGCAAAAAGAACTGCGGTGGAAGAATATGTATGAAAAGTAAATAAATCGAAAATACCAGCTACCCTGACTACAAAGTAAGATGCTGAGTCTCCATACGTATATATTTTAGAAGCATATTGATATGTTTCAGGGAGATATTCCTTTCCAGCAAAGATCAGTTTAAAAGCAAGGGCTGGATTATCCAGAAATGCTTCCCATATATATTTACTGCCCAGGTTAAAATAGGTAAAGGTATCTCCTCCCGAATAATAAAATTGATAGATCAAACCAAGTGCTATTGCCCCAAGGATTTTTAATGAAAGGGCAGGAATAAAATACTTTCGAATGGTAGTATCCGTAACTCTGGATCGAACGAAATAGGCAAGGCCAATAACAATGCAAAGATATATAGGTGTTATCAACAGATCTTTGACATCCATTAGATTTCTTTCAGATATTCTCGGGCTTGTTTATGTGCCGGATGCTTTCTCTTTGCATATTTCTTCACCTGCTTGAGGTATTCTTTAGCTTCTTTTTTGTTTCCTTCCCTTTCAGCAATTCGGGCAAGTCCTATTAATGAATACAAAAAATAGCCGGTTTCATAGGCTTCAATCTCTTCACCAAACTTCACCGTCAATTTGTAATACTTCTTGGCTTCCTGGTCATCTTTATTGCCTTCCATGATACTCCCTAAAAAATAGCCGGCCCATCTGCCACTGTTTTGCTCATATCCAGGCATGCCTTCATCAATTTTTCTCAAAATATCTTCGCAGACATATTTTGCCATTACACGCTGACCAGTACTATGGAGCATCCTGGCATAATGGCGGTGGAAATAAGCATTATCAGGAAAGGTATTGTGAAGATATTCGGCTATAACCATTGCTCCTCGATAATCTTTTTCCTCATTAAATAGTATTCGCATCAACCAGAACTGTGCTTCTGTTCTTGTATAAAAGGCATTATGAGCAACTTCCGTTAATTGCTCCAGTCCAAGCTCCTTATCTCCTTTATCAAACCATACGAGAAAGGGTTTTAATTGAGGATAATTATCCCTGATCCACACTGAAAAATAATTATATAATCCATCACCAAACATTAATTCCGGACTTAGATCATCTTTTGAGCGACAGTCTTCCAAATAATTTAGTGACTTGTTTCCATAGGTAGCAGCTCGCAGCCAATTACTGCGATCAGAATGCAACCGGGCTTTGAAACCATAGGCCGCAGAAAGAAAAAATGCGCCTTCTACCTTGGTACTATCTACATCATAAAGCTTTTCTGCCATTATAATGGAGGAGTCCATATAATTCAGAAAAATATCATCGTAGGTTTCGATTTCAGGATTGGGCATGATTTTCCACCATTCATTTAATCCCAATAAAAAATAAGGTAGGGGGTGGGTGTTGTATTTATTTTTTAACCATTTGAATTGAACATATGCACGCTGAAATTTAAAATTGTACATATCATTGATGGCATTCGTTGCCTCAATCTGGACGGAAAGATCACTTATCAAAAGATAATCAGTAGCTTGTTTTTCTTCACCACCATCATTTTGAGCGCTCAAGCTTTGGTTTAACCCAAATGCAATGACAAATAAAATGGTGAGAAATAACCTGACCTTATTAAAATGCTTACTCATGCACGAAGCCTTTGAATAAAAATAGAGTGTAATTGACTAGTAATTGTGTTTCATGTAGTTCAATAAAGGTATTTAAAAAAACGTTGACTCAATATCTTCTGTCTCCCAATCAATCAACGAAGAAATAATTTTTTTGATACTAGAAGACGTATTGGATTTTTCAAATTTAATAATAATATCAATAGTTTAAGTAATGAGGTGTAATTTTACAGCTTATTTACAAACAAAAAAATGAATTTTTAAAGCAGTTTTCATGCCTCTGCTCATCCTTTAAAAATATATTTACTATTTTCGGCGATCAATAATATTACCAATGAATAACTATCAGAAAATTAATAACATAACCGGTTGGATTATATTTGTAATAGCCACCCTGGTTTACTGGTTAACAGTAGAAATGACGGCAAGCTTTTGGGATTGTGGGGAGTTTATCGCTGTTTCCTATAAATTAGAGGTACCGCATCCACCGGGAGCACCTTTGTTCTTGCTTATTGGAAGAATGTTTTCTTTTCTTGCCGGAGGGGACGTGACAAAAGTGGCATACTGGATTAATATTTCTTCCGTCTTATCAAGTGGGTTTACCATTCTCTTCTTGTTTTGGACAATTACAATTCTTGGGAAAAAGTTATTCTCTATTAAAAAAGGAGAAGAAACTATTGGTCAAACACTATTATTGATGGGTGGCGGAATAGTAGGAGCTCTAGCCTATACTTTTTCAGATTCTTTTTGGTTTTCGGCAGTGGAAGCTGAAGTATATGCCATGTCTTCCTTTTTCACAGCTTTTGTTTTCTGGGCCATATTAAAATGGGAAGAAAAATATGATGAAGACCATAGCCTTGCTAATAAATGGATTATCCTGATCTGTTATATGATGGGGCTTTCTATTGGAGTTCACTTACTAAACCTGGTGACGATACCCGTATTAGGACTTATCTATTACTTTAAAAAGTATAATCCATCAAGAAACGGGATCATAGCTACACTTGTGATCAGTGGGTTTATTTTAATACTGATAAACAATATCATCATTCCGGGATTTCCTTCTATAGCTGGGGCGATAGAAATTTTCATGGTAAATTCTTTGGGTATGCCTTTTGGATCTGGAGTAGTATTCTTTGGTTTACTCTTAATTAGTGCTCTTGTTTATGGCATTTATTATGCTCAGAAGAATAGTAAGGAGATCTTAAATTTGGCGTTGTTGGGACTGGCCTTTATCTTGATAGGATACTCTTCTTACACTTTAGTAGTTATTCGCTCTAATTACAATCCACCCATTGATGAGAACAATCCTGAAAACATCATTTCTTTTGTA
>JBNLGO010000162.1:0-7775 GCA_050306095.1 Cyclobacteriaceae bacterium
ACCTCCTGGAGGAGGGATGGATTTCTCATTTAGCGCGGAAGAAAACCTGAAAAGAGAATTCAAAGAGGAAACAGGCATTGCGATAGAAATAAAAAATTTCCTGTTTGTTCATGAATATCTCAGCCCTCCGCTCCATGCTATTGAGCTTTTTTTTTGAGGTGAAAAAGGTAAATGGGAATATAATTACCGGCTATGATCCTGAGATGAAGTCAAATGAACAGATAATAAAGGATGTAAAGTACAAATCCTTCGAAGGATTAATAGAAATGGATTCTGGCAATGTGCATCAGGTATTCACGAATTTTAATTCTATTGAAGAGATATTATTAGGGAATGGATATTTCCTTTTTAGAAATTAAAATTCAACAGATTGCAAAAACGGAACAAAGCAAGGAATACCTCTCTAAAATATGAATGAGCAGGTGAAATAGCTTTGTATAAATTGTATTTTAAAACATAAAATAATTATAATTGCAAAAAAAAATTTAAGCCCAATGGTCGTTACAAGAGTTCTTTCAATATTCTTTTTTGTCGTAGCTATAGTATTAGCTGGCGTGTTAGTAAATAACATCAAGTCTAAAATTGACGAAGACAAGCGCATCGAACGACAGGAAAATGCTGTTATCAACAAACTGAAAATGATCCGTGATGCAGAGGTCGCTTATTTAGGCACCAACGGAAAATACACTGGTAGTTTTGATACTTTAATATCGTTTATCGACACAGGTAGCATCTATATTACTCAAAGAAATGAAGAAATCGAAGAGTTGGCTTACGGTGCTGAAAAAGTGACTATTACTATTGATACTATCGGACAAGTTGCTGTTAAAGATTCCGTTTTTGTTGTGCGTGAGCCACTACCAAGTCTTTCTGATGGGATTGTTCAGGAACTAAACATGCGAGAGGGATCGCAAATAAAAAAAGGAGAAGTTGTTGCTACCATTATCAACACCAAAGGAAAACCTGTAAAAGTGAGAGCCCCTTATAATGCAACGGTAGAAAAACTTTCAGTAAAAGAGGGACAACAGGTAGAATTAAAATCCAGCATGGCTAGGTTGGCATATAATAGAATTAATGATATTAACAATCTGCCATACATTCCAGAGTCTGAAAGCAATGCGAAGTTTGAGCTCTTTGCAGGTAAAATATCCAAAGGTAATGTAGTAGTTGACGTTTTTGAAGCTAAGGATGTTAATCCAGTTAATCCTGAGCGAAGAAAAAACAAAAACGAAAAAGCACTAAAAGTAGGTTCTAGAACTGAAGTTTCTGTTAGTGGTAACTGGGAATAATTTTGAATAGAGTAAATCAAAAGTCTTTCAGGCTTTTAAAAAAAATAAAAGATCCCAAATTTGAAATTGATAGGCTGGAGTTTTACAGCCTATCGTTGTATATAGGGCAAAAGGACTTTCAGATACTCATCACAGATTATGAAACCGGGTATGTTGTCCTACTTGAAGATTATGTTTTTGACCCTGAGCTAGAAGATTCTAAGAAAAATGAAGTCGTAAAATTTATATTTGACGATCACCATCTTCTTCTGGCTAACTTCTGGAAATCAATAAACCTGATTATCAAAAACCGCCAATATTCATTTATTCCATATAATCTTTTCGATGAGAAAAAAGCATCAAGTTATCTAAGCATCAATACCTTTTTTGATGCTGATAATGACGAATTGATGTTGACCTATCACAAACATTTGGATATTGTCAATGTGTTTGCTGTTCCAGTATGGGTGGTAGATTTATTATCAGGAATATATCCTGGGAAACGCATTAATTATATCCATCAGAGCAGTTCTCTGATAAATGGTGTCTTATCTCAAAACATTGACCAAAAAAGGGATATCGCAATTTATATCGATAGATTTGGTATGCATGTATTGGTGATTGATGACAGACAGCTTGTATTCTACAATCAGTATATTATTAAGAAATTCACAGATTACACCAATTATGTGAAAATGGTAGCCAGGGAGTTGAATTTTGATCCTGAAACTGCTAAAATCAAAATTTATGGCTACCTGGGTAAAAACACTCCTCATTTTCAGGAACTGAAAAAAAGTCTGGAACAATTAGAATTTGGCAGCCGACCAAATAATCTGAAATACAGTTATGTTTTTGATGAATTAATGGAGCATCAATACTTTGATCTATTTGCAACCCAATCACAACGATCATAGACAGCCATGAAGAAAATCGCCATATTCCCAGGTTCATTTGATCCCTTTACAAAAGGGCATGAAGACATTATTCTTCGAGGCCTGAATATTTTTGATGAAATCATCATAGCTATCGGTGTGAATCCTGCCAAAAACAGATATTTTGATATCGATGAAATGGCCGATAAAATCAGAGCCTGCTTTGTTAATTATGATAATATCATGGTTGACAAATACGAGGAATTAACAGCGATATACGCAGACAAGCACCACGCGAAATATCTACTTCGAGGCTTGAGAAATACTACTGATTTCGAATACGAAAACAGTATTGCAATGATCAATAAAGATCTTTATGATGGCCTGGAAACTGTATTCTTGATCACATCTCCCAAATATGCTTTTATCAGTTCATCAATCGTTAGAGAGGTACACAAATATGGAGGGAATATAAGTAAGTATATTCCTTATAAACTTTAACCTGATTAAATCAATTTTGTGCTACAACCACATCCTAGTTTAATCCATCATATAATAATGTCGGAAGACATCACGAATAGAAGGGTAGGTATTGTATAATGCTTCCTTAAGCTCAGATTCATTCATCCATTCTATTCTCTCAATGTTTTCAGACAATTGAGGCTTCATTTCAGAATCATCTATACAATACATTCGATACCAGTAGGTTTTCTTCAGGATTCTTCTACCATTTTGTTTATAGGTATGCCAGGTATGACAGATCTTTTTGCCTAGTTTAACTTTTATATTGCACTCTTCCTCTACTTCGCGGATTGCTGCTTTTTTAGGACCTTCTTTCTTATCTAGTTTACCCTTGGGTAAATCCCATTTTTTTAGTCTCCAGATCATCAGTACCTCTCCTTCATTGAGAACCAAACCACCAGCAGCTTTAATAATTGTGTAATCTTGCTTTATATCCTCTACTACCGCTTCATAGTCATCCACCTTAAAAGTGATCTCTTCCAGTTTCTTTAGCTTATTCTGTTTCAGAAACAATAAAAACTTATCAATAATCTGAACGGTAGCATTTTTTATTAACACTTCACCAATCAATGTATCCAAACTCAATCTGAATTCCGGCCCATCATAAATCCTATCATACATACTCGATTTCACTATTTCCTGGTTGGAAATTATGATTACCGGTATATCCTTAATAAAAATCTTCATATCACTTCAAATATCGTTGCAAGAAAAAAAATATTTCGGGTTTAGGTATCATATTTTTATACTTTTGTGCACTGAAAGAAATAATCGACCTCAATATGGAAAATACAGCAAGTGAAGTTGCAAAAATGCTCCTGGAAATAAATGCTATTAAACTGAATGTTAGTGATCCCTTTACCTGGGCATCAGGATGGAAATCACCGATATATTGTGATAACAGACTTTCGCTTTCATATCCTGAAGTAAGAAATTCGGTAAAACAAAAAATAGTTGAAGCCATAAAAACTAACTTTCCGGCTGTAGAATCAATTGCAGGAGTTGCAACCGCAGGTATCCCCCAAGGCGCGCTAACTGCTGATGCTCTTGGCTTGCCTTTTATTTATGTTCGATCCAATCCTAAAAGTCATGGTATGGAAAACATGATAGAAGGCAAAATAGTTGAGCGCCAAAAAGTAGTAGTGATAGAAGATCTGGTTTCTACAGGAGGCAGCTCTCTTAAGGCTGTTGAAGCACTGAGGGCAAATAAAATTGAGGTCCTGGGAATGGTTTCTATTTTTACCTATGGTTTTCCGGTTGCAGATGAGAATTTTGAAAATTCTAATGTCAATCTGGTTTCACTGAGCAATTATACCGAGCTTGTTAGCGTCGCTCTTAACATGAACTACATTAGTGAGGATCAGATCAGTCACTTAAAAAGCTGGCGAGAGGCGCCTGAAAAATGGGGCAAGTAAAAAATGTAGCTTTTTAAAGAAAAGGGGAAGAAATACAACCAAATGGATCCAGGCCAATGTGTTTTAAAACTCATTATTCAGACCCATGCCAAAGAGTGCGAAGTCATATTTAACCGGATCCTTGGCATCAAATACCTTTAGGTTTTGTGTCAGCTCTTCAGCCATCAGCCAGTCAACTTGTTTTCTCTGAATCAATCCCAGCTTTCTGCCTACTTTTTCAACATGAACGTCACAAGGGCATATTAGCTGATCCGTTTTTATTCTTTTCCAAATACCAAAATCAACCTTGTTCTTATCACTTCTCACCATCCACCTGAGATACATATTAATCCTCTTGCATGCTGATTTTTTCGATGGACTTGCAACGTGCTTTCCTGTTCTTTGAGGAAAAAACTCATCTGAAACAAAAGACAAATGGAATTGTTCAATACCCTTCTGAATATTTTCATCATCGTTCCCAGGGATGAACAGTTCCTCCAAGGATACATAATTTTGGTAATGCTTTTTTAAAAAATGAATAAAGTACAGAAGGTCAGTAGTATTAAAAGTACGGTGCTTAAAATTCGAGAGATGCTTGAGATCATTTTCAGAGTGGTTCAGGATAAAATCATAAGGTGCGTCATCAAATAATTTCATCAATTCGATGCTCTTATTAATTATAGTTTTGCGCTGTCCCCAGGCTAATGTAGCAGCAAAAAGTCCGGCAATTTCAATATCCTGAAGCTTCTTGAATCGATGCGGTACTGATATTGGATCATTTTCAATAAAATCAGGGCGATTATACTTCCGATGATGGAACTCCAGGATATTGTAAACCTGCTCTCGAGTCACTGATTAAGGATACTATGGAATATATGAAATCTCAACAGGGAACCTGCTGTCGACAGCACCAAGCCTGTCATACGCCTTCTTTGAAATTTTTAGCAGAAGCTTAGCATTGTCACCAGTTGGAGGTATCTGTCCCACTACCCTTACAAATACAGTCTGATTATTCATTTCATTTTTGACTTGCATGATAGTCCCGACTGGAGCATCTCGGTGTAGAGCCAAATATTTCTTTGTATTCCCAGATTCCTCATATACTTCAGCTATACCCCTTTGGACTACCTTTTCGGCAGGTGGTTCCACCTTCTCCAAATCAGTATTGATATCAGGGGTTGCATTTACCGCAACTGTAACTTTTGCTGGAATATTATTTTCTTTTGGTTTTGTTATTTCTTCTTCCTTCTTTAAGGATGAAGCCTGATTCTCTGAAGCTGGTAACATAGAAGAATTGGATCTTGGTTCTACCCTTTCTACATTATCAGATACAATCAGAACCTGCCCGATATCCAAATTATTTGAACTCAATTGATTCCATGCTTTCAGTTCATCTGTGGATACATCATACATTCTACTAATTGAGTACAACGTTTGCGACTCCTCCACTTTGTGTGTTTTTCTGCCAACTGCATTTATTTTGACAGGTTCTTCACTCTCGGTTGTTGTACCAGTTTTTTTAATAATAAGCTTCTGTCCAATAGATATTGAGTTTTCAGTCAAATTATTCCAGGCCTTGAGTTCATCAACTTTAACATTATAATTTCTTGAAATAGAAAAAAGCGTTTCAGAAGAATTCACAACATGAACAGTAGCATTTTTATCAATTGCCTTCTCCACAAAAGGAATAAGCACCTTCTGCCCTATATTTAAATCTGATACTGAAGATTCATTCGCGTCCCGTATTTCTTTTACACTGACGTTATATAATCTTGATAATGCGAAAAGTGTTTCTCCAGCTTCAACTTCATGAATGATGTATTTCTTGCCCTGTTTTTCTGTCAAACCAAGTGAATCCAGACTATGAAAGGTGGTGCTGTATCCAGAAAAAGGGATAATAAAAAGCAAAAGTGCTATTGTCATTAAATTTTTCATATATAAATAGTAATTTCTCTATTTAATGAAGTGCCTGGAGACCTATCTAAAATACAAAAATAAGTGTTTCTATGTAGTTAACTCAGAAACACTGGACGAATTATGGTTTTTGTGAAAATAAAATTCCTATGAACCAATATTAGGCATTATTAATTGAAAACTTTTTAGGATAATCAAACTCAATCAAATCTCCACCATTTCTATCAATATCTTTCCAGGTATTAATATTAAAATCGATTTCAACCACACCACAAGTGGGGATATTATAAATATTTGATCCAGAGAGATAATTTGCCAGATCCGTAAATCCTGGATTGTGCCCAAAAATCATTAGGGTATTGACACTATCCTTTACATTCCTAATAACATCAATCACCTCTGAATTCGATCCGTGGTAAATACGATCGTTTTTTATAATCTTATCAACAGGATATGATATTTCCCTGGCAATTCTTTTTGCGGTGGAGGCGGCTCGCTTGGCTGGAGAAGAAATGATTAAATCAGGTTTTATATTTTTTTGAGCCAGCCTCTTCCCCATTTCCGGAGCATTTCGCTTTCCGCGTTTATTCAATGGGCGATCATAATCGTCTAATTTGGGATTATCCCAACTTGATTTTGCATGACGAACTATAAAAAGTTTTTTCATAAAGTAAACATCTAGAATGCGCGAAATAAGTTACGGTCATTTCGCACAAAATGTTATGTAAATGAAACTTTTTTTTCATTCAATCGTGTTTTATATATGAATATTTGTTTATATGAATGAATGTTCATATCTTTGAATGAAATTTAAAATGATGAAAAAGGGGATACTTATTTCGGGAGTAGTTTTATTAAGTCTTGTGTTCTTAGGAATGGTTATGACTAGTAAAACTGATAGCAAAATAGAAAAAGCAAGCCCAACTTCAGAGGGCAAAGAAATTGTAACAGAAAAACAAGGAAAATCGAATATGGAAAAATTAACAAAACAAGCCTTTTTGGAGAAAGTCTTCAATTACGAGCAAAACAAAGAATGGAAGTACGAGGGAGAGTTGCCATGTCTGATCGACTTTTACGCAGACTGGTGTGGACCATGTAAAATGGTTCATCCGATTCTGGAAGAATTATCGAAAGAATATGATGGCAAGATCAAGATCTATCAGATTGATACGGAGGCTGAACAGGAATTAGCAGCTGCATTTGGAATCAGAAGTATTCCTTCATTGCTGTTTTGCCCAACTGATGGTCAACCTCAGATGGCACAGGGTGCGCTTCCTAAGGCTACGTTGAAAAAAGCCATTGAAGAAATATTACTAGAAACTGAAAAATCAACCGTGAACTAGAAAGTTCGCAGTTACATTAACCTTGAACTATATAGCTTGTTGCTTAAATGCAATGAGCTATTTTTTTTATGATTTTATTGATAATTAATTCTGAAAGGCCTAAAATAAAAAATAGCCACAAAGTGAACGACCTCTCGTAAGACTTCACTCACCTTGTGACTTCTTATAGCTTAAAAAGTAATAATTGTTGTATCGCTTAAAAAGTAATTCAAATGTAACAGGCGATTTCATATCAAAACATGATCTAAATCAGCTTTTTTGAAAATATCTGTTATTTAAAATAAATCTTAATATAACCACACGGTTCATCTATACAATAATTGCCGTTTATGAGCTATAAAGGCCCATTTCCATTTTAAAAGCCACTTTTTAAATTGGTAAATATTTTTAGGAATAGAATAATATAAGCAGTGAATTTCCACCCTTGTCAATCAATATAACCTTAATTTTAGCTAAAAGATA
>JBNLGO010000163.1:0-7743 GCA_050306095.1 Cyclobacteriaceae bacterium
AGCATTTCCTCACATGACAATTGTAGCTAAACATGAAATCGACGGAAGTATTCCAAAAACTGTGTCGTTGATAGCTTCTGATCCGATGTATGCAGAAAAATTTAAAAAAGCTTTTGGAAGCGAGAAGGTGACTGCTGATCGAATTAGTAAGGCAATAATCCAATTTACCCGATCAATCATAAGCTACAACTCAAAATTTCATAAGTGGCTACGTCATGAAGTAGAATTAACAGCCGCAGAACAACGGGGCCATGATTTGTTTTTTTCAGAAGATGCAGATTGTTTTCATTGTCATGGAAGCACCGCGTTATTGACCAATAACCAGTATTTCAATAATGCCAAAGACTCAGTTTTTACGGACGATCGTGATCGATTTTCCATAACCGGAGATCCAATGGATGTGGGCGCCTACCGAGCTCCCTCCCTCATAAATGTAGAACACCACGCACCTTATATGCATGACGGTAGGTTTAAAACCCTGGATGAAGTTATCAACTTTTATTCTGAAGGTTTAGTCTATTCCGAATCGGTGCATCCGCTTATGAAAAATGTGAATAAAGGAGGTGTTCAATTAACCAATGAGAAGAAAGCAGACCTTAAAGCATTTCTTTTAAGCCTCACAGATCATGAATATATTAATGATCAAAAATATGGCCCTCCGGCAGATCTCGGTCAATGGTCAGTAGCTCAATAAAGTACTTCACAACTCTCACGTCTGGCGGTATAATTTTCAAGTAATTTCTATATAATTCTGTCATTGGCGCATCATTATTACCAATTTTAATCGTAAACAAGGTTAATACAGCTAAATTTTCATCATTATTTATCATTACATCCATTCATTCAACTAAATTAGGCGATTACAATTGGGCAATAAAAACACAATTATGAAAATTGCATTAGGGTCTGATCACGCAGGTTATCTATTGAAAGAAGTCATTAAAAAACACTTGTTGAGCCGGGGTTTTGAAATAAATGATTTTGGAACAGATAGTGAAGCTTCATGTGACTACCCTGATTTTATACTGCCAGCTGCGGAGAGTGTGGCTAATGGGATAAATGATGTGGGGATTGTCTTTGGAGGTAGCGGTAATGGTGAGGCAATCGCCGCCAATAAAGTGTCAGGTATTCGTTGTGGTTTATGTTGGAACGAGAAATCTGCTCACCTAACCAAGGAACATAACAATGCCAATATGATCGCCTTGGGCGGCAGAATGGTAAGTGACGAAATAGGAATTAAAATCGTGGATACCTGGCTGAAAGCAATATTTGAAGGGGGTCGTCACCAGAATAGAATTGATAAAATTACGAATTATGAACGGTGAAATGGAAGAGGGAAAAAATGCGAAAAAAATTGAATCTTTCCTGATTCCATTTCTTAGAATAGTCGTTTCAATTATTTTTTTAATCAATATCTACACGCAAATAAGCATTCTTTTTAAAGGAAAATTTTTAATCTCTGATAGTATTAATCTCATTATTCTGTTAATCAATTTCTTACTGATTAACTTTTACTTTTTGGAATTTAGAAATGAAATAAAGGGGACGTTTATTAAAGCTTTCTATTTCAGGATTTCAACGATATTACTAGAGCTTATATTAATTATTAAATCAGTATTTTCTGCTATCTACCTAATTTCGGTTGTCAATGAACACCCTTCCATATGGATTAGCATTATAGAACAAACATTCTTTGCCATCCTCATTAGCATTTTACTTTTTCAAAATATCAAAAGGACAAAGAGTTTACATTAGATTTCAATTGTAAATTTCATATTAACATTAGCACCTAATTTCAATAACATTTTATCATTTCAATTTTTAAGGAAACCTCTACTTTTAACTGAAAATGAAAGCTAAAAATTCATGAAACATTCCATACTTATAATATTCCTTTTTGTAGCCAATACTTATTTGTCTTTTGCTCAAAATCCTGAAAGATTTTTCAAGGATGCTGATCTCATTAATGTAGGTACATTTTATTACCCAGAGCATTGGGATGAATCTCAGTGGGAACGGGACTTTAAAAAAATGGCCGAAATGGGATTTGAGTATGTACACATGGCTGAGTTTTCATGGGCATTTTTAGAACCTGAAGAAGGGAAATATGAATTTGGATGGCTAGATAAAGCTATCAAGTTGGCAGGTGAAAATGGATTAAAGGTGATGCTATGCACGCCAACAGCAACTACCCCTGCGTGGATGGGCATTAAATACCCAGACACCTACTTAGTAGATGAAAACTATCAACGGAAAGAACACGGATCAAGACAAAGCCAGTCCATTTCAAGCCCAAATTTTCTGCGCTTGTCTGAAAATATTGTAAGAGAAATGGCCAAAAGATATGGGGACAATCCGTTTGTATGGGGTTGGCAATTAGATAATGAACCATATGCAAAGGATGACTATAGTGAAGCAGCCCAAGTAGCATTTACCAAATGGATCAAAGAAAAATATAAAACCATTGAAGTCCTGAACAAAGCCTGGGGTACGGCTTTTTGGAGTATTACCTATGCAAGTTTTGAAGAGGTAAAACTTCCTAATGCCCACTCCATTAACTGGTGGGGATTTAACCAGCATGCTTTGTTGGATTATCAAAGATTCACCGCTGAAAACCAAGCTAATTTCCTCAATTTACAGGCTGAAATTCTCAGAGAATATATAGCCCCGGAACAATTCATTACTACTAACTATGTCAACCTGGTTTTTAATGCCAATCCTCGAAAGTCAGATAAATTAGATTTTCAAAGTTTTACTTGTTATCTGAATTATGGCAATCAAAACCTGGGAGATTTAGGATTTCGGTTGGGCGATTACCAGGCCATCGCATTTGGTAATGACTACTTCCGACCGATAGATGGATTCACAGGGGTGCTTGAAATACAACCAGGACAAGTAAACTGGGGTCGGATAAATTCGATGCTCTTTCCAGGCACAGTACGGATGTGGCTCTGGCATAATTATGCGGCGGGTAGTTCATTAGCCAGCTCGTATCGTTTTCGTCAACCATTGTTTGGAGTAGAGCAATACCACAGTGGAATGATTCTGACGGATGGGATGACACCTTCACAAGGAGGGGAAGATTATGAACAGTTCATCAATGAAATAAATGTTCTCCGAAAGGAATTTAAATCAAATGCCTCGCTTCCTAAGGAAATTACGAATAGAAAAACCGGAATTTTGTGGAGTCACGTTAATTGGTGGGATCATGGAAGACAGCCTCAATCTGCTCAGTGGGACCTAATGGGGCATGTTAAAAAATATCACGGCATCTTAAAATCCTTTGGCGCTCCGGTAGATATAATTTCTGAGGACAATGACTTCAATAATTATCCATTTTTAATCGTACCTGCTTACCAGCAAGTGGATGAGCAACTTGTAAATAGGTGGAAAGAATATGCAGAGAAAGGCGGCCATTTAATTATCACCTGCCGTACAGGTACAAAAACAAGAGATGGACATCTATGGGAAGGAAAGTTTGGAAAGCCTATTCATGAATTGATAGGTGCGGAAATTGAAAATTACGATCAGCTCCTGGAAAATGATCATGGAAATATCGAGATGGATGGACTAAGCTATAATTGGAATAATTGGGCTGATATAATGAATGTCAATTCCAATGATGTGAATGTATGGGCACAATTGACAGATCAATTTTATGCTCCAAAACCAGCGGTTATTTCCAGTAAATTGGGAAAAGGAACAGTAACGTATGTTGCGGTAGATACAGATGATGGAGAATTGGAAAAAGCGACGCTTCAAAAGATTTTTACTTTAGCTAAAGTAGCCGTTGAAAACTATCCGACTGGAGTCTATGTATATTGGAGAGATGGGTTTTGGATTGCCGTAAATTACACTTCAGAAAATCAAAAAATTGATGTTCCTGAAAATGCAGAAATTTTGATAGGTAATCAGGAATTAAAACCGGCGGGTGTGGTAGTGTGGAAAGATTAAATTAATCAGCCGCCTTACCGGTTAGCATTCTGGCTTTTTTACTGATAGGATTTCCACTGGATCTTCTGAAAGATACTACTTGTCCTACATGGTAGATGGCATCAGCCAATGGACCATTCAGCAAATTCCAATAGGGAAATTCCACCTGACTATCTTGCCCAGGGAAGATTATTTGAAGTTCACTAATTTTTTCAGGATCAAGCTCTTTCATTGTTTTACTTGCCAATTCTATATTTTCAAGCGTTCGTTTTCTTAATTCTTCAAAACTAAGGCTGCTCACATCTTCACCTTTATTAACTTGGCTAAAAGAAGCATTTTTAACCACATTGGTTAACCCAAAGATATGTTCAAGCGTTTGGCGTGTTGTTCGTCCTTCATCGCTGGGTTTATAGGCAAGATCAGTTTCAGTCAATCCTTCCGTTGCCCAATAATAGCGAAAACCTAAACCGTCTATTACCCTGGCAGCAACAGTAGTGGCAGCAAATGTTTCAGGATATTGGGGAATTTCCCGGTAAGGGAGTGCATTATCAATATCCTGGGCTTGTGCCATTATACCAAATGAAAGAAAAATAATTATTGCTAGTAAAAATTTGGATAGGTTTTTCATGGCAGATAAAAAGGGTGAATTATTTTTTTATTGAGACGATTGAATAAAATGTTGCTAAGTATTTATAAAATGGGAAATTAAATGGTCAATAAACTATTTGATTCCTACATACTATAAACACTTACTTCTCCTTATCCCCTAACTATTTTTGAAAATAGCAGAAGAGCTGTAGCAATAGAATTATAGTGATTTTAAATAGATTTCTAATTCTCCCCGATCAGCAAATTGTTGTACCTCAAATCCTTTTTCCCGATCAGCAGCTTTTGTTTTTATGTTTACAGCAGAAACTTTTGAAAATACTTCTGATGGGTCGAGAAACTGTGCGTGATGAAGCATCCTTCCATTTAAATGTTTCATCATTCCTGGTAGTAAATATCCAACTACCCATTGTTGCGATTCGACTGATATCACACCCATTCTCCGTATATCAGCTACAAATTTTTGGGTGTTTAAACTTTCAAAAGCTTTCAATACTTCAGTATTGATCTCTACAAATTCCTGATGGTTTTTTACTTTGCCAAGATATTCAAGAAATAGAGTGTCCAGTTCTTCATCAAAGTAGATTTTTGCCGTTTCTGTATTGAAGTATTCATTTATGGCCATAATGCAGTATATTAATAGTTCGGAGTTATTTTGAAACCACAAAAAAAGTCATAAAATATTTAAATAAATAGAACCATAAAAAAATTAACGTTTAGGTATAGTTTATGAGCCATTGGTTTCAGATTAATTTGTAAGAATTCGAAATGTTTAATTATGAAAATTTTTGTTACCAGGGACATTCCGGAAAGAGGCATAGAGATGTTAAAGGATGCTGGCCACACTGTGGATGTATATCTTCATGACATTCCGATAACGTATGGAGAATTATTAAAAACCGCTGGTAAATACGATGCAATGCTTTGCATGAGCATCGATAAAATAGACTCCGAATTTTTAGAAGCAAATAAGCACTTAAAAGTTATTTCTCAATTTGCCGCTGGCTACAACAACATTGATGTTCAAAAAGCTACTGAGCTGGGAATTCCATTGGGCTATGCCCCTGAAGCCATGAGTAATGCGGCCGCAGATGTCGCTTTTATGCTAATGATTACCACTTCACGAAAAATGTGTTATATGCACAAAACAATTGAAAAGGGTGAATGGGATTATTTCAGGCCGAAAGCAAATCTGGGTATGGAATTAAATGGAAAGAAGTTGGGCATCTTTGGCTTGGGAAAAATCGGAATGGAGATGGCCCGAAAATGTAAGGGCGCTTATCAGATGCAAATTCTGTATTGCAACAGGGGTAGAAATGAAAAAGCTGAGACTGAACTAGGTGCTCGAAAAGTTGATTTCGATGAGCTATTATCCGAAAGCGATGTGCTCAGTGTCCATTGCAGTTTATCAGAAGAAACGAATGAACTTTTCAATTCAGAAGCTTTTTCAAAAATGAAAAATTCGGCCCTATTCATAAACACTTCCAGGGGAAAAGTTCACAATGAGCAAGACCTCATTAAAGCATTGCAAGATGGAGAAATTTGGGGAGCAGGATTAGACGTAACCAATCCCGAACCGATGCATTCAGATAACCCTTTATTAAATATGGAAAATGTTTCTATCACTCCACATATAGGATCCGCTACTGTGGAAGCAAGAAATCGGATGTCGGAGATGGCGGCAGAAAATATTATTAAGTATGCCAATGGGGAAAGAATCATCAACATTATAAACCCTGAAGTATATGAATAATAAGCTGTTTTGGGCAGGCATATTAATTTTAGTTAGCCATCTTAACTATGGGCAAACTAAGGAAATAATTGTACACAAGGACTTATTATATGCCGCAATTGGATCGAGATTATTATCTTTAGACCTCTATTTACCATCAAAAGTCGAAAACCCACCAATTATCGTATGGGTACATGGTGGCGCCTGGCATTCCGGATCTAAAGAGAATCCACCCTTAACTTTTTTACCGTATGGATATGGATTGGCCAGTGTAGAATATCGGTTAAGCGGAGAGGCGAAATTTCCGGCCCAGGTTCTTGATATTAAATCAGCGATCCAATGGTTAAGAGGACATTCGGAAGAATTTAAATTTGATGCTGAAAAAATAGTGATCGCGGGTGAATCTGCTGGCGGCCATTTGGCAGCGCTCGTGGGAACTACCAATGGAGTGAAGGAATTTAATCCTGACTATGGTCATCACACGGAAGAAAGTTCTGATGTACAGGGCATCATTGATTTTTTTGGACCTACCAATTTTGAAACGATCCTTCACCAATCTACTCCTCACGGCAAGGATGTCAGAATGCCTGCCATGGCTTTATTGTTTGGAGAGCCAATTGGGCAAGATACTTCAAAGTTGCAATTAGCTAGTCCGGTCCATCATGTTGATCCTTCCGATCCTCCCATTTTTATAGCCCACGGAAACCAAGATAATCAGGTACCGATCAATCAATCCATCGAGTTAATGAAAGCCTATGAGAAAAATGGATTGGATATAACCTTTGAAATACTACCGGACGCTGGCCATGGAGGGCCGTCTTTTCAAAGCGAGGAAATGGTGAATAAAGTGCTCACATTTTTAAAGAAGGTTTATAATTAATATTGCCATTTAAAATATGGCTGTATATTTAATTCCAATTAATAACAATGTATTATGAGAAAATATTGGGTACTGTTGATCCTGGCATCAACTTTTTTAATTTCCTGCTCCAAGCAGGAATTAGTTGATTTTACCGCAGACAATGAATTCATCAGATATGCGGGAAGAGTTGATTTTTCCAACCCTGAAGAACCGGTTTTAATATCTTCCGCTTCTTATGTGGAGTTTAATTTCGAAGGAGAATCTTGCGAGCTACTTTTAAAGAAAACCAACCCACCGGAAGAACAAAATTACGTGTCTATTGAATTAGATGGAATTGATAAGGGCAGGTTTAAAATAACCAGCGATACCCTCAGCTATTTAAATGTATCTGCAGATACACCTGGTATTCATCATTTGAAAATATTTAAATCGACAGAAGCTCAAACAAATCATGTGGTCTTCGGTGGCGTAAAATGTTTGGCCTTAAAACCATTGGATGAACTGCCCACTAGAAAAATTGAATTCATAGGAAATTCAATAACCTGTGGCATGGGAAATGACTTATCGGATATCCCTTGTGATTCCGGTCATTGGTTTGATCAGCACAATG
>JBNLGO010000164.1:0-7642 GCA_050306095.1 Cyclobacteriaceae bacterium
TAAGCACAGATACTTTTTCTCTTATATATGCAAGCGCTACATTAAGTAGTGTATTTTTATTGCCATGGATTGGCAGGTGGGTAGATAGAATAATGATCAGATATTTTAGTCTTACAAATGGTCTTTTCCTTTCACTGTTTTGCCTTGTGATTTCTTTTTCAGAGAGTAGCTACACCTTATTTATCGCTCTTTTGGGATTAAGGCTAACCGGTCAAAGTCTCATGCCTTTGACAGCTTCTACCTCAATAGCTAGGTATTTCAACAAGGAACGTGGTATGGCATTGTCTTTTTCATCGGTTGGCTTGGCTATTAGTGAAACAATTATGCCGGCCATTGGAATTATACTGATCAATCATTTTGGTTGGGAAGTAGCATGGAGAATCCTTGCAACATCTGTATGGGCAATATTTATACCTATATCACTATTTTCAGTTAAACTTTCTGATAAATTTCAATTACCTGAAAGTGAGGATTCAAAAAACAACCAGAGCAATGACAAATCCTTAAAAGATGTATTGACGGATTTCCGGTTCTACATCCTGGTGCCTTCTGTTGTATTTATACCATTCTTTATAACAGGCCTATTCATTCACCACAATTTACTTGCTAATATTAAAGGTTGGACCATGGAATGGATCGCCACCTGTTTTATTGGGTATGGTTTAGTAAAAACCACCACATCTTTTATCGCAGGTTCTTTGGTAGATCGATTCTCAGCCAAAGGGGTATTTCCTATTCATATGCTCCCATTAACTCTGGGTATGGTGTTTCTATTTTTAGGAGACAGTAAAATGAATGTGCTCATCTATTTATGTCTTGCCGGTATGAGTACAAGTTTAGCGAGTATTTCTTCTACAGCAATGTGGGCGGAAATTTATGGATACAGAAACCTTGGGTCTATTAAAAGTACCGTCACCACATTAGTCGTGTTTTCATCCGCCATAGGACCCTTGGTATTAGGCTATCTTTTTGAAAATGGATATTGGAAAGTAGGAATTGGTGGTGGAGCAATTGTAATGGTAGTGCTCTCTATCACATCTTTTTATATTTTAAGAAATAAGAAATAAGAATGCTAGGACAGTTGCTTTAACACCCATTCTACGTAATAATTTATTACTTCTTCTTTGTGATGGTCATTATGGGACTCGTGTTTACTTTCATCCCACAATTTATATTCTGATTTGATAATCTTTTTGGCAAATTCTTCGCTTGCCTCTTTAGAAGTAATGGGGTCATCCGCACCATGGGTCACAAGGATCGGAATCTCAATCAATCCTGCTTTTTCCAAGGCAAATTTTCCGGATTTTTTGATATCAAAAAATAATCCTGCGGAAATCCTGTTGTGAACCAATGGGTCTTTTACATATGCTACACCCACTTCCTCATTGTGAGCCAGATCTCCAGGTTTAAGTCCATCAGGAAATGTGACCGATGGAAAGGTATTGTTAACAATTTTCCCAAAAAACAACTGAATGGAGGGTTCCTTAAATGCAAGTTTAAACCAGGGAGAAGAAATGATTGCTCCTGAAATCTCACTGGAAATCAGCCGTATTAAATAGTTAGCTACCAAGTTTCCTCCCATGCTATGACCAAACAAGAAAATTGGTAGGTCATTA
The DNA here is from genome assembly GCA_050306095.1 of Cyclobacteriaceae bacterium. GTDB lineage: Bacteria > Bacteroidota > Bacteroidia > Cytophagales > Cyclobacteriaceae > CAJXNP01. The sequence continues at coordinate 1,617 of JBNLGO010000164.1, forward strand.
AAATCCCGACGGGCGAGAATAACCAATTCCTGCACATCATGGATAAATTTGGAAATAGAACCATGACCACGTTTTCCTTCAGACTGGCCGTGACCGCGCAAATCAAATGCATAGAATCCGATGTCATTTTCCACAAAACTTTCAGCCATGTGCATGTATCTTCCTAAATGTTCGCTAAACCCATGTACAAGACAAACAATTGCTTTTGGGTCCTTTTCAGGCAAGAAAGTTTTCCCGTTTAAATTTATCCCACCGGTAGTTACAATGCTGAAGCTCTCAGTGATCATATTTGCGGTTTGTAAAACATGCGTAATTTTAGGAAAAAATAATCAGTCAACCAATTGCTTATAAAATTGACAATGAGGCATAATTGACCTAAACTTGCGAAAAACCAATTGATTTGAAAAGACTATTTTTTGGCATTTTTATTCTGCTAATTCTGAGCTCAGGAGGGTACTTTTATTATCAGTATTTTTATGAAAAAAGACCCGATATTTGGCAACTGGTACCCGCAACAGCATTTCTTAGCTATGAATCTACCAATACCGGTAATGCCTGGAATAATTTAACTTCCAGACCATTATGGAGTTCGGCCGTGCGAATACCGTTTTTCAAGCAAGCTGAAGATGAAATAAAATACCTCGATAGCATAAGCGGCAAAGACGGATCGTTAGACAAACTTTTTAGAAATTTTTCGTTCATCGCTTCTTTTCATGTCACTTCAACTACCACATTTGATGTGGCCTATTTTCTTGATCTGAATAATGATCAAAATCAAAAAACCATCAGCCGGATTTTTAATGCTATTGAAGGAAATTTAGGGTATTCCAGTGTTAATCGCACTTTCCAGGATATCACCATTACCGAGGTCAAGAAACAAGGGGAGGATAAGAAGTTTTCATATCTTGTTTATGAAAATTTTCTGGTGGGAAGTTTTTCTCCACTATTAATCGAAGATGCTGTCAGGAATATCAATCAAAAATATGAGGAAAGTTTTTTCAATAAAATTGAACAACTAAATCATATTTCAAAATTAGAAGATGATGAAGGCAACATTTATATCGACTATAGCCGATTAGCAGCGGCAATTGATATATTTCTGGATAAAGATAAAACCTTTCCGTTTCGTGATTTGGTGAGAATGGCCGATAATGCTTTCCTGGACTTTAAAATCACCGATAATGAATTGCTCTTTAATGGTACTTCTAAAATGCCTACAGGACACTCCGGATACTTTTTAAGCATGTTTGAAAAGCAAAATCCAGGCCCCGTTAATATTCAAAAGATACTTCCGGACAATACCGCATTTTTCCTTCACCAATCTATTTCTGATGTAGAAGAATGGAAGAAAAACGCTGGTAAGTACTGGGCTTCAACAGATGATAAGTTAATAAACAATTGGCTGGACTTTCAAACAAAATATGAATTCTCCTTTGACTGGTTTGATGGTGAAGCAGGTCTAGCAATTCAGGAAGCTATCAATGTTGAAAACGCTGAAAGAATTTTGATATTAAAAGCCAAAGATTCTGAGGAAGCTTTTAATAGCATTGAAAACCTGGCACTAAAAGTTGAAGAAGAAGCTAAAGATTCCTTGTTTTTTGAAGAATATGCCGGACAAAAAATCATTCAACTTGAAATCAATGAATGGCCACAGTTATTTTTAGGACGTGCGTATTCGGGATTTGAAAATTCTTACATCACCATTTTTAATGATTATTTATTAATTGGGAATTCAATTAGAAGCGTCAAAAAATTCATTAAAGATAATGAGGAAGAAAACGTCTGGGGTAAAAATGTTCGCCAAAGTCTTTTTCTTGAAAACACACTCGGTGAGGCTAATTTCACAGTAATGGTAAACATGGAAAAAGCCTGGAATTACATTATTAGCTATTTAAATCAAGATTGGAAAAACACCTTTGATATTTATGAAGAACAAATTAAATCCCTTGATCGCTTAGCCTTTCAGTACAGTGATTTGGATGGTGAATATTACACAAGTTTTGCATTAGGCCATAGAGAAAGCAGCACCCCAACCGTCAATGTTGGTAGGTTTAAAAATTTATTGACCGCCTATACTTCCAAGGATATTGTAACCAAACCTTATTTGGTAAAAAATCACAATAATGGGAAATGGGAAACGATTGTTCAGGACGAATCAAACATTTTATACCTTATATCAAATGAGGGGATTATTCTTTGGGGGGATAGTCTGAACGGTAAAATTGTATCTGACATATACCAAATTGATTTTTACAAAAACAAAAAGCTTCAATACTTATTTGCCACTTCTGACAAAATCCATTTGATTGATAGGAACGGTGATTTTGTTGAAAATTTCCCTATCATTTTCCCTTCTAATGATAAGATTAAGACTTTGAATGTCATTGATTATGACAACAGCAAAAATTATCGCTTTATAGCATCAAATCAAACGGGTGATTTGTATTTATTTGATAAAAACAAAAATAACCTTGATGGCTGGAAACCTCGAAATATTTCAGGTGAATTAGCAATGCCGGGTTTCCATATTCGCGTAAAAGGAGGTGATTGTTTACTCGCTTTGCAGAAAAATGGTATACTCAACATGATGAACAGACGAGGAAAAATGAGAGCCGGGTTTCCATTTGATTTCAAAGGTAAAATCACGGGTGAGGCGTTTGTAAATGTTGGAAATAATTTTGACAACTCGGAGATTACTACCATCACTGAAAGCGGAGAGTTAGTAACGATTAATTTCAAGGGTAAAATTGTTAACAAAGAGCAGCTATATAAGCCCAATAAAGAAAGCTCCTTTTTTCTGGTAAATGATGCTATTGAAAAAACATTTCTGTTAGTGCGAAGAGAATATAATACATTGAGTTTTTTAAATAGCACAGGCAAGTTGCTTTTTGAAAAGAATATAGTGGGCTCAGATGACCTTGTCGTTCAGTACTATTATTTTTCTTCAAATAATCAGCTGATCATCGTGACTGACAAGGAGCAAGAGTTCACTTATCTCTTCAATCAAACCGGTGAATTACTTAATTTAGAACCATTAGAAAGTGGGTTTCCTGTGAGTACATTATATTACACAAATGATAAGACCTATCATCTTTACAAGTCATTTGGAAATTCCATGCGGTTGCTTACTGCAGAAAAATAAGTTCACATTTTCGAAAAAACCTAAGGCTATGTCAGTTCGAATTTTATTGTTAGCACTTTTCACATCTTTTGTGTCAATAGTAATGGCGCAAGATCCTTCAGATAAAATCAACACAAAAACACCATTTAATACGCTCTCCGCACATTTCAAGTACTTATCTGATGACAATAGAAATCCTGCTATTGCTGCGCAAGTAATCAATCCAGCTAATCATTCCACAGAAGAAGCCATTGATATTGCTGAAAAGCTAATGCATATCTATAAAGGTGAAGGAATAATAATAGAGTTTGATGATGTACCGAACAAAGCCAATTATTATGATACTTTACAAGAAAAACACCGATACTATGTTACTACTAAATTTCCAGACATTTTTTTAGAAAAAGTAGGTGAAAACTGGTATTACTCAGAAAACACAATCGATCAGGTGGATAAGTTATATAAACAGACCTATCCATTTGGTGTGCACAAGTTATTAAACCTCCTGCCTAGAATAGGAACGAAAAAAGTGTTCGGACTACATGCCTGGCAAAGTATTACCATTCTTATCATTATTTTATTCTGTATCCTGATCCATAAAATATTCACCCTTATTATTCGGCGAATCATAATTAAAATTCTCCTCAAACAAGGATATGATGAGGTGGTTAAAAAATTAGTGGGGCCAATAGCCCGACCTATAAGTATTCTTATCATATACCCGATCTTAATGTTATTGGTACCAGTTGTGCAATTTGATATAAAAATCAACCATTATATCATGCTCATCTTAAAGGCAACCTGGCCCATATTTGCTACCGCTATTTTCTATAAAATTGTAGATATCTTTGGGCTTTACCTTAAGAAACTCGCTACTAAAACACAAAGCACACTAGATGACCAGCTTGTACCTATCGTCCAAAAAACCTTAAAAATATTTGTTCTAATTATCGGTGGACTGGCCATTCTTAATAATCTAAACATCGATATCATACCGCTACTTACAGGTTTGTCAATTGGAGGTTTAGCATTTGCCTTGGCAGCACAAGATACGCTTAAGAATTTTTTTGGATCTATTATGATCTTCCTGGATCGGCCTTTCCAAATTGGTGATTGGATCACTTCTGGAGAAATTGATGGAACCGTAGAAGAAGTAGGCTTTAGAGCAACTAGAATTCGGACATTTAGAAACTCAGTGACCTATGTGCCAAATGCCAGGATTGTTGACTCGATGGTAGATAACCACGGTTTGCGACAATACCGAAGGTTTTATACGCAAATCGCCATTACATATGACACACCTCCGGAAGTAATTGAAGTATTTGTAGAAGGTCTCAGAGAAATAGTGGTAAAGCATCCTAATACATTAAAGAATAATTTTCATGTTTATTTAAATGATATGGCTGCTTCATCACTTAATGTGATGTTTTATATATTCTTTGAGGTACCAGATTGGGGTGCTGAACTTAAAGCCAGACATGAAGTTCTACTCCAAATTATGAAATTAGCCGACACACTAGGAGTAAACTTTGCCTTTCCTACACAAACTTTACATATGGAAACCTTCCCTGAAAAAGTGGCAAATTCACCTACATATGTTCGTAATTCAAATACCTTAAAGGAGATGTTGGGGGGATTTTTCTCAGATAAGACTCCTAAAAATTAAAATCTATTTTTAATTCCATGAATGTTATAGGTAAATAAACAATCATCATTCTGGCTAAAAACCAAATCCTTATCAATCATGAAAAAAATACATATTATTTTACTGGGTTTACTGCTTTTAGCTTGTCATTCTAATCATCAAGAAAGTAAACTAAGTCTAAACAATGGTGAAAAATGGAAGGTCAATACAGAAATGAAACCTTTTATCGATAAAGAAACAGCTTTATTAAATAATTTTATAGCCAAAATGGACACTGATTATTTGAAATTGGCTAAAAACTTAAAAGTTGAAAACAATAATTTAATTAAAAGCTGTACGATGAAAGGTGAAAGTCATGATGAACTTCACAAATGGCTTTATCCCCATATTCAACTTATTGATAGCCTTTCAAAAACCAATGATCCAGAAAATGCAAAGTTACTGGTTGATCAAATTGACCAATCCTTCAAGGTATTCAATAATTATTTTGAATAGTTAGCATTCAAAATCTAAGTTAAAATTACTTTTTGTTTCCTTCAGAAATAAAACATGCATTTTCCGATGGGCAATTACCTTATGGAAGTACGGTTATAGAGTATACCCAAAAAAAGCCTTGAACGGATGAACAAGGATTGTAATGATAAATTGGCAGTTTCGTATACTTACGAAGCTCTTTTTGTCAGCATTGGTCAAAAAAAAACCCTGATGTTACCATCAGGGTTTGTTAATAATAGATTGGCAGTGACCTACTCTCCCGGGTTTTATCCCAGTACCATTGGCGCTGAGGGGCTTAACTTCTCTGTTCGGAATGGGAAGAGGTGGAACACCCTCGCAATAACCACCATTAGTTTCATTTGGGTAGATGAGTTGATGAGGTAATGAGTTGATGGGGAATTCCCCATTTCCACTTTTCCTCTTTCACCCTTCTCCTTTTTAATATTTTACATGATGTATGGTAAGAGGCAAAGAATAAATTAAGAATATCTCTTAGTGTCAGAAAATCTACGGGTAATTAGTACTGCTCGGCTATGATGTTACCACCTTTACACCTGCAGCCTATCAACGTCATCGTCTCTAACGTCCCTTTAAAGAAGCCTCATCTTGAGGTGAGTTTCGCACTTAGATGCTTTCAGCGCTTATCTCTTCCGTACATAGCTACCCAGCAGTGCCCCTGGCGAGACAACTGGTACACCAGCGGTACGTCCAACCCGGTCCTCTCGTACTAAGGTCAGGTCCTCTCAAGCTTCTAACGCCCACAAC
>JBNLGO010000165.1:0-7496 GCA_050306095.1 Cyclobacteriaceae bacterium
GGCTTACTTGAATTTTTTATTTCAGAATATATACATGAGTCTGAGAGGTAAATGAGGATGGGTTTTACATTTGGTCAAATTAAACATTGGTCTATCACGGTCACCATGTTATTTTGTGCCACTATCTGCTATTCTCAAAATGGCAATCGAGCCATAAGATCAGGGATATATTTAATGGAGGATGGGTTTTATGTGAGAGCATTAGAGAAATTCAATTCTATATTACAAACTGACTCCTCCAATACAGAACTTAACCTCCTGGCTTCTACCTGTTATCTCAATTTACAAATGCCTGAAAAATCTCTACAGATTTTAAATATTACTGAAGAAAATGACTGTCAAATACTCCTTAAAGCCAAGACTTTCTATCTCCTTGAAAATTTTGAAAGTGCAAAAAAAATCCTTCTTGAAAACAATGAAAAAGTTTGTGATGAACTAGTTGACAGAGAAGAGTTACTATTAAAAATCGAAAATGCTGAAAGAAGCTATAAAAATTCAAAAGGTTTTGTGGCGACTAATTTTGGCCCCATCATTAATAGCGAAGAACGAGAATACAGCTCTGTAATGATCAATAATTATGACAGTGTTTTATTTACATCCAGAAGGAAAGACAGTAAAGCTGAGATAGCCAAAGATGGCATGGCATATGAAAGTATATTTATCACTGGCGTTAATAAACAGGATGAATGGACATACCCTTTACAGTTTAAATCCTCTATCACATCAAATAAGAGTCATGACGCGACGGTCCAGATTTATGAAACAGGTAAAAAGGTAATTATATTTCATGATGGAGACCTTTATACTGCTGAAAAGCGGGGGAATAAATGGATAAACCAGGAGAGATTGGATGTGATTAATACACCTGCCAGTGAAACACATTGCTTCATTACGCCAGATCAAAACGCCATATATTTCGCCTCTGATTTTGAAACAGAAAACGGTGACCTTGACATTTTCATAACGAAAAAGAACAGCGATGGATCGTGGACAAAACCAACACCCGTTGAAGAATTAAACACTCCATACGATGAAGATGCGCCATTTCTGGCTGATGATGGCACTTTTTATTTCAGCAGCAGAGGGCACGGGTCAATTGGAGGGTTTGATGTATTTGCTACTACTCTCAATGACAGTACAAATACATGGAATGAAATAAGAAATTTAGGAAACCCGATAAATACCGTAGCTGATGACATCTATTTTAACACCTATGGAAAACTTGCTTACATAAGTTCCTCAAGACTAAACGGTTATGGACTGCTAGACCTCTATCGGATATTTCTTTTTAATAAAATTAGAATGCGGGGAAAATTAATTGACCGAAGTACAAACAAACCAATACCCGGAGCTAATATTGACTTTGAATATGGTCCATGGTTTTTACGAGGATACTCTGATTTTGAAGGTAATTACGAAATGCAGGTTCCCATCAATAAAACCATGCAGGTAACAATTCAAAAAGACTCTGTAAACATCCATAAAGGAAGGTATAAAGTTCATGTTTTTTTAAGCAACAATAATAATGACAGTTTTGACTTTGTATTGGACATTAATCCAAATCAGGGAGAAGATCCCGAATTACAGGCAGATCTGTTTAGTTTTTCTGATACAGTAAAAATCAACCTGAAAGTCAAAAACGACCTTGAGAGAAATGAAATTATCAATAGTGTCTCACCATCAATGGAAAAACCATGGGTGGATAGCTTAAATGAATTATATAGTAATCAGCGTAAAAACGAAATTGCAAAAGAGATTGAAAGAGAGGTTGAAAAAGAGAAAAATGAAGTCAAAAATACAATAGTAAATTTTGATTTAGATAAATACACTTTGTCTGATTCCGCCAAACAAATCTTAAATGATTTTTACCATTTATTAGCAAACATTGATTATCAGCACCTAGAGATAAATGGTCACACTGATAATATTGGATCAGATAAATATAATCAAAATCTCTCTTTAAAAAGGGCTCAAAGCGTTTATCAATACCTATCTAATCTGGGGGTCGACGTTGAACAAATGATTAGTAAAGGATTTGGTGAACAGCAACTTATCATCAGGGAATCAAATAATGAATTAAACTCACCAATCAACCGGCGGGTAGAAATAATTATAAAAAAATGAACGGCAAAATAGTAAAAGGATTAGCTTTTTTGATTTGCATGAACATTTCCATTGGGATCATCTTTGCCCAAAATACAATTAATGGAAAAGTAATTGATTCAAAAACTGAAAATGGAATCACAGATGTTCGAATCATTATCAATGAAGGCAATTCGACCACCTCAACCAATGACGGAAAGTTTACCACTCAGAGTGATGATCTATCCGTTCGACCGAAAAAAGTAGAAGCTTACAAGTCCGGATTGGAATTAGCCAATTGGGAATATGAAGAAGGCAACCTTACCATTTATATGCGTGAGGCAACCATTAAAACCTTGCAGGGTACATTATCCTCAAATGGACAAAACCTGGCCAATCAAACCATTCAACTAGAAGGAAATCGAAACTATGTATTTGAAACTGATAGCAAAGGTCAGTTTATTGTTAAAATCCCTTATTCTGAGACAATTAATAGTAATAGCAACTTTTCATCTGATGGTGAGACACTGAGTGTAAACAACTTGTCAGAGGATAAAGAGAAAGCATTGGTTACTGTAAATCTTGAAAGTAAAAAGAATATAAATATCGTAGCTGCAAAAGAACTGTCAACCGTCCAGGTTTTGTATCAAAAGCAAATACCGGTAAGTAACATGATTGTGACAATTAATGGTACTTCATATATCACATCTGATGATGGCACATTCAAAGCCGAAAACATTTCTCCAAACAATGTAAATTGGGATTTTGAGGGGATCAAACCAATATCTGTCAATACATCTGCAAACAATAATTTGATAACCGTCATACTTCCTCAATCAGCATTTGTTCAGATAGACAAATCCAATCAAACGAATGAACCTAAAGTAGATTCCTCAGTTATAGCTACGGTATTCAGTTCAATGGTTTCAAAAGAAGTTCATGACCTTATGGATTTTTATAATGAGCAATCCAAAGAAATTGAAATCAGAAATCAGAGAATCTCCTACGTTACTGATAGTATTACAAAAAATTTAAACCTTGATCAAGAGTCCCGGGAAGAACTGCTGAAACAATTAGAGCTCCTCAGCTCTTCTGTAGAAACGACCTCCAGGGACTTTAATAAACTAAAATCGAATAGCTTATTACTAATTAAAAGACTCAGGTCATTCTTGCTCCAACAAGAAGAAAAAATCAAACAAATTGAAACAGAAAAAGCTCTTCAGGAACAAAAGTTTAAACAAAACCTACTACTTGTATTATACATTTTGGGTATAGCATCCTTGCTTCTGGTTATTTCGATCTTCATCGCCAAGAGAATTAATGCTCGTAAAAAAGTAATTGAAAGAATTAAGAATCAATTAGTGGAAGCTCAGCTCATTGCCAAGCTTGCCAGTATGAATTATTTTTTCAAGAAAAAAAGAGCGGAATATTCAGAGCAGTTTTTCGAAGTATTAGGAATACGGGACGATAAGCGGATTAAAAGCATCCAGCGCAGCAACGACAACATCATTCATCCGGAATTATTACCAAATGGTAAAGACTCCAAGGTTCACCAAGAGCTTGCAAATAGTATTAAAGGTAAAAAACCCCTTCATATGGAAATAAAGGTGTTATCTGATGAAAACGAGGAATTGTTTGTGGATTTGCGCACGAAACTAGAGCTGGATTCTTCAGGTAAACCTGAAATAATGTACTCAACACTTCAAGATATCACCGAAAAGAAAGAAAAAGAACTGCAGCTGATCGAAGCAAAACAACAAGCCGAATTGGCAAACAATGTAAAAGAAGAGTTTCTTTCTACGATGAGTCACGAAATCCGTACACCACTAAATGCCATCATTGGTTTAACTAACCATCTGATAAACAACAAGCCACAAAAACACCAGATGGACAACCTGAATACGTTGAAATTTTCCGGTGATCATTTACTCAACTTAGTCAATGACATACTTGATTTCAACAAAATCAAAGCTGGCAAAATTCAAATAGAGAGAAAAAGTTTTGATGTAAAAGAGCTGGTAACTAGTACGCAAAATAGCATGAAATTAATAGCCATAGAAAAAAACATCAAGCTCTCAATAGATATACACCAGGATATCCCTCAAGAAGTAGTTGGTGATAAAGTTCGGCTTAACCAGGTATTAACCAACCTGATAAGCAATGGAATTAAATTTACTGAAAAAGGTAGTGTGGTAATTAGTGTACAACCCGAAAAGAAAAGTAAGAACAGTGATTATATACACTTTAGTGTGAAAGATACCGGAATAGGAATTGCACAAAATAAACTAACAAAAATCTTTGAAAGTTTTGAACAGGAAGACATATCTACTTCCACAAAATATGGGGGTACCGGTCTTGGACTTGCCATTTCTAAACAATTAGTAGAGCTGATGGGCGGTGAACTTCAGGTAAAAAGCACCGTTGGTGAAGGTTCAGAGTTTTATTTCACCATACCATTTGGCACGGATAAAACTGAAATTTCTATTTCTTCTACCAAACAAGCACCTCTTATTTCTTCTAGTTTCTCGGAACTAAACATTCTTTGTGTTGAAGATAATGAGGTAAATCAATTGGTAATTTCTCAATACTTTAAAGGGTGGAACATTAAAAACACCATGGCTGGAACAGGTGCTGAAGCCATTGAGAAATTCAAAAATGAAAAATATGATTTAGTGTTTATGGACATTCGATTGCCTGATATGCAAGGCCATGAAGTTGTAGAAAAAATCAATGCTCAATTTCCTGACAACAAGTCTATTTTCATTGCTATGACGGCAGAATTAAACAATAAATTAAAGCAAAAAATTGAATCAAGCGGCATTATAGATTATTTAAACAAACCCTTTTCTGAGCCAGAATTGAAATCTATTATAACTAAATACCAAAAATAGCAATCAAAAAAACATCAATAAAATGACCAGTAAAGAAATAAAACCATCTTTTGACAAGCTTACTACCTTGCCAGAAAAAGATGCATTAGTATTAGCCTTTTGCAAAAAAGCAATTGTACTGTTAGAGGAATTTCAATACCAATATGCAGAGGCAATTAGAAATCAGGAAATGGAAGATGTTGCCAAAGTCAATCATAAAATCTCTTCCACCATGCTCTGGATAGAGCTGAATGATTTTGTAACACTTATAGATTCTTATAAAGAGACAGCACTTGACAATGAAAAGAACAGGGAAAAGCTCATAAAAGAAGTGACCATCTATTGCGATAGAATCAAAAATATCCTGGGTGATAAGCTTGTGGAAATGGGAGACATTTAAATTCATCTTTTGACCCTCCAGGTCTTTAATAAATTCATTATATTAAAAGAGGATAAAGGAATGAATTTATGCATAAAAAGACCTCTTTTTTTAATTCGGAATTAAGTCTTTCGAAAGAAGAAATGCAGCGATATGGCTATGAAATTGTAGATTTAATAGTCAATCATTTTGATCAACTTTCGGAATTAAATCCCGTTTCGAGAGCATCCCGAAAGGAGATGGATAAACGTCTCGACGAAAGCATTCCTGAAAAAGGAGACTCCCCTGAAAATGTCCTTCGGTTTGTAAAAGAAAATGTCCTTCCATATACAGATCTCCTCACCCACCCCAACTTCTATTCATTTGTCCCCAGCCCCAATAATTTCATCAGTACGATGGCAGATAGTATTGCAACAGCTTATAATATTTTCACGGGCGGTTGGATAGCCTCCCCTGGAGGAGCAGAAGTAGAAATCGTCACCATTAACTGGCTGCTAGAACTGGTAGGTTTTCCGGTTAAGTCTGGTGGTGGGGTTTTCACCAGCGGTGGATCTATGGCTAACTTAACTGCACTGACCACCGCCCGAAAAATGAAGTGCGGAGAAGACTTCGAAGAAGCCACACTATACCTGTCAACACAAACACACTCCTCCAATTATCGCGCAGCTAAGATCATCGGTTTTAAAGAAGATCATATTAAGATGATTCCTGTTGATGAGGATTTTAAAATGGATATTTCAGCTTTGAAGGAGCAAATAAGAAAGGATAAGAAAAATGGTAAAAATCCTTTTTGCATATTGGCTACGGCAGGCACTACAAATACTGGCGCTGTAGATCCATTTAAGGAATTGGCAAAGGTCTGTAAAAATGAGAACATGTGGCTTCATGTAGATGGTGCATATGGTGGAGCAGCAGTAATATCTCCGGTGGGTAAAAAATCACTCAGTGGAATGGAGCTGGCAGATTCCATTACCATCGACCCACATAAATGGTTATTTCAACCGTATGAAATAGGATGCATACTGGTAAAAGACCACCGACATTTGTCGGGAACATTTTCAGAAAATCCGGAATACCTACGTGATGTAAAAGGCAATGCGGATGAAATTAATTTCTTTGACCATGGTGTACAGCTAACTAGAAGATGCCGGGGATTGAAATTGTACATGTCACTAAAAACATTTGGGTTAGATTCCTTTTCAGCTGCAATAACTAACGGAATAAAACTCGGAGAGTATTTGGAAGCATATTTACAAAAGAATTCTAATTGGGAAATTCTATCAAAAGCATCACTCGCTGTAATTACCTTTCGTTATAATCCAGCAAAATTAAACTTGAGAAAAGCAGAGTTAGACAACCTTAACCAATACATTTCCAACTCAATTATACGATCCCAAAAAGCGATGATAGTCACTACCATCATTAATAGCAATGTGAGTTTGAGAATGTGTACTATCAATCCACGTACAAGAAAAGAGGATATCAAAAGTACAATAGACTTACTGGAAGACTTTGCTTTGAACTATCTGAAGGACTACCCGAAATGAAAAAAGGTCATCCTAAAAACCTGTTCAAGATGACCTTTAATATATCCTTAAAATATTTTATTCTGGTAATTTACTGTATTTAGCATCACTAAACGCTAATATGGGCATAAACACAATACCTAACAAAAGTAAGCCGATGGTAAAGCCAACATCTTTTCCAAAGGATAAAGAAAGTCTATGAATAGCAACAATTAAAAAATAAATGTTTACCAAAGGAATTAAAAACATAAAAAACCACCAAATTGGTTTATTAATAATTTCCAAATACACAATGGTACTGTAAATAGGTATAATACATGCCCATCCAGGTTTACCTGCTTTTTCAAAAATTTTCCATCTTACAATGATGAAAAACACAATTAGTATCAAATAGAAAATAATTACACCAATACCGATGCCAGCACCGACGCCATCAAAAGAATCCATAGTAGTTAGATTTAGGTTATAAATAAACTTTCTGATTAATATAAAGATATATTTAATAAGTAGAAAGTTTCAACAACCTATTTTGTTGGAATTCAATCTATAGCAGCATTATAAGTTAGTTTTCTTAATCAATCCCCCTTTGCTACGGTAACAATATTTCTTAATATTGTATTGACTCAAATCAATCAAACA
>JBNLGO010000166.1:0-7408 GCA_050306095.1 Cyclobacteriaceae bacterium
ACCAATTTATTGGATTTCACCATCCACCAATGCTCATCTCCAATGCATGCGTTTCAGGAGTTTCAGCCATTATTACGGCTGATCGACTGCTGAGATCCGGCCAGTATAAAAATGCCATCGTCTCCGGAGGGGATTTACTGGATGAATTTATAATTTCCGGATTTAATTCCTTCATGGCGATTAGTGATCAACCTTGCACACCTTATGATAAAAACAGAAGCGGTATTACACTTGGAGAAGCGTGTGGAACGGTATGGATCACAACAGAAGAAAATTGCCAAAACTTCTCTAATAAATTAAAAATTGCGGGAACTGGACAATCCAATGATGCAAACCATATAAGTGGCCCATCCAGGGACGGAAAAGGATTGGCAATAGCCGTGAAAAAAGCCATAAAAATGATGCGAAATATTGATGTAATCAATGCACATGGTACGGCTACTCCCTACAATGACGAAATGGAATCTAAAGCTTTTCATGCATTAGATTTAGACCAGGCCCCATTGAATAGCTTCAAACCCTACTGGGGGCATACACTTGGTGCAGCAGGAATTATCGAAACCATAGGGTTGTCACATCAATTAAAAAACAAAGTGGTATTGGGAAACCTCGGCTACAAAGAAAATGGGGTGAGCCATATAATGAATATTTCAGAAAAGAACAGGAAATTAAAGAGTAGTAAATCAGGTCTTAAAACCATTTCAGGTTTTGGCGGATTTAATGCTGCAATCCTATTAGAAGTATAATGGAATTGGTTAAATCACATATCGCCTCCATTGATCAAAAAAGTATTAGCCAGGATCTGCAAGACAAGTTTGATCTGAGCTATACAAATAATGACAGCGATTATTTCAAAGCCATTTATCAAAGCCTGGGCATCAAATATCCCAAATTTTACAAGATGGATATGCTGTCTAAACTCTGCTTTTTAACGGGCGAAATGCTTCTGGAAAAAGTAAACTTAAATACCTGTCAATCGGAGGATATCGCAATACTTATTGCCAATAAAAGCTCTTCAATAGATGCTGATCTTCAACATCATGAGAGTATTGCCGATAAAGAAAATTATTTGCCCAGCCCATCGGTTTTTGTATATACTTTGCCCAATATCATGATCGGTGAATTATGTATCAGGCATAATATCATGGGCAACTGCGAATGCTTTTTAATGGAGGAATATGACAATCACTTTTTTCACAAGTATATTTACCAACTGTTCCAAGAAAATGAATGTAAGGCTTGCATTTCGGGTTGGGTTAATTATGAAAAAGGGGATTTTAGTTCCGAATTATTTTTAATAGAAGAAAAATCTTATGCAACAGGTTTTATAAAAGAATTTAACGACTAACAACATGGATAAATTAAGGGAAAAATTAAAAGGTGAAATTATAGAACAATTGAATCTGGAAGACATGACTCCGGATGAAATCAATGATGAAGAACCTCTTTTTGGCGATGGCTTGGGCCTGGATTCTATCGATGCACTTGAATTGATTGTTTTATTGGAGAAAGTATACAATATCAAATTAGAAAGTCCTGAAGAAGGCAAAAAGGTATTCTACTCTATCACTACACTTTCAGAATACATCGCGTCTAAAACGAATTAATACATGTCTGAAAGAGTGGCCATTACCGGAATAGGCATTATTTCAGCAATTGGAAATAATGTGCCTGAAAATTTGGACTCCTTGACCAAATTAAAGGCAGGTGTAGCTCCTATTCAGCACCTCCAAACCCGGTTAAAAGATTCTCATGTAGCCGCTGAAGTAAAGGCTAGCAATGAAGAATTGATAGAACTTGCCGGGTTAGCATCTTTTGATGGATTAACCAGGACAATTTTATTAGGAATTATTGCGGCAAAAGAAGCCATTGCCCATGCTGGACTTGACAATAAGCAACTTGCAAATACCTCTTTTTATAATGGCACCACGGTAGGTGGAATGGATGTTTCCGAAAGATATTACGAAGATTATATCAACGGAAATAAAATAGACATCGTCAGGGCATTTGGATCACATGACTGTGGTTATGTCACAGAAAAAATAGCCGATGTAGCTGGCGTAAAACACAATGTCACCACCATTAGCACAGCATGCTCATCTTCTGCTAACACCATCATGCTGGCCGGAAGAAAGATTAAATCCGGCCAGGAACAATGTATTATTGCAGGTGGTACTGATGCGCTTTCTTTGTTCACTTTAAATGGTTTCAATACGCTTTTTATTCTTGATCCTGAACACTGCAAGCCTTTTGATGAAAATCGAAAAGGACTAAATCTTGGTGAAGCCGGGGCTTATCTGGTATTAGAAAATGAAGAACATGCAAAGGCTAGAGGGGCTAAAATATTGGCTTACATTGCAGGATATGGAAATGCCAATGACGCCTTTCATCAAACGGCTTCTTCAGATGAAGGAGTAGGCGCCACCATGGCTATGAAAGATGCTTTCAATGTTGCAGATGTCGATCCTAAAACCATTGACTATATCAATGTACATGGCACCGGAACTTCTAATAATGATCTTTCTGAGGGCGTGGCTTTGAAAAATATATTTGGTGATAACCTACCGCTATTTAGCTCTACCAAACCATTCACTGGTCATACCCTGGGAGCTGCTGGAGCCGTGGAAGCAGTGTTTTCTGTATTGTCAATGCAGCACAATCTTGCTTACGCTAATTTAAACTTTCAGCAAACTATCGAAGGAATCAACGTAAGGCCACTTACCGAAAACAATACACTCCCGGCCATCAATTCGGTACTTTCAAATTCCTTTGGATTTGGTGGGAATTGTACTTCTTTAATTTTTGAGAAATAATGGAAGCATATATCATAAGCAACAGTTGTATATCTGCTCAAGACACTTTTGGAGGCGATTTCTTTTTCAATGAATTGCATTCACCTGAAAGCGGCCGTCTGAATGCGATCGAACCAAATTACAAGGATTTTATTGCCCCCAAAGTGAGCCGAAGAATGGCCCGGATCATAAAAATGTCGGTAGCTACAGCTTTGGATTGTTTGCAAAAGGGAGGTGTAAATTTACCGGAGGCTATCATCACCGGAACTGGATTGGGTTGCCTAAAGGACACCGAAAAATTCCTGAAAGATGCCATTGAAAACAAAGAAGAAACGCTTTCTCCTACCCCGTTTATTCAGTCCACTCACAATACCATTGCCGGTCAAATAGCTTTATTACTAAAATGCAATAGCTATAATTACACCTATGCACATCGGGGATTTTCTTTTGAAAGTGCGTTAGATGATGCATTGCTGCACATTCGTGAAGGAAAAGACAATATCCTGGTAGGCGGATCAGACGAATTTACGGACTCGAGTTTTGATATTATCGACCAATTGAATTGCTATCCCCCTTATATCCAGGGAGAAGGCGCTTCATTTTTTCTTTTGAGTAAATCGAAAAAAGGAGGCAACCCCATTAAAATCAATTATTTACAACAGCTATATCATCCTTCTGAACCCAACGATATTATAAATAAGGCAAAAGAGATTCTAAAAGAGAAAGGGATGCCAGATATGATTTTGCTCGGAAGTGATACCCATCCTGAAAAAGATCCCTGGTATAGCTCGGTAGTGAAAGAATTTCCATCATCATCAATAGCATGTTTTAAAAATTTAAGTGGTGAATATCCCACCGCTTCTGCTTTTGGATTGAGTATGGCCTATCACATGCTGCATGAAAATAAAACTTTTCCGGGATCAGATGTAAAAGGAAAAGTAAATGGCAACATAAAAAACATCCTTTTTTATAATCACTATCTGGGTAAAAACCATGCGCTTTACCTGCTTTCTAAGGAAGAATAATGTATAAACTTGTCAACACCATATTTCTGATCATCTTCATGATCCTATTGATATTAGTCGTTTGGTTCGACTATCCATGGCAAATTATCCTTCCATTTATTGGTGGTTTATTGATCATAACTTTCCTGGGATCTTATTTTATTCAATTAAATTACTTCATCCATTCACTAAATCAAAAGTCAACCTCTGATAAAGTGGTAGCATTGACATTTGATGACGGGCCTTCCCCCAAAACCACCGAAAAGGTTCTCGCATTATTGGCACAATTTGATATGAAAGCCAGCTTTTTTCTTATTGGTAAACATGTAAAAGAACATCCGGAAATTGTAAAAAAAATAATGGACGGAGGGCACAGCATTGGGCATCACAGCTATCATCACCATTTTTGGTTTGATTTTTATGGTAAGAAGAAGGTGATGACAGAATTAAAGGATTCAATGATAGAGATCGAACATATTATCGACAAAACTCCTCTTCTTTTTCGGCCTCCTTATGGTGTGACTAACCCGTCTATCGCCACTGCCATCCAACAACTTGGACTTCATTCGGTGGGATGGAATATTCGCACGTTGGATACCGTGAAAAAAGACAGGGATTCCGTACTGAATATTGTAAAGAAAAAACTGAAACCCGGTTCTGTTATTCTTTTGCATGATAGTCTGCCCAATAGCCCGGAGATCCTGGAAGGAATTTTGAGATTTCTGAATGAACAGGGCTATCGATCTGTTACCGTTGATGAATTATTTAATATTGAAGCTTATGCGTAAATGTCTGACCACATTATTTTTTATGGCGATTTATTTTTCTGGAATGGCCCAGCAAATTTCCTCCGGTGAAAAAGAAGAATTTCTTCGTCAGCTGACCCAAAAAGCACAAAATACCAAAACCCTTAAGGCTAATTTTAAACAGGAAAAATACCTGGACATTCTGGATGATAAAATCATTTCAGAAGGACAGATTTATTTAAAAGCACCTTCAAAATTAAAATGGGCATATAAAACACCTTTTGTTTACACCATAATATTGACCGGAAAAGAAATCCTTATCAATGATGAAGGTCAAAAAACAGAGTTTAATATTGAATCCAGTAAAATATTTAAACAAGTAAGCGAAATTGTGATCAACAGCGTAAAAGGAAACCTCATTGATGAAAGTCAATTTAAAGCCCGGTTTTTTAAAGAAAAAACAAATTATCGAATCGAATTAGATCCACTGGATGAGGAGATGTCCACTTATTTTGAGACGATCATTCTTTATATTGACCCTTCCACCTACCTGGTTTCAAATATCAAACTGATTGAACCTTCCGGAGATTATACAGACATCCAATTTGACAAACATATCATCAATGCTGATATTCAGGAGGATGAATTCACTCTTTAGTAAAATACTGTTAAGCATTTCCATAATCCTGGTGATTGGATGTGCTACCCATCCCATTAAAAGTAATGACCCTATACAAAACATTTCCCAGCATTATTTTAGCAAAAGCTTTCCAAAAGGATTGGTGTATAAAGCCACCTTTAAGTATAAAGAAAAATCCATTTCAGGTTTAATGGTGATCAAAGACGAAGAGCAAAACCATACTCATATCCAGCTTCTTACCCACCTGGGACCAACCCTCATGGATGTCACCCTTACAGATGAGAAGATGATCGTTCACCAAAACCTTGAAAAAATGAATAAGAAGATCATTCTCAATAACCTGGAAAAAGACCTCCGCCAAATAGTTTTAAATCCATTGCTTCAAGACAACATCAAAAAAATAAGTGCTTACAAAAATACGGGGGATTATAAAGTCAAAACCCGGTTTGGCAAATACAAAGTGCAACTGAACAACGATAAATCAATTAATAAGGTAGTCCGGCTTGGAATGATCAATGGAGAAAAGGTAGTTACTGAATATGATGATGTGAATAATGATTTACCAAAAAAGATCACCTTGTATCATAAAAACCTTAATTTTCGGATTGAATTAAACCTTTTAAAAAGATTTTAGCATGCTACAAGGCGCATTATATGAAGTGGTTGAATTAAAAGAAAATAGCAGCCAGTCTTTTGATATTGTGATAAAGGTGTTGAGCGATCACGACATATTCCATGGGCACTTTCCAGGGAATCCAATTTTACCGGGTGCATGTCAGGTGGAAATTGTCAAAGAAATTCTTCAGGATATTTTAAAACAGAAAGTCTCTCTCAGCAGCTCTTCCAATATGAAATTTCTTGCAGTAATTAACCCAGTAAAAAATCCGATAATTCATCTGAATATTGAGTTGAATGCAAATGATGGACAAATTCAGGTGAGAAGTAATGCTTCCTTTCCTGATGGTACAATTAATTTTAAATTTAAAGGTACTTTTGTGCAATTATGATTGACCGGGAATATTGGAATAAAAAATTTGAGCAATTAAAATGCTGTGTGCTCATTCCCACCTATAACAATGACCAAACGCTTAGCAAAGTTATCGATGGTGTTTTGGAATATACGGATCATGTGATCATCGTCAATGATGGCTCCACAGATCAAACCGGTGATCTTCTTAATAATTATTCACACCTTGAGATAATTGGCTATCCCAATAATAAAGGTAAAGGCTATGCGCTTAGGGAGGGTTTCAAAAAAGCGCGTGACTTAGGTTTCAATTTTGCCATAACGATTGACAGTGATGGCCAGCATTTCCCCGAAGATCTACCAAAATTCATCGAGGAAATCGAGCAGCAGGGAAACCAGCTATTGATCGGTGCGCGCAATATGACGCAGGAAAATGTACCTGGCAAGAGTAGCTTTGGTAATAAATTCTCAAACTTCTGGTTCCATCTTTTCACAGGAATAAAACTGAGTGATACGCAGTCAGGATATCGGTTATACCCTATAAGAACCCTTGAAAAAACCCGTCTGTTTACTAATAAATTTGAGTTTGAAGTTGAGGTAATTGTAAAAGCAGCATGGAAAGGAATTGAGGTGAAAAACATTCCGATCCAGGTGCATTATCAAAAGCCAGGAGAGCGCATCTCTCATTTCCGCCCATTCCAGGATTTTACCAGGATCAGTTTGCTAAACACCTATTTTTTCATCCTTGCCATTCTTTTTTATATCCCATTTCGATTTCTGAAAAAAATCAACAAACAAAACATTAAAAAATTCATCAAGGACAATTTTTTCAGTGATAAAATCCCTATTCATATCAAAGCACTTTCCATTGGATTTGGAGTTTTTATGGGAATATTTCCAGTATGGGGATATCAACTGATCATCGGAATTTCACTTTCCCATTTATTTAAGCTGAATAAGGCACTATTTGTGGCGGCGGCAAATATTAGTATTCCACCCATGATTCCAATAATCATTTTTTTAAGCTACAAAATGGGAGTGTTTTTTGTCAAAGGAGATGTGGTTCAACTTTCATTTACTTCAGATATCACGCTTGATACAATCAAAGATAATTTCCTTCAATATGTTTATGGGGCTATTGCATTGTCATTAATAACAGGAATAGTTGCCACAATTTTTTCTTATATATATCTGAAAATCTATCGATATATTAAAGAAAAAAGAAAGCATCACTACATAAAAAATTGATTGAAGGCATT
>JBNLGO010000167.1:0-7345 GCA_050306095.1 Cyclobacteriaceae bacterium
GAATATTATTTCTCTTGTATTTTTAGCGAACTGGAATTTTTTTAAAGACAGGTGCCCACAGTGCACTAAAAAATTGTACATGCACTGGCAATGGACAACATATCGGTGCGCTCATTGTGGGTTAAATTTAAAAGATGATAAATTTAAATAAAAAAGAGATTCTACATAACAACAGCTCGCAGCGGACTCGGTTCCCTCACCGCTAAAGCTGAGCGTTGGGCCTCATAGGAGTATGAAGAATGTTAAAATCAATATTTTACACCATATTGATCTTTTCGGTTTTCCCTTCGCTTGTAATTTCTGCAGAACCAGTGAGTCTAAACGAAAATAATTACAAGGCCGATCTTGGGGTTATAATCCTCCAGATTAATTGGGGGAGGTCGTGGAAGTGCGGACAATTTGAAAATGCACAGCTTCAAGCTCTAACATTTACAAAGTCAGCTGCTGGGCATACTGAGAATGCCTCATTAGACCTTGAAACTCCATCAAAGTTGTTTGTGGATAGTGAATTCATCCCTTATGCGTTTGTCATCCAACCAGGCGAGTATTTCTTATCCTCATTTGACGTAAAAGCAGCAAGATCGAAAACGGAAGTTCTTCACATTAAAGGATCGAAGGACAATCTGATCAAAGAAGGCAAATCTTTAGGTGGTTCATTTACGGTGAATCCCGGTGAAATAGTTTATATTGGTCATTTTGGCCTCGATTGTGGAGCTGAGCCTTTTTTGTGGCGTTTTTACATAAATGGCCGCCAGGATTTTGAACGGTACATCAAAGGCTTTCGAGAGAAATATCCCTTTGTAAAAAAAGTGCCAGTTCAATTCAGGCTCTTTTCCACACAAATATTTGGAAATCCATATTCGCTAAAGGATTCCATTGTAAAGTAAGGCCCTACAAATGGGTGGTAGGGACGCTCGTTCCTCGCGCCCCACACCCAAAACGTTCGGTAGTGCAATATGTTTCAAAATGATTTTAAGTGAGAAAGGGGATGCCCTCTAAAATTAAAGATTTGCATTGAAAAGATGGAAGTTAAAAAGTTAAGGACGATCCCTTGGATAGAAGCAGAACGTCCTTAAAAATATAAAAATGATAATGACAATAAAAGATTATTGCTTGATAATATTAGGAATAGTAATATCAACTATATTTATAAAGTTGCCATTTGTGCTTTTTCCATCGGGCAATTTGTATCTGCTATCAATTATTGTCATTATCCTATCAAGTGTTGTTTGGTTTACATATATTGATTTAGCCCATAGGATATTTCACAGCATCATTGATGATATAGACCTGCATGGAGGTTTTCTTTTATTTTATATGGTATTTATTTTTATATGTTTTTTTGTATTAGATTTTCAGAAACCAAGTACAAGAGCTTGTATAGAAATTGATAGGCAGCTACAAAATATAGCGCCGGTTGCAGATAAAATTGACAAAAAAAATAAGTTCCAATTTATATTAAATAATCAACAGAAGAAAATCACTTTCCTTTCAAAAGAGACTTATTATAAACGTTATGCAGCGCAGGCAGGAGATGGAGATCTTATAATGTTTGAGCAGGTTTATCCGCCTGATACAAATTTTGAAGTATTTAGTTTGCCCGCTATCGGGAGAATTGAAGAGACTGAAACAAAGTTCAGAAACTTTGGAGGTCAGGCAAAATATGAAAAAGCTAAAATAACAGCCGAGGTTATATTCAATACCAATATTAACGTCGCTATTTACAGAGGGCAGTTTTATATGCCTGCCTTTACAGCAGGAAAAGGAAAAGATTTTAGATACTTTCAAAATATAAAAATCAATGTAGAAAGCCAGCCTTTCTATTTTATAGTTTTTAATAAAAAACCCGATTATGAAAGCTTCAAAAGAAAGTACCTCGGTTGGGAACAAGGAGCTCCAATTTTTATTTCAATAATAATTTATGTATTAATTTATATTGATACTATTTTGTGGCTTCCATTTGGCCGTGAAGTATCTCTGAAAAAGCTGATTTGGAAATGAGGATGGAAACTCGGTAAAACCACGTGGGATTACGAGATTAATATAAATTTTTACCGAACATTTTTCTGCACCTGATCGGTGTTCCGCTGCCGCTTCACACCGTCAGGTGAGAAATGCGTTCGGTGAGATGATACAATGGATACTCTTTCAGAAGCTGTAGCCAGGTTATTGCGCGAAAGCGGGATTCAATATGAGCCACATGGCGAGCATATACGTATTCCCTTGCCATCAGAATTCGGAGAGATAGAGTTTGGCGAATTAGAGGATGGTGATACAATTTTAGGCCTTGTTGATAATGATTGGCATACTCATGGAGATGCACTTATTCCAGACTATGGAGATAATATCCCTTCTGCAATAGTTGGATTCCTCGATGCTATTTCATCCGGTGTGTTAAAAATGGTCGAGTACCAACTTCCCGGGGAATCGCCAAAAAGAATCATAGAAGATGATCTTGAGGCATTTTTGAAATACCAACAACCAGGTGAGAAGGTGAAGGTCTTTGAATCCAATGCGTGCACCGAACGTTCGGTTTAAAACTATGAATTGGAAGCATCCATACGAATTTTTAAAAATAAAGACTGAAGAGATCCTTGTCGGAGAAGGTTTTGTTCTTGATCAGGAACAGCTTAATCCAGATGTATTTGGGTCAGCTTATTGCATCTACAAGCATCAAAACGGTACATCACTTAGACTTATATGGGACGGTAAGGACGGCTGGGGATATATACAAATACATGACAACAATGATTGGAAAGATGTGTCTGTTTATATCACCGAAGGAGACATTGAAAGTAAGCAAATAAAAAAGAGAAAAATCAACCAGTTTCAGGATCAAATAAAATCAATAATAGAGTGAACCGAACCACTCGCTGCTCCCGACGCGGCTTCGCCGCGCCGGAGAGCATGACGTTAGATTTCAATAATTATGGAATATTTCCACAAAAGCAGCATTAAGCCTAAAGGCATTTACTATTTTTTGACAAAGTATGCGGTTTTGTCAGGTTGGATAATAATATTCATAACTCTGACAGTAGCCGAAATTGAAGTTGTGGGCCAACTTACATTTTTCCTGCATTTAATATTTTTATTACCAATTACGCTTTTATTTATTGTTTGCCAGCTTGTTTTTTCCTGGTCATATCCCCATGAGGTTGAACTATTTCAGGATAGAATAAAGGCTGTTGGGCCGTGGGCAGTTCGACGTACGATAAGATATAATCAAATTAAAAAAATTATGTGGAATACAAAAGCTACCGTAGTTATTCAACGGTGGGGTTTCTTTATTTTCTATATAGGGCAATCGATAGATCCTAAAAAAATAATTCATGAATTTATACTCAAATCAATAGATAAAGGCAAAGTTAAAATAGTTGAGAATGCAAATATTTAAAATCTAACAATCAGCTTCACAATGGACCGCGAGTACCTCGCGGCCTGTGAGCTGAAGCGTTAAATGTCGTGAGAAAGGAGGATCATGAGAAAAATCCAAATAAAAGCAGTTGTGTTTCTGTTGATTTTCGCCATGTCATACGGCTGTGCCAGCCAAACCATGGTTCCAGCTTCTCCACTCAAATCTGTCGAAAATGACAAGGCTTTGGTTACATTTTTGATGTCAGGTCAAACAGCTAATCCCTTTCCAACGTTCCAGTTTGAATTCGATATATGGGACAGTGAAAAATTTATTGGAGCACTTTCAAGGTACACATATTTTCAATATCTTACGGAACCTGGTGAACATCTTTTTATTGCGCGAGGCGGTAACAGGTCTTTCGTTAAAGCAAATTTACAGGCTGGTAGAAAGTACTATGTATTTGTAAATTTGAGCATAAGGCCATTTTATCAAAATGTTTATTTCCAGCCTGTAAAAAAGGATAATACAGAATTGATTGATGGAATCCCATCATATTTAAATGATTTACAACCGGTGTCCTTGGATCCGGAACAACAAGACGATTATGTAAGAGATAAGATAGAAGATGTAAAAAAGGAAATTGAGGCTTTTAAGGCTAATGAATATGATTATTCAACTTTAGATCAACAGGACGGACTATGGTAAGGTTTGCATTTAACCAAGGGCTGTTGACGGCCTCGGGAAAACGATGCTACTTTTAACTTTTTCGCAACCATCATTGAACTTTTCATTTTCATAGGCCTTGGTGGTTTTCCCGTCCGGTCATGCGAAGCGTTAGCATTTTCAATTTAGGGGTATTTTTCATGAAACGAATCTTACTTATTTTTGCAATTCTATTTTTGGCTCTCATTACAACTGGATTAAAATCAAACCAGAACGAAAGTACTGATGATACTTATCGAAAAAAGATTATCGGTTCATGGTCCGAGGGAGATTCACCATATTCTATTGCTACGTTTGAAGCCGGTGGCCGATATCATGGCAATATGTGGGAAAGCCCAGCGAAAAAGAAGCTACTTTTGACATTAGAGGGTAAATGGTGGATTGAAAATGGGCGCTTGTATAATACACTTAGCAAGGCTACGCCCCCACTTATCCCAGTTACAGATAAGCCGGTTATCGATATTATTATTAGTATCTCAGAAACTCAAATGATTCTGATCGATGAAGATGGCCTGAAATACGAAAAGCTTAGGGTAAATTAGAATGCTAACATGTGCATTTACAAAGGACTCGTAGGGGCGGGCGGCCTTGTTTTTGGCCAAGTATGGTGTTGAGTTAGCATTAGCGAAGTCCGCATCCCCTACTCGCCTGTAATGCACGTCGTTATACAGGAAAAAAAATGAATCTATCTTTAGAGTCAGCACTGAAACCTAAGGTAATTAACCAGCAATCTGTGCAAAGCAAAGCTGAAAAACACTCTAAATTTGCTAGTTTTACCGATAGATTGTTTGCAGACTTTATTGACGGAGTCATCGCGTTCATAATCGCGTTACCATTTTGGTTTTTGCTGGATAAGCTGATTTTCAATATCGGTTTTTTTGAGGCGTACGATCATACTCGTGGCAAACTCGCAATAACTAATTTAGTTTTAGTTGTTGTATTTCTATATAATACGACTTTTTTAGTGGGAAAACACGGACAATCTTGGGGAAGAAAGCTAACAGATATAAAAGTTGTAGATAAATTAGGAAATCCCATAGGATTCAGGAAATCTCTATTCCGTAATTTTCTTGCATTGGGATTGTCAGCCAGTTTTTTTTACTTCGGATTTCTATGGATGCTCTGGAACAAAGAACGTCAAACTTGGCATGACCTTATAATGAAGACCTATGTAATTCGCATAGAAAATGATGATCAACCGAATGCATAACCTAGCGCTCCACCAGCCAGCAGGGCCGAAAGGCCCTGCTGGCTGGTGAGCTTTTCGTAGGATGATCAAATGCATCTACTGGTATTCATTATCTCTGCTTTTATTGCTTTAGTAGTTATAGCTATTAAATACGATAAAATAGTCCCTCCTTTATCGAGAAAGGTTAAATTTATTGTTTTACGAATATCTGAGAATACATTTTTTATCAAAATAAGGGCGAAATTTAGGTCCAAATGCAAAGAATGGAATTTAACGGAAAGGGTATTTTTATATTTGATTGGTTTTGTTTATGGCATAAGCTCTCTAATTATTCTCATAACTCTATTTGTCCGTATAAATGAAACTGGTTTCTCTTTTAGTCCATTAAAAAATCTCTATATCGGAGTTATAATTTTAACACACATGTCTCTCATTATTGCCTCTTTCGGGCTGTTTTTAATGAAAAAAGCATCCGTTTATTTTCTATCTGTTGCTTTAGTAGGATATATTATAAATTTTATTTGGTTTATTTATAGAAAACAAAATTGGATTGATGTACTAACATTTGAAAAATTTCCAGGTGGTGTTTTTAGCAGTTGGATAATACTGGGTATAATTTATGAATATTGCAGATCCCTCACGAAGAAGGGGATATTAAGCTGAATCTAATCCTAACAACCGCATAGACAGCGGACCGGGAAAAAGATGCCATTTTTATACTTTTCGCTGTCATCATTGGACTTTACATTTGTTTATGCCTCGTTCTTTTTCCCGTCCGATCATGCGGAACGTTGTATGACTAAAAATAACCGTTGAAATGGAAGCTCTATATGAAAAACAAAATACTCATTACAACAATTTTTATAACATTGGCTATTTTTATATTTGGTTGCGCTGTAAGCCAGAATGGGCAAAAGCAAACCAAACTAAATCGAAAATTGAATAATGCTTCACCGATTGACAAGTACCGAATAGAAGTTGCTTATCAGGTGAGTAAAAACTGGGCAAATATAGGCGATAAGAACTCAATGCCATCTAAAACAACATCTATTGTCTTTAAAATAATGCCAAACGGAGAAATAAAGGATTTGTTTTTTGTAAAGAGGTCAGGAAACGAATTTTTGGACCAATCCGCATTCAATGCAATAATAAATACAAATCCAACCAAGCCGTTTCCGCCTAATATTAAAAAACCATTTATTGAAATGGGACTAAGGTTCAGCCCTGTTGGTGTCAGATAAAGCTAAGATCATACAACCTTTGGTTGGTGTGGGACCGCTGGGGGTCGAGTCCCCACAACCAGGCGTTATCATCCATCGACATCCATCTGCATTTAGGGTTAAAGAGAGTGAATGAACGAATGGAAAAATACCTTATGAGCAGCTCGTATATTGATTTTGATCATCCGTTGGTAGCTGAAAAAGCATTGGAGCTTTCTACCGGCTGTCAGTCCGATGCTGCCACCGCTAAATCTTGTTTTGAATTTGTCCGTGACTCAATAACGCATAGTTGGGATCATCGCCAGAATCCGGTAACTTGCAGAGCTTCAGAAGTTTTGATCCACGGTACCGGATATTGCTATTCAAAGAGCCACCTGTTAGCCGCACTTTTAAGAGCAAATAAAATCCCTGCTGGTTTATGTTATCAACGCTTGGCAGTTGAAAAGGAAGGACAATCGTTCAGCTTACATGGAATGAATGCTGTATATCTCAAGGAATACGGTTGGTATCGAATCGATGCCAGAGGCAACAAGCCTGGTGTAAGCTCCGATTTTTGTCCACCAATTGAAAAATTGGCATTTCACATTCTTGCTACCAATGAAGCTGATTTTCCTGAAATTTGGCCTGAGCCGCTTCCAATGGTTGTGAAAATATTGACTGAATGCAAGACTGTCGAGCAGGTTCACCAAAACCTGCCAGATATTCAAGTTGTAAAATGATAATCGGGTAGCCGGGGGTTTTTCTTGCCCAGCCCCTACACCACCATTCAGCCGACGCTCGTTCCTCGCGCGGCTGATGACCAACGTTACACTCGAAATACTAGTAGAACATGTGAAGGAACAGAACCATACAATAGAT
>JBNLGO010000168.1:0-7337 GCA_050306095.1 Cyclobacteriaceae bacterium
TTCTGCATCTATGACAACCGTAGGAAGACCCCACTTATCTTTTTTATCGTGGTTAAGGGAAACATGATTTTCGTAATAGGGGAGACACTCTCCGAAGGAAGATAAACTCATGGTCCATGGTCCTGGTTTGGTAAGCTCATTTTTAAATTCTTCTCCAAATCCAGGAATATGATTACCTCTTTGCCAGTCTTCTCTACTTCCTCTTCCCTGGTATCCAAACCCTCTTAAATAATCACGCTTATCTCCATTTATATTTCTATACCTTGGAATATAAATACCGTTTGCTCGCCTTCCAAAATAATATTGGTCGTCTAGCCCTTCGTATGTTCCGGTTGCGCCAATTCTAAAATGGTGGTCCATCAAATTATGACCGAGCTGGCCGCTATCATTCCCAAAACCGTTGGGAAAACGATCTGAAATTGAATTTAACAGTATAAAGGTGGAGCCTAAGGTGGAGCCATTTACAAAGATAATTTTACTATAATACGCTATGGTTTCTAAAGTATCACTGTCAATTACATTCACACCGGTAGCCTTACCCGCTTGATCATCATAAATCAAGGAACTCACAATTGACCTGGGTCTGATGGTGAGATTTCCAGTGGACTGAGCAGCAGGAATAGTAGAAGAATTACTGCTAAAATAAGCGCCAAACGGACAACCACGGCTGCACATATTTCGATAGTTACATTTGTTCCGACCAGGTAAGGCTTCTGTTAAGTTTGCTACCCTTCCGATGGTCATTTTCCTATTTTTATAGTTGGATTCGATGCCCTCTTTCACTACTTTTTCTAAACAATTCATCTCCATGGGAGGTTGGAATTGACCGTCGGGAAGTTGGGGTAATCCTTCCTTTTCACCACTTATTCCAGCAAAAGATTCTACATGATCATACCATGGAGCCAAATCTTTATACCTAATGGGCCAATCAACTGCAATTCCTTCTTTGGCATTTGCTTCAAAATCCATCTCGCTCCATCGATAGGATTGCCTGCCCCACATGATGGACTTTCCACCTACGATGTCAGGCCTAAACCAGTCAAATCGCTTTTTTTCTTCATATGGAGCGTCCACATCTTTGAACCAATATGAAGCATTGTGTTCACTGAATGGATAGTCTCTTGATAAGAAAGGATGGTCTTTCCTTTGTTCTGTGGTGATTCTTCCGCGGTGTCTGAAATCCCAAGGATTATCTAATGCTGTAGGATATTTGGGATGCTCAAGCGCTTTGCCTCGATCTAGCATTAATACTTTTAGTCCTTTTTCTGTTAATTCTTTAGCTGCCCATCCACCACTAATACCTGAGCCAATAACAATGGCGTCATAGGTGTTTTCCTTTTTACCGTTTGAATTTATATACATCTGATATTAATCTAGGTTTGTGAATTATTAACTAGCCCATGCAGGTTCATCATCCAATGGAATGCAGGCATCAAATCTCCCAGGAACTGGAATATATCGCAGTGCTTCTGAGGCACCTTCCTTGGAAGTGAAATATCCAAGAAGTGTCAGTTCCTTAACGGTTCGAATAAAAAATGATGCATCATTTTCTTTGTCATTCCATTTCATCTCCTTTTCGAAGTTTTCCAATTGTTGTTGGATGACTTCTTTTGAATCAGCATTTTCCTGTTGATTTAGTAAGTCAATAAAGCTTTTAAATCCATTATTAAATAGCTGCTGTTGATCAGAGTTATAACATTCGGCCAACATCAAATCGATAAATTCCGGTACTTTGGCTTCGATAGCCCCAGGTGAATCAGTTGTTGGAATAATTCTTTCTACAACTTGCATGAGTGTAGCAAACTGATCTTGTTTAAAAAATTGTAATCCATTTGTAATGTCCTGGCTTTTTTTACTGCTGCAATGTGAAAGCACAGCAGTTAGAGTAGTAGCAGAAAGCATTCCGCCCATAGCCAGAGACATTTTTCTCAATGCGTCTCTTCTCTCCACGTTTTTCTTTTTTCTGATTAATTCTAAAAAGTAAATAATGATGTACAGTAATTATTACCTAAATATATTGAATAAAAATCGGGAATAATTATTTCAAAGGAGGTTAAAAAGGATGAAAGGGAAGTGTTTTGATTACACTTAGAATAGTATTTTGAGGTATTTTATGGAATTTTTGAAGATGGAATTTAGAGCATTGTAATTACTAAGGAATAATATGTTTTTAAAATTCATAATATAAAGATAATGACCCTGTTACAGAGTCATTATCAAGTGGTAATTAAGCTTTCACTTCTGCCTTCAAGAGTTCTTCGATACCTTTTATTCCAAGGTTTCCAACCATTGCGAGTCCGTCTTTTGTAGCTTGTTCGTCTTTTTCATCTACTTCAAATTCCCAACTCCAATTGACAATGGCTTTTCCTTGATCAGATGTGACCACTCCCATTTCGCCAACTATATTTTTTGCAGGGAACATGTGTTGAGTCGGAATCGCGTATTTAAATATCCTGTTTTCATGATCTACACTTAAAATATCTTCACTAAATTCCCCTTCTTCTGTAGAGCAATATCGCTTATTACCCTCCAATCTACATGCGGTAATTGGCCCTAACCATTTATCGACACCATCTACAGCGCCTATAATTTTCCAGGCCTCTTCCGGCGAAACATTAATCTCTTGTGAAACTTTTTGATTTGACTTTTTCATCTTTTACTAATTTATAATTGAATAATAGCTCAAAGATGAAAGATGAATAAAAGAATGATTGTGTAAATCAGCTCATTGGTTTGGCATTTTGGTTCAATCGTAAACTGGAAGGTGAAATTCCAAATTTTTCTTTGAATGACCTTGAAAACCCAGTTAAATCATTAAATCCGCAATCATATGCGATCTCACTTACAGATTGTTCTCCTACAATCAATAGCTCTTTCGCTTTTTCCAATTTTTTGGTTTTAATATAGTTAGCGGGAGAATCATTATAAATTTTCTTGAATTCCCTCTTGAAAGAGGATATACTTAAATTTGTTAATTCCGATAACTCCACCATACTAAGATTGGAAAAGAGGTGCGATGCAATGATTTCTTTAAAGGTATGGGCGCTTGGCGTGAAAAGAGATTGTAAAATCTGTTTTATTTCATAAGACCTTTTTGAGTTTCCCAACAAAACCATTAACTCTTTCAGTTTTATTTCCAATATTTCCTGAGTAGCCATCTCTGGATTTTTAAAGTAATAAAGAACATTGCTTATAAATTGTTCAATGAGCTCATCTACTTTCACTTTTGAAATACCAATAGTAGGGGTAGCATTTGCCTGACTCATAAAACCGGGTAGGTGATCTTTATAAACTTTACGAATTACGTATGGATGAAAATGTACAGCTACCGCTTCATATAGACCGGAAATTTGCGAAGGAAACATCCTGGTAAAATATGTGCCACATTTCATTAATAGTGCTTCTTTTTCAGTTATGGTTGATATCGTCGTGTTAGATATGGTTTCATTTTTGCCTTCCAACACATAAAGGAAACAAGCTTCATCTGGCATAGGGTGAGGCTTTTTGAAAGGCGGTTTTATAATAGCTTTCTCAAATAGCATTTTTCCATGCAGCTCAATTGTCTTATGCTCAATTATCATATTTGGTAAATTAATATGTAAGCAATACGGATTAGTTTACTTTTAGTCAATAGTCTCAATTCCTTTTCAAATTTTTTAGTCTATTCATTCTTGATATTTAAGTCATAGCCATCATAAAAACCCAAATCCTGATCTTTAAGTAATTTTGTCCAAAAGGCTATTTGACCTGTGTGATAGGAGTAATGTTCCACAACATGAATGATAATTCCGATACCCGAAAAATTAAACCCTTGCACGCTACGTTCCCGCATTAATTCATCATAACTACAGTTTCGAATAATTTCTCCAGCCTTTTGAACAGTTTTGTTTAATAGCTCTAACAATTCATTTTTAGTATATCCACCGGTTGCCGAAAATTCAGCATCTCTATTTCTAATATCGTCTGCTTTTCCAAGTGAAGAAATAATATACTGTGTGATATTTCCACAAAGGTGTAAAATTAAATTGCCCACACTATTAGAACTATTATTGGGACGTTTCCAAATTTCAGATTCATTTAATTGATCCAAACATTTTTTTATTCTGGGAGTGTTTTCATTTAACCTAAGCAGGCCTTGAAGGATGAATTCAGCATGAAATGAAGTGTTCATAAGTTAAATATTGAATATTGCTTATTCACATAAAAATATAGTTCTTTTTGAAAATTAAAGAAGAAAGTTGTTTGGGGGCTTAACTAATCGTGAATTATTCAAAATTATTTAATTGCTTTTACTAATTTTGAAGGATCATTACAAACATATTTTGTTTTGCACGTATAACGTCAAAACTACTACAGAACGATAAGCAGGATGGGAGATACATATAATCCTGATTTTGAATGAGAAAAACAGAAGAAAAAGAAAGAGTAGTCATCAAATTCGCCGGCGACTCAGGCGATGGGATGCAACTAGTAGGAAGTCAATTTACAAACAACACCGCATTATTTGGAAATGATTTAGGTACATTCCCGGATTTCCCTGCAGAAATCAGGGCTCCTCAAGGCACATTGCCTGGAGTTTCGGGATTTCAAATTCATTTTGGTAGTACGGAGATTTTCACTCCTGGTGATGCCTGTGATGTATTAGTTGCAATGAATGCTGCTGCATTAAAGGTGAACATCAACAATTTGAAAAAAGGGGGCATCCTGATTGTAAATACAGCCGGATTTGATGGAAAAAATTTACGACTATCCGGTTATGAAAAAAATCCACTTGAAAATGGTGTCTTAACTGATTTTGAAGTATATCAGATTGACGTTACCAAGCTAACAAGGGAAGCGCTAAAAGAGAACGAACTTGGAATGCGCGATAAAGATCGTTCAAAAAATATGTTTGTTTTGGGCTTTATTTATTGGCTATTCGATCGTGATCCGCAGAATACTTTGAAGTTTTTTGAACGCAAATTCAAAAAGCTGCCAGATGTGCTTGATGCAAACACTAAAGCCCTACAGGCCGGTTATAATTTTGGAGATATTACCGAAGCTTTCCGATCTAAATATCGGGTAAAGCCAGCCAAAATGTCTTCTGGTACTTACCGAAGTATCAATGGTAATCCAGCGATGGCATTGGGCTTAGTTGCTGCGGCGGTGAAAACGGATCTGGAATTATTTTATGGAACCTACCCGATTACTCCCGCTTCAGACATTTTACATGACCTGGCAAACCATAAAAATTTCAATATTAAGACCTATCAGGCGGAAGATGAGATTGCGGCGATTTGTGCTTCGATTGGCGCTTCTTATGGTGGGAAAATTGGTGTTACAGGTACTTCAGGACCGGGACTTGCCCTTAAAACGGAGGCAATGGGATTGGCAGTAATGCTGGAGCTACCATTAATTGTGATTAACATCCAACGTGCGGGACCTTCTACAGGATTACCTACTAAAACAGAACAGGCAGATTTGCTTCAGGCAGTTTATGGAAGAAATGGGGAATGTCCAATGCCGGTAATATCGGCGAGCACACCTTCTTCATGTTTTGAAGTAGCCTATGAGGCTGTAAGAATTGCGCTTGAGCACATGACTCCGGTACTTGTTTTAAGTGATGGGTATATTGCCAATGGTGCTGAACCTTGGAAATTTCCAAAATCATCTGATCTACAAGACATCACGGTTTCGCAATTAAAAGAAGGGAATGATGAAAAATTCATGCCTTATGCAAGAGATGAACGCTTAGTTAGAAACTGGGCACCTCCTGGTATAAAAGGACTAGAGCATAGAATTGGAGGTCTTGAAAAAGAGGATATTACCGGTAATGTTTCTTATGACCCGGAAAATCACCAAAAAATGGTGCTGATTAGGGAAGAGAAGGTTGAAAAAATTGCTGATTTTATTCCCGAACAAGAAATAGAAATAGGTCCTGACAAAGGTGATGTACTTGTCTTAGGATGGGGATCAACTTTTGGTGGAATTAAGTCTGCTGTAAAAGAGCTTAATGAGGAAGGACTAAAAGTGGCACATGCCCACTTAAAATACATAAAGCCATTCCCAAAGAATTTAGGAGAGTTGCTAAATAATTTTGACAAAGTATTGATTCCGGAAATAAATAACGGTCAATTGATCAAAATTATCAGGGATAAATACTTGATCCCGGCAGAAGGGTTTAACAAAATCAAAGGTGTACCTATCACTAAAGATGAAATTGTTGGTAAAGTTAAACAGATGTTAAACTCCTAGTTCCTTGTAATTTTAAAGATTAGAAAAATGGCAGAAGTAATAAATAAAAACAACGGTAACGGAACATTAACAGCAAAGGATTTTGACTCAGGTCAGGAGGTGAGATGGTGCCCGGGATGTGGTGATTATTCTATTTTGAAGCAAATGCAGTCTGTACTACCGCAGTTAGGTGTCGATAAAGAAAAAATTGTATTTATATCAGGAATCGGATGTTCGAGTAGGTTTCCTTATTACCTGGATACTTTCGGAATGCACAGTATTCACGGTCGAGCTCCGGCAATTGCTTCAGGATTAAAATCAACACGACCTGATTTAAGTGTTTGGGTAATAACTGGTGATGGGGATGCCCTCTCCATTGGTGGAAATCACATCATTCATACATTAAGGAGGAATTTTGACATTAATATATTGATGTTTAATAATGAGATTTATGGGTTGACCAAAGGGCAGTATTCTCCAACATCTCCAATGGATAAAATTACCAAATCTACTCCATTAGGCTCATTGGATCATCCGTTTAATCCTGCTGCATTGGCATTGGGTGCTGACGGTTCATTTGTTGCTAGAGCAATTGATAGGGATCCAAAACACTTGCAAGATATGTTGAAACGTGCGCATGCGCACAAGGGTACTTCATTTTTAGAAGTATATCAAAACTGTAATATTTTTAATGATGGCGCTTTCTTTTCATACACGGATAAAAGTATGAAAAAACAACATACACTATTTCTTGAAAATGGTAAGCCGTTGATTTTTGGTGAAGAAAATGAGAAAGGTATTAAGCTCGATGGATTTAAACCTACAATAGTAGATTTATCATCAACAAGTGTGGATGAATTATGGATTCACGATGAAAACGATTATATTAAATCGACAATTCTGAGTAGGTTTTTTGATGACCCTACAGAAAGCGGGAATTTTCCACGGCCATTTGGAGTTTTTTATGAAGTGGACCGACCTACTTATGAAGAGCAGATTTGTCAACAGGTCGATGATATGAAGAAAGCAAAAGGGGACGGAGATCTCGACCAACTTATAGCAGGAAATGAAACTTGGGTGATCGAATAAAAAGTTTCATCATGAATCCCGGTCGATTACTCAAC
>JBNLGO010000169.1:0-7269 GCA_050306095.1 Cyclobacteriaceae bacterium
ATGTCCCCCGGCAGCGTAAGCGGCAAAGGGAAGAGTGATCATCATGGAGCTTCGAAGGAGTTTCATCAGCCCAGTACCTTGGTTTGGATCATGCCTGCCAGGTCCTTGGCCAATCCTTTGGCTTCCAGTTCTTCTCTTGCCTCATCTTCCGTTTTACCATTCATCAAAGCCTCTGTCTGGGCAAAATAATTAGAAAGCAATTTTTGATGATGATCACCAGTAGGGTTTTGACTGATAGCCGGAGCCAAAAAATCACATGGTATTAACTTCGTACCTTGGTGGATCAATTGATAAAAAGCATGCTGCCCATTAGTACCCGGCTCTCCCCAAATAATAGGGCCAGTTTGGTATTCTACTTCTTTACCATCGCGGTCTATATATTTACCATTACTTTCCATATTGCCCTGCTGAAAATATGCAGCAAAACGATGCATATATTGATCATATGGCAGGATTGCTTCCGTCTCGGCATCATAAAAATTATTGTACCAAATGCCAATCAAAGCCAGAATTACAGGTATATTTTTATTAAAATCAGATTTTCTAAAATGGTTATCCATTTCATGAGCACCTTCCAACAGCTCCTTGAAGTTATCAAACCCAATGGTACAAGCTATACTTAAACCAATAGCAGACCATAAAGAGTAACGACCTCCTACCCAATCCCAAAACTCAAACATATTATTTAAATCCACACCAAATTTCTCCACTTCAACTTTGTTAGTCGACAATGCAGCAAAATGATATTTGATAAACTCTTCGTTTTTTGCCGTTTCAAGAAACCAGTTCCGAGCAGTATGGGCATTGGTCATGGTTTCCTGGGTAGTGAATGTTTTTGATGCGATTAGAAACAAGGTCGTCTCAGGATCAACTTTTTTCAACGTTTCTACAATATGTGTCCCATCAACATTGGAAACGAAATGGGTGGTGATATTTTCTTTTTTATATGGTTTAAGCGCTTCTGTAACCATTAATGGCCCTAAGTCAGACCCACCGATACCTATGTTCACTATGTCAGTTATTACCTTCCCAGAATATCCTTCCCAACTTCCTGATGAAACTTTATCGGAAAACACCTTCATTTTTTCCAACACCTTGTTTACTTCTGGCATCACATCTTTTCCGTCAACTATCACAGGCTTATTAGAGCGATTCCGGAGCGCTGTGTGGAGCACAGCCCTTTCTTCCGTCCTATTTATTTTCTCCCCTTTAAACATTTGCTCCATCCCCTCTTTTAACCCACATTCTTCTGCCAATGAAACTAAAAGTTTTAATGTGTCTTTAGTGATTAGGTTTTTAGAAAAGTCAACTAATATATCATTAAACGTTAATGAAAATTCAGAAAACCTATTATCAGTAGATTGAAAGAGATCTTTTAAATGAACTCCTTTCATATTCTGAAAATGTGCATTGAGTTTTGTCCAGGATTGGGTAGATGTAGGGTTAATATTTCTTAACATGTGAAATAACTTTGGTATAATTTATAGGCGCAAAAGTAAATAATTTGAATAAAAATTTGACCTAACACCAAAGATTAATCATGACTAAATTTCACTGTTAATACCAGTAAATCATTTTTTTGGGCTTTTCCAGTGAAAGACATATTCCATTTATCCCAGTTGACTTTAGTTTTATCTAGTAACTGACTTCCTAATGTGCGTGAAACTATTTCCTGACTTTTACCATTTTGATTTCTCATATTATCCAGGAAATATTCTATATCAATATGTTCTATACTAAAAATCAAATACAAAAAATCTTCGGTTTCATCCCCAGTAACCTGGATAAAGTGTTGTTCATCCGGAAGGGACAAGTTATTGCTCTTATAAACCAAACCTGGGCTTACGGTTTCATTGTGAGGAAATAATAATGAAAAGTCATTACCTGT
The DNA here is from genome assembly GCA_050306095.1 of Cyclobacteriaceae bacterium. Lineage (GTDB taxonomy): Bacteria > Bacteroidota > Bacteroidia > Cytophagales > Cyclobacteriaceae > CAJXNP01. The sequence continues at coordinate 1,889 of JBNLGO010000169.1, forward strand.
ACCACTTCCAATGATATACAGATACCCCCTCGAAAAATTGTTAACATTCACCCTAAAACGATCCCCCGTTCGGAAATTTTTATTCAATTCATAAATTCCATCATCATTTTGAGTGGCTGAAATTTCACGATTGTCGTCGTTAAGCACCTGCACACTACCAAAAATTTCATGATGATCAGCGACATCTTCTGCCAAAATTAATTGATAGCCATATTTTATATATTCGGTAAAGTCTTCATAACGAATCCAGGTATATCCGTCTATTCCCCAATTTCTTCCCCATGAGTTCAATACTTCAAAAGCTCCCCCATATTTATCATTATCATACCCCACAACCGTTACCGCATGTCCAGGTGTATCATTTGTTATTACCTCCAATGGCTGCCAGTACTCTTTAGCATTTAAAAAAGAAGACGGACAATACATTCCAACAACTACAGGAAACCCTTGTGAAAGGGATTTTCTAACAGCATCTATTTTCATCCTGTTTTTATCCTTTGTTTCAAATAGTTTATTGTATTCTGTAATCCGATTCTCCTTTGCTTTAGATACCAAGTCTGCAGGAATTTCATCTGGGCAAAACTCCAAAAAATCAACATACTTGACAGCCCCACTATATTTCATTTTGCTCAACACTTCCTCCATCTTACTTCCAACAGTGCAATTATCATCTCCAGGTTTTCGTGACATTTGATAGGCAAAAATGGGGGAAAAAGCGTTTTGCGTAATTTCATCAACATTAACCCAATTTTGTTTCTGTGCTTCAAGGATAGTACGAGCACCCCATGCTGCTGCCCAGCCTACGGAAGTACCAAAACGTATTTGATTTCCTGCTTTAGGTGCAAATTGTTTAAGTGAAAATGAATCTGGTAGATTTTCAAAAGAGGCTTTTGATTGAGCAACTAAAGCTATGGATTGATCATATTGCTCATCATCAAATATTAATCCGGTGAAATATTGCTGTGCATAAATTTCAAACGATAAAAAAATAGAAGCGACAAGGGCTAATAAAAATTTCATTTTACTTCTGCTAATAATTGGCTGAAGATAAATATATAATTCTTTGATTAGAATTAATTACTTCTTAATTCTTAACTGATCAATCAATATATAATAAAGGGAAATAATTCAAAAACCACTAATCAACCTCTAAATCACCAGGGACTTTTCATTGATCACCATTGCTGCCCCAACAGCAGATCCATTTGGAACTGATGAAATTACTATTTCAAATTCAGGCATTAAAACTTTCAGAATAGCTACAAACACTTCATTGTCAACAAACCCTCCATCTAAAAAAATTTTATTGACCGAACTACTTCCTTTAGCGAGATACACAGAGTTCTTTTGCTTTACAGCCATATCCAGGCATAAATAATGATATGCTTCATCATAATCAGAGTATTTCCCTGGTGACCATTGATTAGTAGACTTAAGCTCAATTTCACCTGTTTTTAGATTATTAATGAATTGGTGATTTACTTTTATACTTTTAAAATATTCACTATCCACATCAAAAAGCTCATTGATAGATTTTACCTTTTGTTGGAGGTCATTACCCAAAAAAAGACGTGATGCCTTTACTGGCTTTCCTAATGCACTCAAATATTCCAGGCAATCCTGATCTAATTCTTCTTTGGTAAGTGGATCTTTTGTAAATGGATTTAGGGTAATACTCCATGTACCTGTTGAAATTAAAATAAATGGCTCTTGTGATTTTATTAGATAAGGCACTAAAGCTGCTGAACTATCGTGAATACCGATCCCTACTTCCAGTGATTTACCTTCAATTTGAATTGGAAACGTTGTACTTAAAGGTAATGGGTCTGGCAAAAGATGATCAATATCTACGTCACTTAACCAGTGATGATATTGCTTCTTTTGAAAATTCCAGAGTCGGGTATGGCAACCTATTGAAGTCAATTCACTTGTCGCATTTTCTGTAAATAGAAAAGAGAAATATTGCGGTAAATGAAGACTGGTTTTTATTTGTTGAAATGCTTCTGTTTTTTTCTGTTTTAACCAAAACAATTGCAATCCGGAATTTAACATGCCTAGATATGGAGATGCCGTTTCCAAATTGTTTTGATCAACATCCATTACTCGCTGCAATTCCCTCTCAACCTCTTCAGGAAATGGCTTTAAATAATTATATAAAAGTGTGACAGGAAAACCCTCATTATTAATATGGACAAATGAGGCGCCATAGGTAGAAAAATTAAGTTGTTTAATATTATACTCATTGGAGAGGAGGTGCTTTTTTAAAGTTTCTTTCATCCAATTGGAAATCTCTTCCAAATCATCGCATGGATCCCCATCTTCATCATCAAGTTCTTCAAATTCCGTGTACTCCTGGTGAAGCACATTATACTCAATATCAAAAAGAAAAAATTTCTTATTGGTTTTCCCAATATCAAAGATAGCTATGGCTGTTGTTGGCATTTTGAAATGACATTTCGGGAATAATCATTTATTCAATTTAATTATTCCAATTTAAAAATACGCTCAGCAATTTGCCATTTTTCATCAGCCGAAGCATCCTGTGATGTCTGTTGGAATTTAGAAACAAAAGCCTCCCATTCTGATTGCCGTGGTTTTTTTGCCAGGTCAGCCATTGCTTGATCATGATCAAAATCAGGAACAGTATCCATAATCATAAAGAGTTGATTACCTTGGATGTATATTTCCATATCAACGATCCCTACTTCTTTCATACCTTGGGTAATCTCAGGCCACACAGCATCTGGTGCATGCACTTTTATATACTCCTCGATTAAGTCGGGATCATTTTTTAAAGAAAGGGTTTTGCAATAACGTTTTTTTTTCATGTTATTCTTCCAGTTTGGCCTTGATTTGTGGTTCTAACTTAGCTCCTGTGGCTCCAAATATTGCCACCACTATAAAGCAGGTTAGTGGGACAAAATATGAAATATGGATATCAGTTGCATCCGAAATTATTGCCTGTAGGGAAGGAAACACAGCTCCCCCTAATATAGCCATAATAACACCAGCCCCTCCAATTTTTGTATCGTTGCCCAACCCCCTTACTGCTAATCCGAAAATTGTTGGAAACATCAATGACAGGTTAAATGAAATACCTACTAAAGCATACACAGCCATTTCTCCATGACCAAAAATCACTACTGTAGCACATAGAGCACCAACAACTGCTGCGATCAACAATAATACTCGCGCCGATATAAATCGCATCAAAAACGTGAATACAAATCTGGATGCTGTGAATAAAAAGATGGCATATAAATAATAGGTTGCCGCTTCATCTTCGTTGACATTAAGTTCAGCCATTACATATCTAATGGTAAATGACCATGTTCCTAACTGGGCACCTATATAAAAAAACTGTGCTATTACTCCCCACACATAATGAGGGGTTTTTATTAACCTTTTAAATGTTGGCAGCAAATCTAAATTTGTGCCAGCATCTGATGCTTTCGGCATCTTAACAAATTTAATGATTACCCAGAGTAAAATAAGAAATACCGCCACTCCAATATATGGACCAATCACAGCATTTAATTCTTCTGATTGAATAGTGGCCAACTGATCTGCTGGCATTGATGCCCGTTCAGCTTCTGTAGCAGGATTTAAATGTGAAAGAATGAAAATTTTACTTAACAAAATCCCGGTAATTGATCCAATAGGGTTAAATGATTGAGCCAAGTTCAGACGAATCGTTCCCGTCTTTTCCGGCCCCATGGCAATGATATAAGGATTAGCGGTAGTTTCTAAAATCGACAAACCGCCCGCCAATACATATAGTGAGATGAGAAAATGTCCATATGACATGGTCAAACTTGCTGGGTAAAACATAAACGATCCTAAGGCAAATAATCCCAATCCCAGTAAAACTCCTGATTTGTAAGTATATTTTTTTATGAAAAGTGCGGCGGGAATAGCCAAACAAAAATAGGATCCATAAAAAGCTACCTGAATCCAGGATGTTTGAAAGTCCGTCATGCTCATGATTCGCTTAAATGCAGACAAGAGCGTATCTGTCATGTTATTCGCAATACCCCAAAGAAAAAATAGACTGGTAATAAGAATAAAAGGAAGGATGTTTTTCTTGCTTAAAAATTTAATCGTTTCTTCAGAACTGTTCATGGATTTAGGGTTTATTAAAAAAATCCCCCTAATTAAACCTATTTTTTGAAAAGTCTATCAAGAACTGGAAGAAGAATATCCGTTTTTTAAAATTCTCATTGTTTTATTTAAAAATGGGTTCTATGATAATTCTCCTTGAATAGGTGTTTGGATATACCCTGTATTTTGTCAACGTTCTGGTCGCCGTTTCACCAACTCCTGTTACTTCATAATCCATATCAAAAATAGTCTTACCAGATTTTCTTAATTGATACGGATATTGTGCCCTGGTCAGATGATCAGTTTCATATTCGCTCACCCTAAAATTAAAAACTTCATCACCGGAAAATCTCAATCCTATCCCTTCTGTATTCGTTAGCTCCACCCATTGTATATCCGTTTTATTCCCATGATCTTGTGGCATCAGGTAGGGTACATATTCATTTTCTACGGTGGTGAAGTAAACACCAATTTTGCTCCGGTCTTCCGGTCAGGATAGGTTTCAAATGGACCACGTCCATACCATTTTACCTGATCGATATCTTTTATCAATTCAAGCTGAAGACCGATCTTTGGAAGATGATCCGGAACTTGGCCTTGCGGAATGACCTCATGTACTAAATCTACCTTTCCATCTGCGAATATGGTGTATATAAAATGATTTTGAAAAGCGGTCCAACCTCCAGCACTATAGGACATGACATCAGCTTCGATGACAACTCCCCAATCCTCTTTTCGAGTAATTTCTACACGATCTGCCTGATGGTCCAGTTTATTAATACCAAGGGTCATCCATTGATTAAAGATCCCCACCCCATTGTATTTGGTCATGCTACCATTTTGGAAGTTCCAGCTGCCCCAAGGATCGTTATCATTGGAAATTGGGGCACGCCAAACATTTAGGGAAAGATCTCGCTCCAATAATTCTTTCCCGTTCAACATCATGGAGTGAATACTTCCTGTTTTTTTATCAATTCCATATGTGAAGTTTTGACCAGAAATAGTCAATTCATTCTCACTTTCAACCACTTCGATTTTTGAACCTTCATTATTAACCGAAAAAGAATTAATCGTTTTCTGCAACTCAAATTGATCCCAAGCAATCTCGTGTCCAGCTTTCGCCCAGATTTCATCTTTTTTGGTTTTAAAACTGAATTCCAAAATACAATCCTTACAATCATCAGTGATTGATTTATCAAAATCCATATTGTACTTCTTTTTCTCCCCACCTGGAATATTCACATTTATCCCTCCACTTTTCAAAATTTTATCTCCGGAAA